>NZ_JBQCDN010000479.1:0-6769 GCF_051961175.1 Trinickia sp. | reverse complement strand
CTGCGCTTTCTCGGGAAGGACATAAACATTCGCCTGAAAAAGAGTTGCAAGAAACACAGCGTCCTCATGCGACCACTCCCGGCTCTCGCGCGCCGCACGTCCAATCTTTTATAGCATACGAAATCGTCGCATTCACGAGCGCGCACCATTCGGCACGCGTTCCCGACGCACGTAGGCGGTCATATCGAAGCCGCGCATCATCGATGCCGCACGGCGCTCGACATCTATGGCAATAATAGGCCCGAGTTTCGTCCACGTGCTGGCCCAACTCATAAAAAATGCCAATTTCTGTGCGCACGCGCGCCTCTATATCGTCCGTTGAAATATCTCGAAACAGCACGGATAATGGTCCGGTTTCACTCTTGCACGTCGTGCAATGCAAGCGCCGTGCCGCGCCAGCGCGCGGAACGCGCCTCCGAGGGGCCGCCAAGGACGCATGAAACTATTCACGAAGGGGCTGCTGCTGATTGCCGTGCCGAGCTTGATCGAGCTCGCGCTCGTCGGCATGTTGTCGAAGACACAGGAGCAGGCAACGCGGGCGGCGCAATGGGCGTCGCACAGCAAGCAGGTGCTCTACCAGGCATCGGTGATCGTCGATCCGCTTCTGCGTGAGGCCGCGCGTGTGCGCGCGGGGCTGATTCTCAGCGATGCCTCGTTCATCGACCGGCAAGTGGTATGGGTCGACCTGGGCGATCGGCTGTCGCGGCTCGAAAAGCTTGTCGCGGACGACCCCCTTCAAGTGGAGCGCGTGCGGCGGATGCGCGAGGCGGTCGCGGCCTATCGCGCACAGACCGAGCGCATTTATGCCGCGCTGCACGATGCGCAGCACGTTCAACTGTCCTCATTCGACGACGCGGCGTTGCCGCCGGAGATCCGGACCTTTCGAGATGAACTTGGCGCATTCGTCTCGGACGAATCACGGCTCGATACCGAACGCAGCACGGAACTGGCGGCGACGCGCGAGCGTCAGCGTTACGCGCTGATCGCGGCCATTGCGGGATCGATGCTGATCTGGGCGATCGCGGCGCTCGCGTTCGCGGGCAACATCGGACGGCGCCTGCGCACGCTGACTGCGAATGCCCAACGGCTTGGCCGCGGCCAGGCGCTTGGCGCGCCGCTGGCCGGCAACGACGAACTGGCAGACCTCGATGCGGCGCTGCACCGGACGAGCACCCGGCTCACGGAATCGGAGCACGATCAGGCCGCGCTGCAAGCGACACTCGAAGCGCGCGCACAGGAACTGACGCAAGTGAACGATAATCTGCGTCAGCAAAAGCAGGACAACGACATGTTCATCTACAGCGTGTCGCATGACTTGCGGTCGCCGCTCGTCAACCTGCAAGGGTTTTCGCGCGAGCTGCAAGTGTCTTGCGACGAGTTGCGTACGATGCTCGATACGGCCCATGTGCCCGATACCGAACGCACGCGCATCACGCGGGTGCTCGATGGAAACCTGAACGAGGCGCTGCACTTTTTGCGCACCGCCGTCACGCGCTCGGCCTCGATCATCGATGCGCTGCTGCGCATTTCGCGTGCGGGCCGGCTCGAATACCAATGGCAGCGGGTCAGTGTGGCGCGGGCGGTGGCACGGGTGGTCGAATCGCTGCATCAGGCGATCGTCGAACGCGGCGCGACCGTTTCCGTCAGCGAGTTGCCGCCCGTTTGGGGTGATCCGACCGCAATCGAGCAGATCTTCGCCAATCTGATTGGCAATGCCGTCAACTATCTCGATCCGTCGCGTGCGGGCCGGATCGAGATCGGCACGCTGGAGCAAGCGCCGCGCGTAGATGGCGAGAGAGCGCCTAGAATGCGTACGTATTACGTGCGCGACAACGGCCTGGGGATTCCCGATGCGTGTATGCCGAAAATGTTCAGCGCGTTCCAGCGGCTGCATGGCGACCGCGCCAAAGGCGACGGTATCGGGCTTGCGTTGGTGCGCCGCGTGACCGAGCGGCACGGCGGGCAGGCGTGGGTCGAATCGGCGGAGGGCGCCGGCTCGACGTTTTACGTGACACTGCCCGAACAGCCGTTGCGGCTCGGCTGACGTCTCGGGCACCACACAGAACACGGTGATCGACTAGTGCGACCAGTACGACCAGTATGACCGAAGTTTATCGACAGGAGAGTGCACGTGTGCTCGTCGTTGACGACGACGAGGGGATCTTGCGGCTTGCGCGCAAGTCGCTCGAGCGCGCGGGTTGCCGCGTCTTCGCCTATCCCAGCGCCAAAGCGGCCCACGCGCAGCTTTCGACCGACGCACCCGATTTGCTCGTGCTCGACTATCAACTCGACAGCGCGGAAACCGGGCTCGATTTCTTCCGGCGCCTGCGCGCCGAAGGCACCACGCTGCCCGCGATTCTCGTGACCGGCTTCACCGACGAATCGCGCGTGATCGAGGCGCTGCGCGCGGGGATTTCCGATGTCGTGCCCAAATCGGGTGGCTACCTCGACTATCTGCCCGAGGCGGTCGAGCGCGTGCTGGCGCAAGTCAGGCTGCAGCGCGCCTCGGCGGAGGCATTGCTTTTACGCGATCGCGAGGCGCACTACCGCAGCTTGTCCGAAGCATTGCCGCACCTTGTGTTCACGAGCAATGCGCAGGGCGAGTGCGATTTCTTTTCCAAACAGTGGTACGCCTACACGGGGCTCGATGAAGCGGGCTCGCGTGGGCTCGGATGGTTCGATGCGGTGCATCCCGAGGATCGCCAGGCGCTGCGCCGGTCGTGGCTCGATGCCGTGAGCGGGGCGGCTGACGCCGATTATCGATACGAAATGCGGCTGCGCGCGGCGGACGGCTCGTACCGCTGGTTCGACATGCGCATTGCCGATGTACGCGATGCGAACGGCCGCGTGGGCAGATGGTTCGCGAGCTGCACCGATATCCAATCGCAACGCGAGGCGATGGAGGAGCGCGAACGGCTGCTCGCCGCCGAACAATGTGCACGGCAGACGGCCGAGGAGGCCAATCGCGCGAAAGATCGATTCCTCGCCATGCTCTCGCACGAGCTGCGCACGCCGCTTACGCCGGTGCTGGCGGGCACGCGTGTACTCGAGACGATGCCCGAGCTGCCGGCCGCCGCGCATTCGAGCGTGAAGATGATCCGCCGCAACATCGAGCTCGAGGCTCGGCTCATCGACGATTTGCTCGACCTGACGCGGGTCGCCAATGGCAAGCTTCGTCTCGCGCTGGAAACGGTCGACGTGCACGATGTCGTCGATAGTGTGCTCGAACTGTTCCGTGCCGAGATTCAAGTCAAAGCACTGGATGTGCACATCGAAAAACGCGCCGAAAACCACTACGTGCTCGCCGATCCGGCGCGGCTGCAGCAGATGTTGTGGAACCTCGTGCGCAACGCGGCGAAGTTCACGCCCGACGGCGGCCACATCTACGTCCGAACCCGCGATGCCCGTATGCGCATCGAGATCGAGATCGAAGATACGGGCATCGGTATCGCGCCCGATCAAATCGGCAAGCTCTTCAACGCCTTCGAACAAGGCAGCCAGCGCATGACGCAGCAGTTCGGCGGATTGGGGCTGGGCCTGGCCATTACGAAGGCGCTGACCGACGCGCACGGCGGCACGGTGAGCGCTCGCAGTCCGGGCCCACATTGCGGGGCGACGTTCGCGATCGCCCTGCCGACCACCTCCGCGCCCGCGCAAGAGCCGGTGCCTGCCGCATCGGCGCCAGTGGCGGCCGATGAGCGGATCGCCATTTTGCTGGTGGAAGATCATGTGGATACGGCCGACGTGATGGCGCATTTGATGCGCTCGCTGGGGCACGACGTGGCGGTTGCCGCATCGGTGGCCGAAGCGCTGGCCGCGACGCATGCGCGGACGTTCGATTTGATCGTCAGTGATGTCGGACTACCCGATGGGACAGGGCTCGATTTCGTGAGCACGGTGCGCCAGCATTCGCAGGTGCCGGCTATTGCGCTGACGGGCTACGGCTCGGATGAAGACGTGCGGCGCTGCCTGGCGGCGGGATTCACGACGCACCTGACCAAGCCCGTCAACTTCTCGCAGCTCGAGGTGCTGATTCAGCGCACCGCCGAGGCGAAAACACAAGGCGGTACGACTTGGCCCTAAGGGAGCGGCGGCGCAGTGCGGTGAGCAGTGCGCCGCAGAGCCTGCCGGTTCCGCGGCCGCGCCGGCGCGCGGTTTCAGCGCTGCTTCAGCGAATCGCGAATCTCGCGAAGTAGAAGCACATCTTCAGGTGTGGGCGGCGGTTCGGCCGAGGCAGCCTCCTTCGGCTGACGCAGCGAGTTCATGAACTTGACGATTCCGAACACGATGATGGCGAGAATCAGGAAGTTGATCAGCGCCGTGATGAACGAGCCGTAGCCGAATACCGCCACGCCGGCCGTCTGCAAGTCCTTGAACGAATCGGGATTGCCCTTGAACGATGGCGGGATGTCGCCCAGCCGGATGAACTTGTTCGAGAAGTCGAGCCCGCCCGTGGCGACACCGACAAGCGGCATGATCAGGTCTTTGACGACCGAGGTGACGATGGTCGAAAACGCGCCGCCGATGATGACACCGACGGCGAGATCCATCACGTTGCCCTTGACGGCAAATTCCCTGAACTCCTTGACGATGCCCATATATTTTTTCCTCCTTCGACGGGGTGCGTGCGCGTCAATCGAATGGGCGAACCGCATCGGTTCGCAAGGCGCACGCCATCGCGGCCATGATAGCGAACGGCCGAACGTCAGTCACGGGCGTTTTTCGCGCGCGCGGCCAAGGTGACGGCGACGTGCGTGGGCGGGCGCGGCCCCGCCGATGCTTGGGCTCTCCTATGTGTTAACGGACGGAGCGGGAAGGACTTGAGTGGGGGAAGTCGATAGTATGACTATATGCTTCCAGCCCATTGCGCAATCGCCGCGAAACGCTTAGATTGCGCGAGAACCTTCGCACGCACGACGCGCCCGATCAGACCTCTCGCAGCAGGCCGGGACATTCCGACGCTCCGCCAGAGAGCCGCATGTGCGCGCTTTACCACCACCACGGAGGGGACCGTGCGACGCCTCGTCACGAGCGCGCACGTCGATGCCATGTTCAAACGTTTCACGATTCGCGGTGGGCTGACGCTCACGATTGCGGGCTATACGCTCGCCCTGATGGCGGCCATGGCCGCCGGCATGTTGGGCCTGCAACAGAGCAACCAGGCGCTCGAGCAAATGTACGCGACCGACACGGCCGCGCTCACGCATTTGAAAACGAGTTCCGAACGTATGCTGCAAGTGCGGCTCGCGCTCGGCAGCTATGAGACCCTCTTTTCGATGGGCAAGGCGGGGGAGGACTTGCTGCCTAAAGCGCACGGCGTGCTGAAAGACAGCGACACGCAGTGGGCCGAGTATCTGAAGAAACCGCGCGACGAGAATGAAACGCGCCTGGCCGATGCGGTGACCACCGCGCGCACAGCCCTCGTTCAACAAGCGATCGTGCCGGAGTTTCAGGCGCTCGAGCAGAACGATTTCAATACGTTCCGCACCATTCAAGGGCAGACCGCGAACGATCTGTACGGAAAGTACGAAACGGCGATCGTCCAGCTCGAGGCGCTGCAGATCTCGCATCAGGAGGCCCGCTACGCCGACGCGCAGGCAAATTTCCATCGATTGGCGACGGGCGCCGCGGTCATCGCCGCCATCGCGTTGCTGATCGGATTGTTCGCACGCACGGCCCTCGTCTCTGCGGTCGTGCGGCCGATCGATGCCGTCATCCGCCATTTCGAACGCATCGCGTCGGGCGATCTGACGGGCACGATCTCGGTCGATCAGCACAACGAAATGGGGCGTCTGCTCGTGGGCCTGCAAACGATGCAGGCTGCGCTTGTCGCAACGGTCTCTCGTGTGCGCACCGGTTCGGAAGCGATCATGCACGGCGCGCGCGAGATCGCGACGGGCAATGCCGATCTGTCCCAGCGCACCGAACAGCAAGCGGCCTCGCTGCAGGAAACAGCCTCGAGCATGGAGCAGTTGACGGCAACCGTGAAGCTCAATGCGGCGCATGCGCTCGAAGCGAGCGATCTTGCGCACGACGCGTCGGAAACGGCGGCGCGCGGGGGCGAAGTGGTGGGCGACGTCGTGCGCACGATGGAGGACATCGCGTCGAGCTCGCATCAGATCGGCGACATCATCGGCGTGATCGAAGGCATCGCGTTCCAGACGAACATTCTCGCGCTGAACGCAGCCGTCGAAGCGGCACGGGCCGGCGAGCAGGGCCGCGGCTTCGCCGTGGTGGCCGGCGAAGTGCGCAGCCTCGCGCAGCGCAGCGCGAGCGCCGCGAAGGAAATCAAATCGCTGATCGCGGCATCGGCCGACAAGGTTCATAACGGCAGTGCGCTCGTAGGCCGCGCGGGCGAAACGATGGATCAGGTGGTGGCCGCCGTGCATCGCGTGACCGACATCATCGGCAAGATCAGCGCCGCATCGGGCGAACAATCGACGGGCATCGAGCAGATCAACCGCGCCGTTGTGCAGATGGATTCCGTGACGCAGCAGAACGCTGCGCTTGTCGAAGAGGCCGCGGCCGCCGCAGCCTCGCTCGAGGAGCAAGCCGGGCAGCTCGATGCCGCCGTCGCCGCCTTCCACGTCGATGCGCGCTCGCAGTCGATGCGCGCCGCGACGCCTCGGCTTGCGCAGCAGCCGGCGACGTCGCATTCGACGCATTCGGGCCGTCCGGTGCTCGCAGGCTGAGCATCGATCGCCGTAAACGAAAGGTCGAATCCACTTCGTCGGGGGGCCCCCCCACAAAAGCACCCGGGCCCCCCCCG
>NZ_JBQCDN010000478.1:0-3929 GCF_051961175.1 Trinickia sp. | reverse complement strand
GTCGTCTTCTCCACGGCGCCGCTGTTCAACGCCATCAACGGACGCCTCTTCATGGGCCGGGCGCTTCAGCCGAGCGCGATCGTGGGCGCCGTGCTCGGGCTCGCCGGCATCTTGTGCCTGTTCGCGCCGGAGATGGCGGGCCATGTCGGCGATCGCACGATGTGGCTGGGCTTGGGCATTACGCTCGTCGGCACGATGTGTTTTTCCGTGGGCAACCTGCTGTCGAGCCGAATGCAATCGATGGGGCTGCATCCGGCCGTCACGAACGGCTGGGCGATGCTGATCGGCGCCGGCGTGTTGACGCTCGGCAGCCTCGCCGCGGGCTTCTCGTTTCAGCCGGAATGGACGCCGCGCTACCTCGGCGCGCTGGCTTACCTGGCCGTGCCGGGCTCCGTGATCGGCTTCACGACCTATCTGATGCTGGTCGGGCGCATCGGTCCCGAACGCGCCGCCTACTGCACGGTGCTGTTCCCGTTTGTGGCGCTCGCGGTATCGACCGTTTTCGAAGGATATCGGTGGTCGGTGCCGGCCGGAGCGGGCTTGGCGCTCGTCGTATTCGGCAACCTCGTCGCATTCCGGGTGTTCCGGCAGTGGCCGCTCGTTCGCGGGCGCGAGCGCGCGCTGAGATAGTTTCGGTCCGGGTCGCGGGCTGGGTTACGCGGTAGGGTAGCCGGCTCGCGGTCCGCTTTTTTTCGAATAGGGTCATCAGGGTGCGGATCGCGCGTTACCTTCGCCGATCGTTCGCGGTGCGCCTGCCGATCGTTGATCGTTGATTGTCGATGGCCGATGGCTGATGGCCGGGTGCGCCGCCCCCACGGGAGGCCCGCCATGCTTGATCCTCGAGATCCGCTCGAAACAGATACCCCATCCGAAGTGCGCATTCTCGTCGTCGACGATGATGCGCTTGCCCGTTTCA
The DNA here is from genome assembly GCF_051961175.1 of Trinickia sp. Classification (GTDB taxonomy): domain Bacteria; phylum Pseudomonadota; class Gammaproteobacteria; order Burkholderiales; family Burkholderiaceae; genus Trinickia. The sequence continues at coordinate 3,013 of NZ_JBQCDN010000478.1, read as the reverse complement.
TTCTCGCCGATCAACTCAACGCGCTCGGCTGCCGATGCGTCGATATCGCATCCGACGGCATCGACGCGCTGAAGCAGGCGCGCATCCGTCCTTACGATCTCGTCATCACCGATTTATGCATGCCCAACATGGGCGGCCGGCGGTTGTTGGCCGCCTTGCGTGCAAACGGTCTGGACATGCCGGTCATCGCGGGCACGGCGTGGTGGGAGGCGGACGGAACGCATGACGCGGCGCCCCTCGCCGTATCATCGGGCGGATTTGCCGCCGTGTTGCGCAAGCCTTTCTCGATGACGCAACTGCGTGAATTGCTGCGGGCTCATCTTCGCGGTAAGCCGCTTGGCCGGGACGACGCCGTGCCCGTTGCGCCTGCGCGCCGTGCATTGCAGGCGGCGTTTGCGGCGGCGTGGCCTGAAGACGAAACCGCGCTGCGCGCTGCGCTCGCCTCGCTCGATACGCGCGCCCTGCAAGACCGGCTTCATCGGCTTCACGGGGCACTGGCCGTTCTCGGCGAAGCGCGAGCGCGACGCGCTTGCGTCCGGTTGCAACAGCACATCTTCTTGCGAGGCATTGAGCCGAGCGCCGCGCGTATCGTACGCTTCATGCACCTATGCGCGGAGATTGGTCTCAAACCGCCACGCAGTGGAATGTGACGAGCACCGAATACGCGGCGCACGCCAAGAGCAGGGAGGCGGGCACACCGGCAACGTCGCGACACGATGCTTTGAAGAAACGCATCCGGCGCCCGGGAAGAAGCTGGGCTGCTGCGGACACCGGGCACCGGAATTGCTGCCCACCCTTAGGGTCAATTCAAGCCCACCCTCTAACGCGCTCGAACGCACATCGGCTTCTGGCGCGGCAACGCCATGCCGCGCACACTGGAGGCCGCGGCTGTGCGCGAACGCCCTGCCGCTAGTACGCGACGCCATTGCCTGAGGAGACAGACGATGCAAAACGAGAGCGCATTGCAGTCCACCATCGACGCGATCGTGCGGGACGGGCGGGGCCTGCTCGCCGCGGACGAAAGCGGCCCCACCATCGCGAAGCGATTCAAGACGATCGATGTCGAATCGACCGACGAAAACCGCCGGGCGTGGCGTACGCTGCTGCTGTCCACGCCCGGTCTCGGCCAATACGTGAGCGGCGTGATTCTCTACGAGGAAACGCTGGGCCAGAAGGCCGACGACGGCGAGCCGTTGCCGAGTTTGGCGGCACGACAGGGCATCGTGCCTGGGATCAAGGTCGATACGGGCAAGATTGCACTCGCGCATGCAAGCGGCGATGAAATCACGCAAGGGCTCGACGGTCTCGCAGGGCGTCTGGAAAAATACAAAGCGCAGGGGGCGCGCTTCGCGAAATGGCGGGCCGTCTACAACGTCTCCGAGACATTGCCGAGCAGGCTGGCCGTTGAGGCAAATGCCGAATCGCTCGCGCGCTATGCCGCGATTTGCCAGGAAGCGGGGATTGTTCCAATCGTCGAGCCCGAAGTGCTGATGGACGGCAGTCATTCGATCGATCGTTGTGCTCAAGTGACCGAAATGGTGCTGCACGCGGTGTTTCATGCCTTGCATCGGCACGCGGTCGTGCTGGAGCACATGCTGCTGAAGCCGAGCATGGTCGTCGCCGGCAAGGCGTACGCTCAGCAAGCGGGCGTGGAGGAGGTGGCCGCGCGCACCGTGTCCGTCCTCGGCCGCACCGTGCCGCCGGCCGTTGCCGGTATCTACTTTCTGTCAGGCGGGCAGACACCCGAGGAAGCGACCGCTAACCTTGACGCGATCAATCGGACGGGGCGGCGGCCCTGGCCACTCAGTTTTTCCTACGGGCGCGCACTGCAGGAGCCGCCGCTCGCGGCTTGGCGAGGCAAGCGCGAAAACGTCGAGGCGGCGCAACGCGCACTGCTCAAACGCGCGCGGCTCAACAGCGCGGCCGCACGCGGATGCTACGACGCAAAGGAAGAGGCCTCGGCGTGAGTCGCCGTTGACGGCGAAGCACCGGGGGGGGCGCGCGGCGCCGCTGCGCAGCGCAAACAAAAAAGGCGAAGCGCCATCAAACGCTTCGCCTTTCTTTCGCTCGGTGTCAGCGAGGTTATTGCTCCACCGGGCCGCGGCGCCTTAATGCATCGCCAGCTGCACGACCTTGACGATCACGAGGCCGACTGCGATGACGAGATAGCCGCGCAGTGCTCCCATCCACAACCGCGTCGCGAAGGTGAGCTTCGGCTGTGCCAGCTCCTCCAGCGGCGGCATTCGCCACGTATCGCGCAGCGCGCGATTGGCCGCGCGTGCCGCGATCGCCTCGCCTTTCACGGCGGCATTGGAACCATGGCGCCGCTGCGCGAGTTCGACGCCGGCATAGCCGAGGGCAAACAGCACGATGCCGCCGACGAGAATGCCGATGATCGTCGCCCCCGAAATATCGGGGAATACCGTCGCGGCCGTCAGGATGATCGAGAGGACGACGAGTACCGCGATCACGGCGCCCGTGAACAGGTTCAGGCGCTTCGAATTGACCCACGGCCCAAGCACGGCCTTGTCGTTACAGAGCAGCAGCAGGAACACCGTGGCGCTCGGCAGCAGCACGCCGGCAAGCGTTTGCACGGCCTCGGTCAACAGCCCGAGCGGGCTGCCGGGCATCAGCACGAGCGCGGCGGCGAGCGCCACGATGCCGAAGTAGACGAGGTAAAAGCCCTTGGCATCGGACACGCTGCGATGCAGCGAATGGCGGATCTTGAAGACGTCGCCGATCGCATAGGCCGTCGACAACGAGACCGCAGCCGCACCGATGATCGACGCGTCGAGCAGTGCGACGGCGAAGATCGTGGCGGACGTCTCACCGACGTACTTGTGCAGCCCGGCGATCACCGCGCTGGCATCGGTGAACTGGCCGAACTCCGGCCGCCCGCCGAACAGCGCGGCGGTGAATGCCATCATGGCGACAGCGCCGACGATCACAAACGCGATGCCGATCCACAAATCGATCTTCTCGTACTTCATGAAGCGCGGCGTGATGCGCTTGT
>NZ_JBQCDN010000477.1:0-21250 GCF_051961175.1 Trinickia sp. | reverse complement strand
GTGATGCGGGCGCGCGCCGAGCGTGAGCGGGTCGGGACGCGGGCCTTGGGCCTGTTCACGCTATTTCCTGGCTTGCGAAGGTGCGTTTCCGGACGCAGGGCAAGAAGAGAGGAGGCGCAATAGCCGTAGCTATTGCAACGACGAACGACGCGGCAATGCGCCCGGAAAGGCGCGTTCCCCTGATTGAAACAATCCATTTTGGGGCTGGCTACCAGAAGGGCCGATCGCTGCGTCATGCTCCTTGCGAATACGTCGAGTATTCCCTTCGTCGCATTCCTTGCGCTCGGCCCTTCTGGTAGCCAGCGCAAGCCTGGAATTAGCGTGAACAGGCCCTAGGGATAACCTTTAGGGGTAATCGATGAAGATCGAAATCGACCGCACGAGCGGTGTGCCGATGACCGAGCAGCTCGTCGCGGCGATGGAGCATTGGATTCGCTCGCGCGACGCGCACGCCGGCGCAAAGCTGCCGTCCATCCGGCAACTCGCGATCGATTGCGGCATCAGCCGCTTTCCCGTGATCGAGGCTTATGACCGGCTCGTCTCCCTTGGGCTCGTCGAATCGCGACATGGATCGGGCTTTTACGTGAGCGGGCGCGCGCAGGTGGCGCGCGATCGGTGCGGTGCGTCGGACCCGCGCCGCGCCGAGGACGAGTCGAATTACATCCTGGCGCAGTTCAATCACCCCGGCGAAACGCTGAAGCTCGGTAGCGGATTCATTCCCGAAGCGTGGCGCGACACGGAGGGCGTCGCGCAAGCCGTCCGTCACGTCGCTCGCACCGATCCCGGATCGCTGATCGATTACGCCACGCCGTTGGGCAACGCGGCACTGCGCGAACACCTGCAATCGCGCATCGCCCCGCTCGGCATCCACGCCGATACCGCGCAAATTTTGATTACGTTCGGCGCCAGTCAGGCCATCGATCTCATCGTCCGCTACATGCTGCGCGCGGGCGATACGATGTTTGTCGAGGATCCGGGCTACTACAACTTGTTCGGGCTCCTGAAGTTGCACGGCATCAACGTCGTCGGCATTCCGCGGACGGCCACCGGACCCGATATCGACGTCCTGCAAGCCGAACTGAAACGGCATCGCCCGCGCGCCGTCTTCGTCAACTCCGTCTTTCACAATCCGACCGGGACAGTGGTGGCGCCCTCCGTTGCGTTCCGGCTGCTGCAGCTCGCGCACGAGTACGACTTCACGATCGTCGAGGACGACATCTACGCCGATTTTCAAGGCGAGACGACGGATCGCCTCGCCGCGCTCGATCAGCTCGAGCGCGTCATTTATATCGGCGGGCTGTCGAAGACGTTATCGTCGTCGCTGCGCATCGGCTTCATCGCGGCCAGCCGCAAGATGATCAAGGATCTCGGCGACATCAAGATCCTCACGAGTATCAGCGGCTCGCAATTCGCCGAAGCAGTTGCCCTGACGATGCTCGAGCGCGGTGCCTACCGCAAGTTCCTGGAACGGCTGCGCCGCCGGATGAGCGATGCGCTCGGCGCGACGACGCGCACGCTCGAAGCGAACGGTTGGCAACTGTTCGCGCCGCCGGCCGGCGGCAAGTTCGTGTGGGCGCGCGTGCCGCACATCGACGATTCCCAGCAACTGATCGAGTGCGCGGCTGCGTGCGATGTGACGATCGCGGCGGGCAGCTATTTCCGCCCACATGGTGAGCCGAGCCCGTGGATCCGCATCAACGCAGCGTATGCGCAAGATCCGCGCGCTCATGCGTTTTTCGCCCGCGCACAGCGGCTGGAGCCAATCGGCACGACGCCGGCCCTGGCTGAGCCCACGCCGATCGATTCGCGGCCATTGACGGCACTTCACGGTTGATTCGGCTCACGCGCGAACCGCACACCGAACCGCTTCAGCGCCGACATGGGGCGAGGACGGCCCCAACGTTGTGCGGCGGCGCCCCCGCACGTGGCCGCACGTGGCCGCCCCTGCCGGAGAGACGCCGCCCGCACGGCACTGTGACGCTGCGCACAAAACTTGCTGTCGTATGCTGTACAGTTCAGTTCGCGGCTGCCGTTATTGCGTGAAAGCGCGTGGTGGGTTGCGCCTGTGTTTATCTCCGTCCGATTTCCATGAGCATGATCGAACTCGATCCCCCCGGCTTTCAGCCGCCTCGCCCCGTCGCGGACGACGCGGGTAGCCGCCGCACCGTCGTCTACGGCGGCTCTACCGTGTTCAGCGTGTTCCAGCCGGTGTTCTCCGTCTCGCATCGCCGCGCGATCGGCTATCACGCGTCCTTGCGCGCGCACGACGAACACGGACGGCAGGTGCCCTCGCGCGACGTCTTCGAGCAGGCCGCCCGGCGCGGCGATCTGCTCGAGCTCGGGCGGCTCGCCGAATCGCTGCATCTAGGCAATTTCGGTGCGATCGACGGTCACGACGAATGGCTGTTCCTGAGTCTGCACCCGGCCGCGTTGATGGACACGAGCTACGGCGATGCGCTGCTGGCGAGCCTCAAAACGCTGGGCCTGCCGCCCCAGCGCGTCGTACTCGAAGTGCCCGAGCAAGCGGGTGGCGAGACGGGCCGCTTCGCGGAAATCGTCGACGGCCTGCGCAAATCGGGGTTTCTGATCGCACTCGGCGGCTTCGGAGCGAAGCACTCCAATATCGACCGCGTGTGGCACTTGCACCCGGATATCGTTTCGCTCGATCGCGGCATCCTCGCTCAAGCCAGTGAGCACTCACACTTCGAGCGCGTCCTGCCGCAGCTCGTCTCGCTTCTCCACGAATCAGGTCAACTCGTGCTGATGGGCGGTTTGGCCACCGAACGCGATGCGCTCATCGCGCTCGAATGCAACGTCGACTTCGTGCAGGGCAGCTACTTCGCCGAGCCCAGCGCGCAGCCCGACGAGCCGCGGGCGGCGGCGGGGCTCATCGAGGCCCTGTCCAATGCACTGCGCAAGCGCATCGCGGCGCGCGAACATGCCCAGGCAAAGCGCCTGGCACCTTACATGACATCGCTCGAGCAGGCGTGTGCGCAGTTCGTGGCGGGCACACCGGTCGAACAAGCATGCGAGGCGCTGCTCGCGCTGCCCGATACCGCGCGCTGCTTCGTGCTCGATGCCCAGGGCCGGCAGATCGGCGACAACGTCGTGCCGACCGGACGCGTCTCGCGCCGTGCCAAGCGGTTCCGGCCGCTGCTCCATTCGGAAGGCGCAAGCTGGGCCCATCGGCCGTATTTCAGGGAAGCGGTTCATGCCCCCGGGCCCGTCCATGTCACGGCACCGTATCTCTCGCTGAACGAAGCCCACTTGTGCGTGACGGCTTCGGTCGCCGCGCAAACGGCGCACGGGCTGCAAGTGCTGTGCGCCGATATCGATTGGGAAGCGGCCTCGCACCGCCGGTAAATGCCGCGACGGCAGGCTTCGCCGATAGGCAGGCGCCCGCTTCGCTTACGAATCGGCGTCTGACCTGCGATCCGCCGAGTCGCCGCCGCCATCGAAACGCTCGTTGAAGCGTTGATTGAAACGCTCGATCAGCGCACGGCTGTCTCGCTGTAGCGGATGAAACCCCGGCCTGAACCAGGCACACCACTGAGGCAACATCCGCACGAGCGATCCGTTGCCCACCAGCCGATCGTGCAAAAGCGCGCCCCAGCCTCGCAGGTCGGTGGCGCGCCCGTCATGACGAATCAGTTCGAACGTCATCCGCCACAGCAGCGAGAAGAAGATCGGCGTCACGAACAGCATCGCAGAACAACGCAATGCGTATCGGCGAAACGATCCCGCGATCACCGCCTGGAAAACGTCGAACGCGACGGCCTTGTGCTCGGTTTCCTCCAACGCGTGCCAGAGCCAGATGTCGGCCATAGACGGATGTGCACCGTCCAAACTGCGCGGCTCGCTCAGCATCTCCTCGGCAAACATCGCCGTGAAGTGCTCGAGGCATACCGTAATGGAAAGACGCACCGCCGGCGCCAGATAGCGCCGGGCGAACGCCTGCTGGCCCGCCACGCGGCGCTCGAGCCGTTCGACCGGTGCGCCCTGCTCCCGCAAGTGCCGGTTGTAACGCACGTGTTCCCGGCCGTGCAACGCTTCCTGCGCAATGAATTCCTTCACGGTGCGGTCAAGGCTTGCGTCGCCTCGAATGCGCCCGCGATAGTGCTGGACGCTTTCGATGAACGCGCGCTCGCCCTCGGGAAACATGATCGACATCGCATCGTAAAAGCGTGTGCGATGGCAGTGCCCGCCGAGCCAGTGCAAGGGAATCTTCGCGCTGAAATCGAAGACGATGTCGCGGCGGCGCAGCGGCGGCGTGACGGGGGGAGAGATCATCGGCCCATGCCTCGCTACGCGCTGTCCCGCTGTGTGCCTGCCGTGCGCAGCCCCGCTGCACCGCGGGCGATGAAAGCGGTCGCCAGCCCGTGCAAGGGCAACAGCGCAAGCGCGAGCACGCCGATCGGATCGTTGAGGCCGAACGCGAGCGGCAAAACCAGCAGCCCCGCACACCCGAGCGCGATCCAGCATGGCAATCCCCACACGCGTTCGTCGGACATGCCGCCGAGTGCCAAGGTCAACATGAAGATCTGCAGGAAGAACACGGCTTGCCCGCCGGCAGACCACGTTCCGTCGCGGTGGATATAGTAGGCGGCCAAGCAGAACAGCAGCACGCCGCCGACACCGATCGCGAGGGCAGGCACGGGCGTGCGGCGCGCTCCGCCGTCAAGCTTCGGCACGCGCAATCCAACGTAACGCAGCAGCGGGGCGAGATTGGCCCAGAAGGGATTCGTCGATCGCGTCGGCTGCGAAACGCCGAAGCGCACCGGGACGCCGGGCAGTTCCGGCTGGAACGATCCGAATAGTTTGTCCCAGATGAGAAACGTGCCGCCGAAATTGCGGTCGCGGTACTCGGGATTGTGGCCGTGATGGACACGATGATGCGCGGGCGTGACGAAGAAGCGTTCGAGCCAGCCGGAGCGCCCGACGATGCCATTGTGGTTGTAGAACTGAACCGTGTAGTGAAGCGTCGACACCGCGACGAACACCGGCAGCGGGATGCCGATCAACGCGAGCGGGATCGACGTGAACGGAAGCGTGGTCAGCGATGAAAGCCACGCATTGCGGATGCCCAGCGAGAGATTGAAATGTTCGCCCTCGTGGTGGACGACATGAACGCTCCAGAGCGCCGGAAACGTGTGATGCAAGCGGTGCATCCAGTAAAAGCCCAGATCCCACGCCAGCACCGCGATGCTCCATCGCATAAACGGCGGCCAACTCTGCGCCCAGCGCAGGCTGACGTGCGCGAGCACCCATGCGTAGGCGGCGATTTCGACGCCGCGCAGCAGCCACATCAGAATGTGCCCGGAATTGAGATTCAGGACGACGTCGCGCCAGGGGATGGCACGGCCGTGCCTTGCGCGCGAGAACAGCAGTTCTGCGACGACGCACGCCACCATCCCCAGGAGCGGGAGTGCCATTGCATTCACGGATGAACCTCGGGGCTTGGATTGAAGGGAGCCGGCTGACGGGCCTTGGCGGACAGGTAGGCGACTACCCCGGCACACAGCACGCCGAGCAGCAGGCCGGCGCCGAGATCGACGGCCAAATGACGCCGCGCCGCGACGACCGACCACATGACGGCCAGGCCCCACACGAACATGAAGGCGGTACGCCATGGCCGCTCTCGTTGCCACATCGCAACCATGCACAGCAAGGTAAGCGCGCCGTGCAACGACGGCATGCAGTTGCGCGTCGAATCGAAATCGACGAGCCAGTGCAGCGCGGCGGCGCCCGTCGTGCCCGTCGGAACGAGCGGATAGACGAGCGTGGTCGGCCATGCGACGAAGACGATGCCGGCAAGCACCGCCGCGCATTGCATCGCTCTTGTGAGCGGCGCCAACCGATCAGGCAGGGCGCACAGGTACGCGACGGGAACGAACAGAAAGAACGACAGGTAAAGCCAGATCGCCGATGCGTCGAACGGCACCACGCGATCGAGCGCGCGCTCATGTAGAACGTGGGCCGTGCCCGGCGCGATGCGGCCGATCGAGTAGCACAGGCCGACGGTACCCCAGCCGATCGCCATCATGCCGAGCCGGGTTCGCACGCGAATGCGCGTGACTGCTTTCGTCATCGCTTCTCCTCGCGCCGTACGATGCGCCGCCGCTTGGCGGTGAAATCGATCGGCGGCAATGTCGGGGCCAGCGTCCACACGAGTTGTGAGGTATCGACGCCCTGACGCGCCAGAAAAGCCTGCAGATGAGCCTGACAGCCGGCCAGCGTGCCGCCCTCCCCCGCGACGTGCAGCGCGAGACCGGTATGCCCCGTCTGCACCAGACGATAGTCGGCCGTGAGCGGCAGCACTTGCGCGATGGCACGCGACAGCGCGTCGGCGAATATCTCGATCAAGGTTCCGTCGCGGCCGGGCAAACGCAGCGCATCGTCGCATCGGCCCTCGATGCGTTCGAGCGCCATTTCATGGCTTCCGCATGGACATGGAGCGTCCCGCTTCACAAGGATGTCGTCGAGCCGATAGCGAACGATTGGCTGCGTCGTGCGCGAGAAATCGGTGATCAGCGGCACGAAGCGGCGTTCGTCGAGCCATTGCGGCTCGATATGCACATGCGCTTCGTTCAGGTGAAGCGTGCCGTGCGTGCAGGTCGATCCGAGAAAGCCTTCCGTTGCCTGAGAGACCTCGGCCACCGGCGCGAGCGATTGGGTGAGGAATTCGCGGTCGAACGGCTCCAACACTTCGGCGCCGGAAACCACCATGCGCGGCTGAATCGCGACGCGCCCCTCCCGCTTGGCTTCGGCCAAGGCGCGCAGCACTTGCGCAGGGCCGACGACGATCGTCGGCGCATACCGCTCGAGGCGCTGGCGTTGGCCCGCAAGCGGCTCCAGCAAATCGAAGAATTCGAATGAGAGCCACGGGCTGCGCACCGTGCTGTAGAGATTGCTGTTCGCGCGCAGAAACAGCGCCACCCGTTCTCCGGCGAAGAGCCCACGCGGCAATAGGCGCGCCAGCATCACGCCAGCCCAGGCCGCTTGCTCGGCAGGGCTGACCACGAATACCCCTCGCGAGCCGGACGTACCCGATGAAAGCCCCACGCTGTAGCCCTTCACCGTCCGCGAAAAATCCCGCGTGCGCTCCGCATCCAGCGCGCACGCCAGGACGTCGGCGAGTTTCAGTTGTGCCGTGTTCATGCTGTCGAAGTGCGCCATCATCACGGCCTTCGACATCGTCGGCCATGTATGGAACGGTTCGCGCAGGTACGGTGCGAAGTACGGGCTGCTCGTGAGCCGTGTCGAAATGAACGCGCGCAGCTTGCGTTGCTGATGATGTTCGAGGGCGGCGCGACTGTCGAAGCGAAGGCGTTTCGCCTGCCAATACGCGTGCAGCACGTGTGCGTGGCGAATCATAAGGCGCCCTCGTGCGTCAAACAGATAGACACGCGTCCGCCCCGATGCAATCGATTCAGCATGCGCAGCGTCGCATAGTACTGAGCCGGTTCGTCCATGATGATGTGAGCGAGACGCGAGGGGCCGACCAACTCGCGATAGCTCGAAGGCGACCATGCGGCATCGGACGCGAGCAACACCCAGCCACTCGCCGTTGCGACGAAGGCGCCCAGATGGCCGGCCGCATGCCCGGGCAACTCGACGATCAGCAATTCGCCATCGGCCCCGGGCGCCGCATAGCCGTGCGTGAACGGCGCGAGTTCCGCTGGTAATTCGATCCGTGGAAAGCCTTCGATTGCCGTCATGGAGGATTCGAAGTCCGGTGGAATCAGCCCCGGTACGAAGCCCTTGCGCAGCGCACGGATTCCCTTCAACAAGCGCGTGTCCGCCCAACCGGCGCCGGACAACCATGTCGGTGTGCCTTCGAAATCCCGCAGCCCTGCGATGTGATCGCCGTGAAAGTGCGACAGGATGACAGCGGTGAGGTCCCTCGTTCGAATGCCGCGCTCGCGCAGTTGCCTTGCGACGGCCTCGCGTTCGTCGAAATAAACGGGCGTCACGCGCCGATACCAGGAGAATAAGCCGCTGCGTGTGTGGTCGATGAAGTGCGATGCGTAACCCGTATCCCACAGAAAGCGGCCGCCTGCGGTGTCGATCAAATAGGCGCGCGCCGGAAAGCGGCATACCTTCATGCCCGCGCCGCGCAACGCCATGCAGGCCGCATGGGTGCAATACCCCGCTTCAAATACCGTAATCGTGGCCATGTGATTGAATCCAACGAACGGTCAATTCGATGCCTTCTGAAAGCGGCACGATCGGCTGGTAGCCAAGCATGCGCCGCGCCTTTTCAATGTCGAGGGTCATGTCGTAGTTCAGTGTGCCCACGCTGTAGCGTGTCAGCGCAGGTTCCGCGCCGCTGAGCGAGGCATACGCCTCCATTGCGCGCGCCGCGGCATCGAGCACGGGATAAGGCAATGCGACGATCCGGTAGGCGACGCCCAAGGGCACGAAGATCGCCGCAAGAACGTCTCGCAGCGTCGCCGGCTCGCCGTTCGTGATGTTGAAGACCTCGCCGCTCGGCAAATCCTCGCGTGTCGTTGCCAACTGCATCGCGTGGATGACGTTCTCCACGTAAGTCAGATCGAATCGCGCGACACCACCGCGCGGCAATGGCAAGCGGCCGTCACGCTCTCGCAGGACACGCAGGATGCGCGGCAACAGCACACGATCATGCGGCCCAAAGATCGCGCGCGGCCGCAGGATGGCGACGGTCGTTCCGGGATAGCTCAGTGCAATGGCACGAAGCGACGCCTCCGCCTGCGCTTTTGTATTCGCATAGTGGTTGACATAGCGGGCGGGGCGAAACGTCTCCGGGATATCGACCCGATGCCGGTAATCGAAATAGAGCGATGGCGTGGAGATATGCACGAACCGCCTCACGCCGCGCTGTGCTGCCCTCTCGGCGAGCCGAGTCGTGGCCGTCATGTTCGCCTGGTGGAAATCCTCGTAGCGGCCCCAAGGCGAAGACAGCGCGGCGCAATGCCAAACGACATCGATACCGTCCAACAAACGGTCGATGTCCTTCGCGGCAGCGTTCGCGAGGTCCACAGGAACGAACTCGATTCCTTCGGCTTCGAGCGCTTGGCCCGCTCGGCGATCACGGCCTGTCGCGCGCACCGCTTGCCGTTGTGCAGCGAGGTAGCGGGCGGCGTTGGCGCCGAGCCCGCTCGTGGCGCCGGTGACAAGCGTTTTCATCAAAGTTTCAGGACCATACCGCCGACGGTCACACCGGCGGCCGTGCCGATGAGCAGGAGCCGCCGTCCCGGCTGCGCGCGCCCGGTGATGAATGCCTCATGCAGTGCGGTCGGGATGGAAGCCGCGACTTGATTGCCGTGCGTCGCATAGATATCGACGATCTGCGCCGCGGGCATCCGCAAACGCTCGGCGAGATGACGCATCCCGAGATGGCTCGCTTGGTGCGGTATGACCGCGTCGATCTCGCTGAGCCTTAACCTGGCGTCGTCGAGCAAGTCGGACAGCAGGCTCTCCATTACGCTCGACGCAAGCCTGAACACGCGCTTGCCGTCCATTTGGAACAGGAAATCCGCGGGCTGCGCGCCTCGACGCGGCGTGCGCGAAGTGCCGGCGCGAATCTCGCAGTAAGCCTTGCCTTCGGGATACGTTCGGAGCCGATAGCCCTCGATGCCGCTCGAGCCGTCGCCGCGTTCGACGATCACCGCCGCCGCGCCGTCGCCAAAGATCAGTGAGCTCTCGGCATTGCTCCAGTCGATTCCGCGCGACGCCAAATCCGACGCAACGATCGCAATGCGACGGTATGCCGACGTATTGAGCAGGCTCGCCGCCATATGCAGCGCGACGGGAAAGCTGATGCAACTCGCGTTGACATCGAAGCCGGGCGTACCGGGCCTCAACCCGGCGCAACCGAGGACCAGCGCGGCTGTCGATGGGAGCTGCTGCTCCTGAACCCCGGAAGCGGAGATCAGCAAATCGATCGAATCGCGTTCGATTCCGCCGCGGGCCAGTGCGTCGTGCAACGCCTGTGCGGCGACAGCCGACTGGTGCTCGTCGTTTGCGTGGAATCGATAGGCAATGCCGGAGCGCTTTTGGACCCACCCCGCGGACTTCGATAGCCGGGTGTCGAGTTCGGACGACGTGACCTTGCGCCCCGGCAGCGCTTTGCCGGACGACAGGATCGAGACAGGGAGAAAAGGCGGCTTCATTGCAGCATCACGCAGTAAGAGTCTCGGGGCGTGCGCCCATCGATTTGAGGAAGCGATACTGGGCGCCCAGTAGCGCGCCGTAGCTCAGGCAGCGGTACGGCAGGCCGTGGCGTGCAGCCAATCGCTCGACGATCGCGGCGAGCGCGGGGTAGTGCCGATGGCTGTATGTCGGGAAGAGATGGTGCGTCAGGTGAAGGTTCAGGCCGCCCATCAAGCCGCCCAAAAGCCGCAGGCGTGGGGCCCAGTCGCAGCAAGTCAGGAAAATGTGCGCTTCCCGCGTATGGGGGAGCGGCGCGCCGTCGCTGACGTCGTAGAAGCGGGTATCGGCCCAGTGCGTGCCGAGAATCATCGTCAGCAGGATGCCCGACGCCACCATCTGGCCCAAGAGATAACCCGCGATGACTGCACCGTATCCGGCGGTTGGCCCCGCGATGTAGAGCGGAATCGCCAGACAAAGCGCGAGGTGCGCCAGCTTCGAACCCACGAAGCATAACCAGCCGCCGAGCCCAGGCAACGGCCGGTCGTTCGCGAGCGGGGTCCTGCCGAGCCGATCCGACCAATCGTAGACCCACGCGATGTACGACATCGACAGCGCAGCGATGACCGGCCAGTAGTACTGCTGAAAACGAAATCGCGGATACCACGGCTGAAACGGCGTTTGACGCAGAAACGCGTTGGCCTCCGTATCGAGATCGCAATGTTCGATATTCGCGTTCGGGTGGTGATAGCGGATGTGGCGTACGCGCCAGTACACGGGTTCAATGCCGAGCGGAAGGGTGACGAGCCGCGCAACGGTGGCATTGAGCGCACGCGAGCGAAAGAGTGCGCCATGCGCCGCGTCGTGCGAGACGTTCATCGACAAAAGCACGGCGGAAACGGAGAACGCGAGGAAACCGCCGATGAAGGCGATGGCGCCCATGGCATGCAGCGACAGGACGAACAACGCACCGGTCAAAATAGCGAGGACTGTAGCCTTCAATGCCGTCTCCGCGTTCGCGTAGCGATCGTCGCCGTTGCGCTCCAGGTAGGCGCGCGCCTCCGCGTGCAATTCGTCGGCGAAAGACGAATGCGTGGATGGCATGAAACGCGGGCAAGGAAGGGTAGCGCTATTTTCTGAAAGCATCATGGATGTCGCGTTGCCCGGCGGCGCTTCGACGCGCGATAGGCAGCGCCAGTGCGACGGACCGGTTGTCCTGCGAATTTCGATCGGGCTATAACGACACACTCAACCGGATACGACATCCTGCTGGATCGTTGTCATCCGCAACAAGATAACTGAAGCCCATCGAGAATTGGCCCTCTCGGATCATTTGCGTTTTTATTGGAGGGCGATTGTAACTGAAACCTCGCAGAAAGCTGGAGGTATCAAAAGCAGGATTCGGAATCGTGAAGAAATCGGATATTTCCTAACTCCACGCATCGATGCCGCTCTATCAGAGCACGCAGGAAATTCCAATCGATTCGAGCTTGGCAATACGTGCCAGCAATTGACTCACCGCACGCAAACCGAAGCGCCGATCGAGTTCGGCCACTTCGGCGCCACGTGTGACGAGCGTGAACCGGCCGCCGCCGGTCACCGCCTCCGTATCGCCGGAAGCGTAGCGCACGACGCCCACGACTTCGCACGCCCGCATGAGGACAAATGCTGCCCCCCAATCGGGCGGCAGCGCGTAGGCTTGCAATGTGGCATCGTCTGTTGCCGCTTCCACGCACCGTTCCACCGCAGCGGTCACGCGCTGCGGCCGGCTGACGACACCGGCACCGGCACTGGCACCGGCACTGGAGGCCACCGTCATCGCACGATCGGCAAACAGCCGCATGACGCCCGCCGCATCCGCGCCGCGAATCACCTCGCGCAGGCGTTCGACGCCATCTGCGCGCCGTTCGCCAGCCGGCGCAACGCTCCGACGCCGCATGCCTTCATCGCCCGCCTGCTCGCTGGACAACCGTTGCCGCGCCCGATGCGCGAGTTGCCGGCAATGCGCCGGCGTCTTGCCCACTACATCGGCAATCTGTGCATAGTCGCATTCGAAGGCTTCGTGCAAGACGAACGCGGCGCGCTCGTCGGGCGACAACCGTTCGAACAACAGCGCCACCGCCTCCGAAACCGAAGCGGAACGCACCACCTCGTCCTCCGCCGACGGCGCCAGTTCATCGTGCCACGGCTCGATCAGGCACTCGCTCGTGCGCGCCGCCTGTTCCGATTGCAAGCGCCGGATGCGATCGATCGCGAGCCGCGTCGTGACGGTCGTCAACCAGGCGAGCGGGGTGCGAAGGTCACCCTCCGCCGCCGCATGCCACTTCAACCATGCGTCCTGGACGATATCCTCGGCCTCCGCACGGCTGCCGAGCATCCGATAAGCGATCGATGTCAGCCGCGCACGGGCGGCCTCGAATCCCGATATCTTGTCTTTTTCTTTTTGCGTCATTTGAATGGCTCCCAGAGTCGAGCTTTCGGCGCGCTATACGCCTTCGTCTTCTTGACGTTCGAGCGCGCGCCGATGTGACGCGCGTGTCGGCTTTTTTTACGCTCTCCCGGCAAACGCGGGCGCTGCATCCCCCGTATCACCGCCCTCCGTCACACTCACACGAACTTGTACGTCATGACAGCGAGGACCGCTTGCAAAGCGTATGCTCGACAGGCGGCTATCGTCGATTCCCTTGCGAGGAGCGTCATGCCTTCCTACACATCCAGTCAGCTCGTACCGACCGTCATCGAACAATCCGGCCGCGGCGAGCGTGCCTACGACATCTATTCCCGCTTACTGCGCGAGCGAATCGTGTTTCTCGTCGGCCCCGTCACCGACGAAACGGCGAGCCTCATCGTCGCACAAATGCTGTTTCTGGAATCCGAGAATCCTGACAAGGATATTTTCTTTTACATCAATTCGCCGGGAGGTTCCGTTTACGACGGCATGGCGATCTACGACACGATGCAATTCGTCAAGCCGCAAGTATCGACGCTCTGTACCGGGTTTGCGGCCAGCATGGGCTCGTTCTTGCTAGCCGCCGGCGCAAAGGGCAAGCGCTTCGCGTTGCCGAATGCCCGCATCATGATCCACCAGCCGTCCGGCGGAAATCAAGGCACTGCCGCTGATATCGAGATACAAGCCAAAGAGATGCTGTTCCAGCGCGAACGGCTGAACCAGATACTCTCGGAAAGGACGGGCCAGCCGATCGAGCGGATCGCCAAGGATACCGATCGCGACAATTTCATGTCGGCAGCCGCCGCAAAGGAATACGGGCTCATCGACGGCGTATTGACCGATCGGGTGGCGCTGGCCGAGGTCGCGCGGCATACGATGCTTTGAGCCGCGCGGCGTCCGCGCCTCGCGGCGTGAAACGGGAGGAGCGCACGTGAAAAAAGGCTCTCCTGTGGAGAGCCTTTCGATCGGGGGACGCCATGGCGGCGCCCACCGTTGGCGATTCGCCGAAACTTACGCGAAGTTCTTCGCGGCGAAATCCCAGTTCACGAGGTTCCAGTACGCTTCGACGAACTTCGGACGCGCGTTGCGGTAATCGATGTAGTAAGCGTGTTCCCACACGTCGATCGTCAGCAGCGCCTTGGCATCCGTCGTCAGCGGCGTAGCGGCGTTGCTCGTCGAAACGATGTCGAGCGAGCCGTCGGCCTTCTTCACCAGCCACGTCCAGCCCGAACCGAAATTGCCGACGGCTGCCTTCGAGAACGCTTCCTTGAACGCGTCGAAGGAGCCCCACTTCGCGTTGATCGCGTCGCCCAGCGCACCGCTCGGCGCACCGCCGCCTTGCGGCTTCAGGCTGTTCCAGAAGAACGTGTGATTCCAGATTTGCGCGGAGTTGTTGAAGACACCGCCCGACGACTTCTTGATGATCTCTTCGAGCGACAGGTTCTCGAACTCGGTACCCTTGATCAGGTTGTTCAAGTTCGTAACGTAGGCTTGATGGTGCTTGCCATAGTGAAACTCGAGCGTTTCCTCCGACATGTGCGGAGCGAGCGCGTTCTTCGCGTACGGCAGCGGCGGGAGCGTATGTTCCATGGTGCTGATCCTTCTGTGTTATGGGGAAGTAGGCGACTAACGCTATAGAGCACTGGATTGTAGGCGAGTTGGAATAACCCCGCAAACCAGCGGCCTTTATGCGCAGCATTGACCGTCGCCCGCCGCAATCCGCGTAAAAAATGCTGTCGGAACGTGCATTTCATCGCATCGTTCGGCGAAGATGACCGACGATCGGCCCGGCACCGCCCTGCCGGGTGCGTTTCCGGCGCAGCGCCACGCAGGCTTACGCCGCGCTGCGCCGATCCCGGCATCGATCAAAAGCCGTCCGTCAGCCTCGGCTGCACGTCCTTGAGCGTCACATCGGCTGCCCCTTCCGCGACATAGACGGTCAGTTGCCGATCGCGCTTCAAAGCGGCCGGCGAACGCACCGCCCGTCCTGTTTGGGCATCGATGAGCGCCGCGTAGCCGCGCTCGAGCGTGCGCTGGGGGCTCAGTACCTCGAGCCGGGCCTCGAGCATCGCCACGCGCGCCGCGCGCCGCTCGCGCTGCCGCTCGATTCCGATGTCGAGCCGGCGCGACAGCGCCGCCAAGGCTGCCCGGGGCGCGGCCAGATCGGGCCGCCAGCGCTGCCACGACAGCCGTACGAGCGCAAAGCGCGCTTGGGCGTCGCGCAACGGACGCCCGCCCGCTTGAGCGAGCCGGGACTGCAGTTGCTGAAGGTGCGCCCGTTGGCGTCGCAACCGTTCCGCTGGACTGACCAGCCGGCGCGCGAGCCAATCGAGTTGCTGCGCGCGCCGCTCCATCAGGCGCCCGAATCCACGTGCGAGCGCGGCGGTGCGGTGGTCCAGCTCGCGCAGCAGCATCGTCCGCTGCGGGCTCACGAGCTCGGCGGCGCCTGTCGGCGTCGGCGCCCGCACGTCGGCCGCGAAATCGGCGATCGTGAAATCCGTCTCGTGCCCCACCCCGCTCACGATCGGCAACGCGCTCGCGGCGATCGCGCGAGCGAGCCGTTCTTCGTTGAACGACCAAAGATCCTCGATCGAACCGCCGCCCCGGCAGACGATCAGCACATCAGCTTCCCGGCGTGCATTCGCCGTCTCCACCATCGCCGCAAGCTTGTCGGCCGCCCCGGCGCCTTGCACGGGTGCCGGATAGACGATGACGGCAACGTGCGGCGCACGGCGCGCGAGCGTTGTCAGCACGTCGCGCAGGGCCGCCGCTTGCAGCGATGTCACGACGCCGATCGTGCGAGGGTGGGTCGGCAGCGGCCGTTTACGCTCGGGCGCAAACAGCCCCTGCGCTTCGAGCTGCGCCTTCAGCTTCAAGAATTGCTCAAAGAGCCGGCCCGTGCCGGTACGGCGCACCGCCTCGACATTCAGCTGCAGCTCCCCGCGCGGCTCGTACATCGTGACGAGCGCCCGCACCTCGATCTTGTCGCCTTCACGCGGGGTGAATTCGGCGTACTGGGCACGGCCGCGAAACATCACGCAGCGCATCTGCGCCCCCGCGTCCTTGATCGAGAAGTACCAATGGCCGCTCGCGGCACGCGTGAAATTCGAGACTTCGCCCGCGACCCAGACAAGCGGAAACGAGCGTTCGAGCATCGTGCCGATAGCGCGGTTGAGCACCGACACCGGCACGGCGACGTCGGCCTCGAACGAAGCAGAGAAAGACGGCGCGGCGCCGCCGCCCGGCGGAACGCCGCCCGGCGGAAAGGGAGGGCGAGATTGCATGCAGAAACCTTTTTTTGAGCCGGTCAGAAGATAGACCGCCGCGCGAACGCCGTCCAGCATCTGCACCATCGCGTGCAAGGTTTCCCACATAGCGGAGCCGGGCAGCCGATGGCGCGAAATAACGAAGGGAACCGCAAAAACGCGCAAACGCTCGTTTCAACCGTTTGATTTTTAAGTGCTTTTTATCAACACAACATTGAGCACCATCGATAAGAAGTCCGATTTATCGGCGTTTCCGGTCGCGACGGCCGAAGTTCTTCACAGAGTTATCCACAGCCGGCCCATTCCGGTGCACGTTCGGTCCGCCGGCTGGGGCATGCCACCCGCTTGCAGCGGCCTCGCCGGGCAAGCTACAGTGCCGGCTCCATCCGCCGATCGTTCGATCGTGCGACGTTTCGACTACCTGACGACCACGCACGCACCATGAATCGCATGGCCGACCGCTTCAAAGCACGCGCAGAAGCTTACGTGACGCAACAATGGCAGCGCCGCGGCCCGTTCGCCTGGGCCATGACGCCGTTCGCCTGTCTGTTCGGCACGCTCGCCGCCATCCGGCGCGCGACGTTCGCACTCGGCTGGCGCGAGCCCGTGGACGTGGGCGTGCCGATCGTCGTCGTCGGCAACGTGACCGTCGGCGGTACCGGCAAGACGCCTACCGTCATCGCGCTCGTCGAAGCGCTGCGCGCTGCCGGATTCACGCCCGGCGTGATTTCGCGCGGTTACGGTTCGACCGGCACGGAGCCGCGGCCCGTCACGTCGGCCTCGTCGCCGAGCCACGCCGGCGACGAGCCGGTGTTGATCGCGCGCCGCACCAGCGCGCCCGTGTGGGTCGCGCGCGATCGCGTCGCCTGTGCGCGGGCGCTACGCACCGCGCATGTCGATGTCGATGTGATCGTGAGCGACGATGGCTTGCAGCATTACCGCCTCGCGCGCAACGTCGAACTCGTCGTGTTCGATCAGCGGCTGGGAGGCAACGGCTTTCTGCTGCCGGCCGGGCCGTTGCGCGAGCCGCTCTCCCGGCACCGGGACGCCACGCTCGTCAACAATCCGTTCGAGCGCGCGCTGCCGTCGTGGCCCGATACGTTCGCGCTCTCGCTCGCCCCCGGCGATGCCTGGCATCTTGCCGATCCGGGCCGGCGGCGGCCGCTCTCGCAATTTGCCGGCGAGCGCGTGCTGGCTGCCGCGGGCATCGGTGCGCCCGAGCACTTTTTTGCGACGTTGCGAGCGGCTGGCCTGACGCCCGCCACACGTCCGCTGCCCGATCACTACGCGTTCCGCGACAACCCGTTCGTCGACGACAACGTCGACGCAATCCTGGTGACCGAGAAGGATGCAGTAAAATTGAGCGCTTGGCGTGACGCTCGCATCTGGGTAGTCCCGGTCGAAGCCACGCTCCCTGCTCGCCTCATCGCTCTGGTTGTGGAGAAACTCCGTGGACGCTCGCCTGCTTGAAATCCTCGTTTGCCCGATCTGCAAGGGGCCGCTCACTTACGACCGTGCGCAGCAAGAACTGATCTGCCACGCCGATAAGCTGGCCTTCCCGATTCGCGACGGCATCCCCGTCATGCTCGTCGACGAAGCGCGTCAGACCGTCGAAGGCACGCCGGTCGAGCCGCTTGATCCGGCCGGCGGCGCATAAAGCGCGACACGCCTTCCCCTTAGCCTTCGCTCGGAATTCGATGACCGCCAACGTCCGTCACGACGCACCGCCTTTCGTCGCCGTCGTTCCCGCCCGTCTCGCCTCCACCCGCCTGCCCGAAAAACCGCTTGCCGATATCGCCGGCAAGCCGATGGTCGTTCGCGTAGCCGAACGCGCCCGCGAAGCAGGTGCCGAGCGCGTGCTGATCGCCACCGACGACGCGCGCGTGCTTCAGGCCGTGCAAGCGCACGGATTCGAGGGATTGCTCACGCGGGCCGATCACCCTTCGGGCACGGATCGTCTCGCCGAAGTTGCGACGACGCTTGGCTTGGCCGACGAAACCATCGTCGTCAACGTGCAAGGCGACGAGCCCTTGATTGATCCGGCGCTCGTGTGCGACGTTGCGTCGCATCTCGCCGCGCACTCCGACTGCGCGATCGCGACGGCGGCGCACCCGATCGCAGATACGGCTGACGTCTTCAACCCGAACGTCGTGAAGGTCGTGCTCGATGCGCGCGGCGTGGCGCTGTATTTTTCGCGCGCACCGATACCTTGGCGCCGTGACGCCTACGCACCGCAGTGCGGCGCGCAAGCGATCGATCTCACTGCGATGCCGGCGCCGCCTGCCGGCGCCGTTCTGCGCCACATCGGCCTGTATGCCTACCGCGCGCGTTTCCTGCGCACGTATCCGACGCTCGCCCAGGCACCGATCGAACAGGCCGAGATGCTCGAACAATTGCGCGCCATGTGGCATGGCGAGCGCATCGCCGTGCTCGTGACGCACGAGGCGCCGGCACCAGGCGTCGACACGTTGGCCGATCTCGAACGCGTGCGGGCGCTTTTCCTATCAAACCCCTAACGTTTTCCGGCTAACGGGCTAACGCGTGGCATAATCAGGGCCGATTGCGCGAGCATTCGCACTATTCGCTTCCGGTTCCCGTTCGTTTCGCTTCGTCGCCCTACGGCTGTCTCTCGCGTCGTGTTGAACGACACGGCATGCCTTGCGGGTGCGGCTGATGCGCCTTTGCGCCGCCAGCGACGCAACGGTGGGAAGCCCGTTGCCTTCGGCATTCGGCATCGTGCGTTATGCGTTTCGCGCCGCAGCATTCACATACGATTCGGAGAACAGCATGCGTTTGATCCTGTTGGGCGCGCCGGGCGCCGGCAAGGGTACCCAGGCAAACTACATCAAAGAAAAATTCGGGATTCCGCAGATTTCGACCGGTGACATGCTACGTGCCGCCGTCAAAGCCGGCTCGCCGCTGGGCGTGGAAGCCAAGCGCTTCATGGATGCCGGCGAACTCGTGCCGGACACGCTCATCATCAATCTCGTGAAAGAGCGCTTGCTGGAAGCCGATTGCAAGAACGGCTATTTGTTCGACGGTTTCCCGCGCACGCTGCCGCAAGCCGAGGCGATGAAGGAAGCGGGCGTCGCGATCGATTACGTCTTGGAGATCGATGTGCCGTTCGACGAGATCATCGTTCGCATGAGCGGCCGCCGCACGCACCCGCAATCGGGCCGGACATACCATGTCAAATTCAATCCTCCGAAGGTCGAAGGCACGGACGACATCACGGGCGAGCCGCTGATCCAACGCGACGACGACAAGGAAGAGACGGTGAAGAAGCGTCTCGACGTCTACGTCTCTCAAACGAAGCCGCTCGTCGATTACTACCAGCAATGGGCGCAGCGCGGTATCGAAAACGGCTTGAGCGCGCCGCAGTACCGCCGCATCTCGGGCCTTGGCAGCGTCGACGAAATTCGTCAGCGGGTATTCGAAGCGCTGAAATGAGGCTCAGCCGCATCGGCTAAACGCAACCCGCCTGCGGAGGCGGGTTTTTTTATGTCGCGAGCGATTACAAGCGTCGACGGTCCGCATGCCAACCGGTCACGAGCCGCGCCGCGGCGGGACCGCACCCTCTTAGAACACGAAAGGAGCCTTTAGCATGGAGATTCGCGGCAACGCATTTTTGGTCACCGGCGGTGCGTCGGGCCTCGGCGCGGCAACAGCACGCCTCTTCGCCGAACACGGCGGCAAGGTCGTCATCGCCGATTTGAACGAAGATGCCGGTAATCAGCTCGCGTCCGAGATTCAAGGCGCCTTCGTCAAATGCGACGTAAGCCGCGAAGCCGATGCCCAGCAGGCCGTCGAAGCCGCGACACGGCTCGGCCGCCTCGTCGGGCTCGTGAACTGCGCCGGCGTCGCCCCCGCCATCAAGACCGTCGGCAAGGACGGCCCGCATCCGCTCGATAAATTCCAGCGCACGATCGAAATCAACCTGATCGGCACGTTCAACATGGTGCGGCTCGCGGCCTATGAAATGTCGAAGAACGAGCCGAACGCGAACGGCGAACGCGGCGTGATCGTCAACACCGCTTCGGTGGCCGCCTTCGACGGACAAATCGGGCAAGCTGCCTATGCCGCTTCCAAGAGCGGCGTCGCGGGCATGACGCTGCCCATCGCCCGCGATCTTTCGCGCAACGCGATTCGCGTGATGACGATCGCCCCCGGTATCTTCGAAACGCCCATGCTGCTCGGGATGCCCCAGGAAGTGCAGGACGCGCTCGGCGCGATGGTGCCGTTCCCGCCGCGGCTCGGCAAACCGAACGAGTACGCGATGCTCGTCAAGCAAATCTTCGACAACACGATGCTCAACGGCGAAGTGATCCGCCTCGACGGTGCGATCCGCATGCAACCCGAGTAACGGCCTCGCCGCGAGCGACATCGCATGAAAACGCCCGACCAGCGCATCCGCGCCGGCCGGGCGTTTGAACCTCTATGCTCTATACCGCATTGGCGTCCTCGCTACGATCCGCAGCGAGGTGACAGCGGCAAGCGCCGGTGAACCAACGTCAATCGCCGCCGTGATCGGTACGCTGGCGCAGCTCGTTCAGTTGCGACTCCACCGTCATCGCATCCTCGGCATCGGGACGATCGTCCAGGTACCGCTCCAGATCCTCCAGCGCCGGGCGCAAATAATCGAGCCGCGCATAGGCGAAGCCGCGATCGCGCACTTCCTCGATGTTGCCCGGCAGCAGCACGACAAGCCGCTGCTGCACCGCCAGCAACCTCTGCCACCGCTCCGATTGCAGGTACACCGCTTTCAGATTGCGCAACATGCGGGCGACGATCTCACGCGGCGTCGCCGGCTGCAGCAGCATGCGCAGCGCATTGCCGACCGACTGCTCCGTATGCGAGATATACGGCTCGAGCATGTCGACCATCTGCGTCTCGGAAAGCGATTGGCCCGTTGTCGGATCGAGCATGACGTCGCCCTCGGGCAGCGTGACGCGCAGCAGGAAGTGCCCGGGGAACGACACGCCTTTCACCGGCACGCCGATCTGCTCGCCCAGTTCCAGATAGAGCACCGCCAGCGAGATCGGAATCCCGCGCCGGCGCTTGAGCACGACGTTCAGGTGACTATTGTCCGGATCGTAATAGTCGTTCAGGTTGCCGGCGAAGCCGAGTTCGCGGAAGAAGAAGCGATTGAGCGCGCCGATTCTTTCGGCCAGATCGGCGCCCGCGGGCAGGCGCCGCTTCAAGCGCAGCGAGAGCTCGTCGAGTTCGGCCAGCACTGCTTCGAGGTCGAGATCGGGATACGCATCCTGCGCGAGCGAGATCGCCGTCTCCGTCAGCGGGAGGCTGTCGTCGTCGGCAACGAGGGTGGCGAAGTAATCGAGTACGGATGTCATGGCCGTCACTTGGCACGCCTTCTGAAGTACGCGTATTTGAAGCCCATCAGCCA
>NZ_JBQCDN010000476.1:0-2674 GCF_051961175.1 Trinickia sp. | reverse complement strand
ACGTGATCGTCGGCCGCTTGATCCCGGCCGGTACGGGTCTCGCGTTCCACAAGGCACGCAAGGCGAAGGAATCGTCGGATCGCGAGCGTTTCGATCAGATCGCCGCGGAAGAGGCGTTCGAGTTCGGGACGCCGGCGTCGGCTGCCGACGAAGCGCCGATCGACGTGCCGCATCAGCAACACCCGGCGGAGTAAGGCCCAAGGGCGGTGCATCGCGCCGCTCGTGTACCCTACCCGCATGGCGCCAATGGCGCAAAACCGCTCGGTCGTTTGATCGGGCGGTTTTTTTTTGCGTGCGCCCAGCATGGGCGCACAGTGTCCTTTTTCCCTTGCATGCGGGGCGCCTAAGTCGCTCGTCTACTTTTTCCGATCGCGCGGTAGGACGCTTATCGCGGCCGACGGCTGGCGGCGGACGGTATGCGCCGGCGCCGCGCTTGATTGGCCGAAAGGCTAACGCGCATGTGAGCGGCGTCGCTACGATGGATCGGTTGGTAGAATTGCATCCGTCGGCAGTTCGTCTCTCCCTATCTCCTACATGTCCCGCGCTCTAGAAATTCTCAACGAAGTCTTCGGCTATCCCGCATTCCGAGGGCAGCAGCGCGACATTGTCGAACACGTCGCCGGTGGCGGCGATTGCCTTGTGCTCATGCCCACGGGCGGCGGCAAATCTCTCTGCTATCAAATCCCGTCCCTGGCGCGGCGGGAAGCGGGGCTCGGAGCGGGAATCGTCGTATCGCCGTTGATCGCGCTCATGCAAGATCAAGTGGCCGCGCTCACCGAACTCGGCGTACGTGCCGCTTACCTGAATTCGACGCTGACGGGCGCCGAGGCCGCGGCCACGGAGCGCGCGCTGCGCGACGGCCAACTCGATCTGCTGTACGTTGCTCCTGAACGCTTGATGACGCCACGCTTTCTCGAATTGATCGAGCGTGCCCGCATCGGCCTTTTTGCGATCGACGAAGCGCATTGCGTTTCGCAATGGGGGCACGACTTCCGTCCCGAGTACATGCAGTTGTCGGTGCTGCATGAGCGTTTTCCATCGGTGCCGCGTATTGCGCTGACGGCCACGGCCGATGCGATCACGCGCGACGAAATCATTCATCGTCTTGCGCTCGACGAAGCGCGCGTGTTTGTCTCGAGCTTCGATCGACCGAACATTCGCTATCGCATTGTCGAGAAGGACAACGCGCGAGCACAGCTGTTCGATTTCATCCGTGCTGAGCATATGAACGCGGACGGCACGACCGATGCCGGGGTTGTTTACTGTCTCTCGCGCCGCAAGGTGGAGGAGACGGCCGATTGGCTGAAGTCGAAGGGCGTGCGCGCATTGCCGTATCACGCCGGGATGGATTTCGAAACGCGGCAGCGTCACCAGGAACTGTTTCAGCGCGAGGAGGGTGTCGTCATTTGCGCGACGATTGCCTTCGGCATGGGGATCGATAAACCCGACGTGCGTTTCGTCGCCCATCTCGATTTGCCCAAGAGCGTCGAAGGCTATTACCAGGAAACCGGGCGCGCGGGCCGTGACGGTATGCCGGCGAATGCCTGGATGGCGTATGGGCTTGGTGATGTTGTCCAGCAGCGCAAAATGATCGACGAATCGGAGGCGGACGAAACGCACAAGCGCGTGCAGACGAGCAAGCTCGATGCGCTGCTCGGTTTGTGCGAGACGGCTGCGTGTCGGCGCGTGCGTCTGCTTTCGTATTTCGGGGAAGAGAGCAAGCCTTGCGGCAATTGCGATACCTGCTTGGAACCGCCCGAGACATGGGATGCGACGCGGGAAGCGCAAATGGCGCTTTCATGCGTGTTTCGCGCGCGGCGGGCAAGCGGGTTCCATTTTGGTGCCGGGCATTTGATCGATATCTTGCGCGGCAACCTGAGCGAAAAGGTGCGCGAACGCGGTCACGACACGTTGAGCACGTTCGGCATCGGTGCAAGTTTGTCGGAGCCGGAGTGGCGCGGCGTGTTTCGGCAGCTTGTCGCGTATGGTTATTTGACGGTCGACCACGACGGCTATGGCGCGTTCGTGCTGACCGAGGCCAGCAAGCCGGTGCTCAAGGGCGAGCAAAGCGTCACGTTGCGTCGCTACGTGAAGCCCGCCCGCACGCGCCAGGCATCGTCACGCACGGGCGAGCGGGCCGATCCGACGGCCGGCCTCGGGCCGCGCGAGCGGGCGCGTTGGGAGCGGCTGCGTACGTGGCGGACGGATACCGCCAAGCGGGACGGCGTCCCCGCCTACGTGATTTTTCACGATGCGACGTTGGCCGAGATCGCGCGCTCGGCGCCCGATACGATCGACGACTTGCGGCATATTCCCGGCTTGGGTGCGCGCAAGCTGGAGCGGTTTGGAGACGAACTCCTGGAAGTGGTGGCCGCCGACTGAGCCCGGCCGAGCGCCGTCTCACGCAACCTATTGACGCGCTTGACCTTTTTGCCATATCATGCCGGGTTCCTGTTCTTGGCTCTTTGGCCAGGGGTGCGCTCATGCACGAGGTCACCTCGGAGCAAGCCTCACCAAGGCCGAACAGGGATGTTTGACACCCACCGTGGGCCGCTTTGCCCGGCAGGCGGTGCGGCGTTTTTATCAATTTCGGGAATACACAATGCCAACCATCAATCAACTGGTTCGCAAAGGCCGCGCGTCGGAAACGACGAAGAGCAAGAGCCCGGCCTTG
>NZ_JBQCDN010000475.1:0-3700 GCF_051961175.1 Trinickia sp. | reverse complement strand
CCTCGGTTCACGGCTATGCATTTGAACGCCTGGGCACGAGCGGTGCGGTGGTGACGGCGCTGTGGGCGCACAACAACGCGAATTGGCCGACGTCGAACGGTGTGTACAGCCAGAGCGCGACCCAGAGTTATGCGCTGACGGTCGATGCACCGGGCACGAGCGGCAAGGTGGCGACGTTCGACATGATGGGCAACCCGGCCGTCCTGCCGTACACGAACGGTGTGGTTCAACTGACGCTGTCGGAAACGCCGATCTACGTGGTGTCGAAGAACGCCAGCGTGATGAAGGCACAGGTCACGGTACCGGTCGGTTACACGGGCCAATAAGCGACGCAGTAAGCGGGGCAATAAGCGGGGAAACGGGCGCCGAAGCAGGCGTCGCAGCAAGCTTCACTTCACCCTCACGCAAAATGCCAGGCCTCAGGCCTGGCATTTTGTCGTTCCGGCGGCACGACCGCTTTCTTGTACCTCCGGGCCCGTTGGGTCCCCTCCGCCGGATGATCCGCCTGGTCGACTACCGTCGACGCCACCGCGTTCGATCACGATCGATGCGCGCCTCACCTCGAATCCCGCACGGAAAACACCGTTGCACAAGGCCTCCATCTCTCCGCCCTGCCGCCACTTCTCATACCGGAAACCTGCGCTGCTGAGTATGCCGCGAGACCTGTAGGAAAGTCCTGACGCGATCGGCTGCACATATTACAGAAGCTTCAGTGCTCGCCGGATAGGCAGCGACAGCGATTCCAAAGATACTGAATGTACTGCAGGCACCAAGCGTTCAGCTCAATCGAAACTGGTAGCGCTCACGGGGTCCGCGGAAATTCAATCGTCGCTGTTGGATATCCGGCGACCCCGTTCAGTGCTCTTGGTTAACAGGTCAATCCATGCAATCCTTGTTCAACTCCCCCGCCATCCGTTCCTTAGGATTCCTAAATATCGCAGCCGCCGCAGTGTACGCATTCGCGAGCGTTGGCTCCACGGGTGCAAAGGCGCAAACGCCGCCGGCCAATTCGATCACGTGCTCCGCTGCGACGATCACGACAGGCGGCACGACCAACGGCCTGATCACGGCCGATACGCCGGTGTCGAACGGCGTGCGCATGTTCCCGCAAGGCAGCGCATTCACGATTCAATTCGTGACGAACGCGCCCGCCGCCGACAGCGTGAATTGGTCGGTGCAGGACTATGTCGGCAACATTCGCGGCAGCGGCTCGTTCGCTGTTCCGGCAGGCGCACAAACTTCGAAGATTTCCTGCACGGGCGCGGCAAGTGGCTATTTCGCCCTGACGGCTACGTTGAACAACGCGGGCGGCACGTTGCCGAAGGCCGGTACGCGTCCGACGGGTATCGCAACGTTCGGCGTTTTGCCGAACGTCTCGACGTCCGTGCTGCCTGCGGCAACCTATACGAGCCAAGAGCAGCATCGCTTCGGCATGCAGGGCGAAAGCGACAAACCGGCCGTGCTCAGCGCGCTGGGTATCGCGCAAACGATTGACTGGCGTCAGCTGTCGAACATGGAGCCGTTCCGCGCGAACAGCTGGAATCCTACCGCAACGCAAAGCGTGACCAACGTCGACTCGCTGTACAAGACGGGTAACGTCGCCCGCCTCGTGCGTCTGGACGGCATTCCCGGCTGGGCCAGCCCGACTGGCGCGACCGTGCAGGACAGTTATGCGCCGAGCGACTTGACGTACTTCCAAGGCTACATGGGCCGCGTCGGCGCCGATACGGAAGCGATCCGCAAGGCGTACTTCCCGAACATGAAAAACAACTACTACCAAGTGACGTGGGAACCGTCGTGGCTGGATACGCCCGCGAACTTCGTGGCGATGTATAAGGCCGTCTATCAAGGCGTGCACTCGACGGATCCGAATGCAGTTGTGATGGGCGTGACGAGCCCCGATCCGGGCACCGCCGGTAACTGGTGCACGGGCAATTGGCTGCAGACGTATGCCTCGCTTGGCTTGCAGAACTACGTCGACGGCATCACGACGCACAGCTACTGGGCGAACCACGATTCCCCGGCCTTCCCGCCGGAGCTCTACGACACGAACACGAGCACGTACTACCAGAACCTGGCGCTCGATCATCAGATGCGTAACCTTCGCGCTGCGATGCAGACCTTCAAGCCGAACATGCGCTTGTGGTCGACCGAGCTCGGTGTGGCGTACGATACGGGCGTCACGTACGCGACGGGTCCTTCGGCGAACCAGCTGTACGCACAAGCTGCCGTTTCCGCTCGTGGGCACTTGATCGTGCTCGGCGAAGGGGCGCAAGTGACGTACTTCTTCTACGGTTCGGACTACCCGACGGAAATCGGCTTCGGCACGTTCTTCGACATCGTCAACCCGACGGGCGACTTCCACGCGACGACGCTGAGCCCGAAGCCTGTTTCAATGGCGTACGCTGCGATGACGCGTCTGATCGACGGAACGCAAACGCTTGGCCATCTGAACGGGCTGCCTTCGATGGTCTACGGCTACGCGTTCCAACGCCTCGGCACGAGCGGCACGGTGGTGACGACCCTCTGGACGCACAACAACGCGAATTGGCCGACGACAGGCGGTGTCTATAGCCAGACCGCGAGCACGAACTACGCACTGACGGTCGATGCTGCCGGCACCAGCGGCAATGTGACGGTGTACGACATGATGGGTAACCCGACGCAAGTCCCGTACACGAACGGCGTGGCCAACCTGACGCTGACCGAAACGCCGATCTACGTGGTGTCGAACAACGCCAGCGTGATGAAGGCGCAGGTCACGGCACCGGTCGGTTACACGGGACAGTAAGGGATAGTAAGGGATAGTAAGGGACAGTAAGTTTCACTTGATCCTCACGCAAAATGCCAGGCTGACGCCTGGCATTTTGCCGTTTCGGCCGCATTACCGCTTTCTCCGCTCTCTCCCCTGTCTCCGCGCTTCCTCGCGCTGTGCCTGGCTCTGCGCGCCCCGCATAGGCCCGCCGTCCCGCCGCCGCTTCGCATTCCGGACATTCATGTCGTCGCGCGTACTACGCGGGCTGTAGGAAAGTTCCGACGCGATCCCCAGCACATATTACAAAAGGTTCAGTGCTCGCCGAATAGGCAAGAAAAGCGATACAAACGATACTGAACGTACTGCAGCCCTAGCGTTCAACTCATGCAACTGGCAGCGCTCAAGGCTCCTCGAAATTCGATCGCCATGGTTCGATATCTGGCGAATCCGTTCAGTACCCCCGGTTAAAAGGTCAATCGATGCAATCTGTGTTCAAAGCCCCCACGCCCCATTCATTAGGACTCCTTAATATTGCTGCGGCTGCGATTTATGCATTCGCCAGCGTCGGATCGAGCAGTGCCCAGGCGCAAACGCCGCCGGCCAATTCGATCACGTGCTCGGCCGCGGCGACGACAGTGGCGGGCGGGACAGCGAATGGATTGATCTCGGCCGATACGCCTGTGGCCAACGGCGTGCGCATGTTCCCGCTGAGCAGCGTGTTCACGATTCAATTCGTGACGAAGGCGCCGGCCGCCGACCGCGTGAACTGGTCGGTTCAGGACTACACCGGCAACCTGCGCGGCAGCGGCTCGTTCGCGGTGCCTGCCGGCACGCAGACGACGAAGCTTTCCTGCACGAGCTCGGCAAGCGGCTACTTCGCGCTGACGGGCACGCTGAGCCACGCGGGCGGCACGCTGCCCAAAGCCGGTACGCGCCCCGCAGGCA
>NZ_JBQCDN010000474.1:0-13321 GCF_051961175.1 Trinickia sp. | reverse complement strand
ATGGATCTGCTTTCCCCGACCCATTCCATGGGAAGATAAACAAATCGGGCTTCGGAAACCCTGCTGCCCTGGATATAGAAGGTATTGTGCCAACATTGGTGCAGTTGGGTGATCGGCAGAGAAAAATGCAGGCGAAAGTCGATGCCGACGAGCATTTGAGATACGCTCGATGGCTTTACTATTTATTTTTCTCTATTGTTGTTGGTGGAAAGATCGCTGGTTCGACGGTAAAGCTGGGAAGGCTCGACAAAAGAGAGATTGTGGAAAGTCGACGAAGTTTTTATTTCATTCGTCGAGTTTCCTTCATCTTGCTTCGCTGTGTGCGGATTCAGCTGTGGACGGTGAAGTGGATTGTCCTGCGAGGCTGGAGGCTTCTTGGACGGAATTCTTCCCGCGAATAGATTTAGTATGCACCCACATGCCAGGTGGGGCGTCCGATCATACCTGAGTAGCTTCCGATATGGGCTGTTCAGGTTTTGCCGTCATGGGGCGATGGAGGCTGTTAACAACGCTAACCACTCTCCCAACACCCGCCATGCCCCGAAGCGTTCTTCTCGCCAGTGAAGGCTCGCGAGCAATTCTCCAATGGCAGGCAGCAAAGCCGGCATCGGGCCACTGGCGCTAACGCAAGTGGTTCATTGACGCTGCCGCGTCGCGCTTCTATCTAACCGCGATGCGATTGCGGCCTGATTGTTTTGCCCGATACAACGCACGGTCTGCGCGCTTGATCAACGCATCGACGTCGACCTCGGCCGCGGCACGTGTGGCCACGCCGATGCTCACGGTGAACGGAATCGGCCTAAGACGCCACACATGCTAAAGTCCTGTCGTTCGAAGCGCTGCCGTAACTTATCCGCGACCCTATGCGCGAGATTTGCATCAGCGCCGGGCAGGGCCGCGATAAACGCCTCGCCGTCCCAGCGGGCGAACAGGCTATGCCCATCCGTCATTGACATGCCGACCTTTGCGAGCACGCGCAAAACGTCATTGCCGGCATCGTGCCCATGTTGATCGTTGATCTCCTTACTGTGATATCGCGGATGACGGTCCGCTACAGGTAGGATATCGTGCCCTCGATCAGACAAACCCACCCCCTCGGGGCAGACCAGCGAGCGTATGCCTTGAACTCAGTGACATGGACCGGCGCGCCGATCGTCGACGCCTGTATGGTCGACGCGGACTACGGGCATCTGCTCGTATTGACAGAGAATGCAACCCTGCGAGGCGTCGACCTCGAATCAGGCGCTAGCATTGATCTATGCTCGGTAGCCTTGCCGGCGCTCAGCAATCCGGGTCATCGTATTGGCATTGCCCACTATCGATTGCATGCGTCCGCAGATGGCAAACATGCCGCCATCGTGGTAGACCGCGGCACGGAAGGCGTGGTCGTGGAGGTGTCGACCGGCAGGCCCACGATGCGTCTAGCTGGCGGGGATTACCACGCAGAAACTGTTCCTTTCAGCGCTTGCTTTCTCCGCTTCCAAGGCCGGGATGTACTCGTTCACCGCACGCAGTGGAATCGCCTTGATGTATCCGACCCGGCCTCCGGAGCGATGCTGACCGAACGCGACGCCGAGGCGGAGCCGGAGCGCCACTTAGACTATTTTCATGGCCAGCTGCTGCCGAGCCCGGATGGGAGCCGCCTGCTTGATGACGGATGGGTATGGCATCCCGTCGGCATACCGCGCGCGTGGTCGGTCTCCGACTGGTTGTCTACGAATGCATGGGAAAGCGAGGATGGTCCTTCCGCTGTCAATCTTACGATGCGTGAGGATTGGAATATTCCCGCATGCTGGATCGGCAATCAGCATGTTGCGCTATGGGGGCTGGCCAATTGGGATGAAGACGTATCCGAAGAGACCGAGGATGGCCCGGGCGTGCGCATTCTGAATGTGACGCAGAACAAGCAAACAGCCGAGCGGCGGTTGAGGATGGATCTGGACGCTACACGCGTCATCGATCTCTATAGTCATGGCGACCATCTGTATGTCACGGCGAGCAATGGGACGACCGTCTGGAACATCACGTCCGGCATGCGGATCGCGGAGTATCCCGACTTTGTCGCCCGGCTGCATCACACGATGCGCGGTTCGCTTATCGCAATCCGGCCCGAGGCGATCCTTGAGTTTCCGATGCCGCACCTCGCGCGACCGCAGCCCTGATCCATGGACAAGAGAGAAGTGCTCCTGCCGGTGGAGCTGATTGGGGAGATAGCCGGAATCGTTCACAAGGAAGGCTATACCGCTTTGATGAGGGCGTTCCCTGCCGGGGGCGTACCGCTCCCCGTCTATCTGAGCGAAGATGAGGCGGCGGATCTGATAGCGCTCGCTGTCATCGAGGTGAAAAAAGCTCGGCTCAGATTTCCTTACTACGACGATGAACATCCGGAGTACGATCGGCGGCATGAAACGGAATTCGATGAGGTGAAAATGGGACTCTACGAAAAGACGATTTATTACGTCGAGTCAGCTTTCGAGACTGGACGCTTTGATCATTTGTTGAAGTGACGGTTTATCCAGTCGCTGTCAAAAAATTGAAGGACGAAGGAGGCGCGAGATGAAGCGGCCGCCAGCTGATTCGCCGGAAGCGTTGGCAACGGGTTCACGGATCCGCGTTTGCCTGGACGATTCATTGATGAAGATGATGGGGATCGACGAGAAGGAGGCGGCGGAGCTGCTTGCCATGGCCTTGTACAAGTACAAGGGGATTCATGGTTCGTTGGCTGGCAAACTGATTGGGAAGACGGAATTCGAGTTTCACGCTTTGCTGTCTTCGCGCGGTGTCACCGTGAACTATGATGTTGACGATCTTGTGGACGACATCAAGAAAAATGACCTTTGAAGAATTTCCGGAGCCGCGGATCCGCCTGAAGCGACATATAGGCTCAAAGGAACACGAATAGTGCACGCCATGAGCCAACGCCTTTTCTACTGCAAATCCTGGTTCCGAGCCAAGAAGAAGCCAACCGAAATTTGGACCGAACAGCGGGCCAGGGCGGCGCATGTTGCGAGGACGCTCTACACTGCTGTCGTCGTCGGCTCGAATGAAGACCCAAGATGCTTTTTGGAGGTCAACGATAAATTCGTAGGTGTCGGTTTCTTAGACGACAGACTCCGTGAGTCTTTGTACTACGCTTTCAAGGAAGTCGAGCCGGGCCGCCTGTTCTTGAGCATGGCGACATACCGCGAGTTCCAAAGCGATTCGGATGTAGTGACTTCCGGAACGACGTACATCTTCGCGCAAACCGGTACGGTTCAGATTCAGAAGCAATCGTTCAACCCGGATCGCATGGAAGCCACCAGTTCGACGATCGATGTGTCGTTGAACTACGAGCAGCGGCCAGAGTTCGGCGAGTACGATCGCCTGACCAGGATCGAGCGGGGAATATAGCGGCGGTTGTCGAGGGACACCAGGACACCCTGGACTTACCGCACCCGATTGCCCGCCGAGGACATTACGAATGACTGATCTTGCGATAGCAGAAGTTTTTTACGAGAGCGGTGCGCTGCGATATCGCTATGCCAGATATCAGGCGCCGGACGGAAGCCGATGGATTAGACATGGTTTGTTTGTCGCGTACCACGAGAACGGTGCGGTCGCATCTGAAGGCGGCTACGAACATGGTGTGGAGCATGGGCCGTGGAAAGACTTTCACCCAAATGGACAGCTTGCGGCGCTTGGCTGTTATGACCGTGGAACCGAGGTCGACCCGTGGCAGTACTGGGACGCGGAGGGGCAGCCGGAAACGTAGCGTCCGATTCGCGTGTGCTGCAATTCGGGTTTCCGACAGCGCATAGAAAAGCGGGGCGCCGACGTGCCGCAAGAACAACAGGGGGACGTGTATGGGGTGGGGACGGTTTTACGCGGTGAATGAGCGCGCAAGTGAAGTGTTGGCCACATGCCGAACAAAAGCTGACTGGTATGGGGCGATGAGCGCGCTCGATATCGATAACGCGCCACAACTCGACGCCGAGGACTCGATACGCTTCTGGGCATCGAAGCTCGATGCCATCGCTCACCCCGCAGCGAGGTTCTTCATCGGCGATTTGCATGCTGAGGGCAACGGGGCTGACGATCCGAACGTCTGCTTTGTCAGTCGGGAGTCGACGAGCGCGTTCCTTTCGCTGCTGGAGCCACTCGGCGAACAATTCTTCATCAGCCTTTTCCCACATGTTGGCCCCTACGGTATCGGGCATGCCTGGCTTTACGAGCCGCTCTGTGTTTTTCTGCGGGAAGCCTGCCGGAGGGGCAACGCTGTCATGATTCTTTGGGAAAACTAGCGATGCCCGGTTCACCCAATGGAGGCAACGCGTCCAGGCCAACGGGCAGGCCCGTTCCGCCGCGAAGTTTGGTCATCGCCCACTTGTTGGGATCGTTCCACTCGAAGTCGAAGTGATAGTCGAGCCTGGCGTTCGCGCGAAACAAACCGACGCAAAATTTCCGCCCGTTGTTGGCTAACGATTCCCGCAGTTGCGGTGCGATATCGATGATCCCGGCAATGAGCGCCCGGTGCTCCATGACGTCGATGAGGGTGACGCCATTTGCATCGACGTAGGATACGCGGGCCCCGCGCTGCGAGTCCGACGGGGTATCAATGCGCACATAGACTTCGTGCCACGCCGGAAACGTGGTACGCATATAGTCGACGACATGCTTGGCGAGTTCAACTATCAGTGCGGTTGCTTGATCGTTCATGGACTTGCCTTCCATTGCCAACGTTGTCGTTCAGTCACACTTCCCGGGCCAGTTCGCCATGTTAAGTCATCGCGGGTAGTGCGCTCTGGGCCATCAGCCCTTCGCCGCGGGTGACTTCGCCCCGCATGCGCGAATCACGAGCTGCACGACCTGTTCCGTCGTCTCATCGAAGGCCCGTTGCGACAATGCGCGTTTCCCGCCCAGTGCGCGTATCTGCGCGTCGAAATCCGCGTAGTGCTGCGTCGTCGCCCAGATCATGTAGAGCAGCGCTTTCGCATCGACGTCCGCGAGTAACCCGCGTGCAATCCAGTCGTCGATGACGGTCACACGCGTTTCAAGCCACGGCTTCACGCGTTTTTCGAGAATGTCGGCCATATGCGCCGCGCCGTGGATGATTTCGTTCGCCCATACCTTCGAACCGAGCGGCCGGCGCCGCGACAGCGCCATCTTCGCGCGCACATACCCGCCGATCGCGGCGACCGGATCGTCGGTGCCTTCAAACGTATTGGCCGCGCGATGCCAGTCTTCGAACAGATCTTCAAGCACGCGGCGATAGAGTGGCAGCTTTGTGGGGAAGTAGTAGTGGACGTTGGCTTTCGGCACACCGGCGCGTTCGGCAATCATCGCCGTGCTCGCCCCTTCGAACCCCCGTTCTGCGAAAACCGCTTCGGCACACGCGAGGAGATGCGCCTCGGCGCTCTCGCGAATGTGAGCTTTGCGCCGCCGCAAAGGCCGGTTCGCCTCGTCATGCTGGATCCCGCCCACGGCCGCTTCTTCCACTGGCTTGTCGTCTCTCATCGTTCGCCTTGCGCGGCGAGGGTGCCGCGTCGGGCTTCATTCTAGCCGCTCGCTCAAAGTCCGACGGAGAAGCTTTGCATGGTCGCGCGACGCGCACAAGCCCCGACGATGCATCGCAATGGCATGCTTCTCGCTCCCCGTCATATGTGTAACAGGCCACAGAAAGTCATTGATTTGAATATTTTAATCAGCTACAACCTGTCCAGTCGGACAGGATTCGTGTCGTGCATTGGACTCCGGGTTTACCGGGATAAGGCGTGTTGATCCAAAGGAGCAAGACGAATGAATGCGGTATCCGAAGCGTTGAAACAAGGACTCGATACGTCAATCACCGTCAACGGCAAGCGCCTGTGGGACTCGCTGATGACGATGGCGAAAATCGGCGCGACGCAAAAGGGCGGCGTCTGCCGTCTCGCGCTCACCGATCTCGACAAGCAGGGGCGCGACCTGATCGTCAGTTGGGCACAGGACGCCGGCTGCACGGTGACCGTCGACCAGATGGGCAATGTCTTCATGCGGCGCGCGGGCAGGAACCCCAAGGCGTTGCCCGTGGTCACGGGCTCGCATGCGGATTCGCAGCCGACGGGCGGCCGCTTCGACGGCATCTACGGTGTATTGGGCGGCCTCGAAGTCATCCGCAGTCTTAACGACCGCAACATCGAGACTGAGCACCCTGTCGAAGTCGTCATCTGGACCAACGAGGAAGGCTCGCGTTTTGCGCCCGCGATGGTGGCATCAGGCGTCTTCGCGGGCGTGTTCACACTCGAATATGGGCTCTCGCGCAAGGATGTCGACGGCAAGACGATCGGCGAAGAACTGAAGCGCATCGGCTACGCGGGCGATCTGCCATGTGGCGGCCGTTCATTGCATGCGGCGTTCGAATTGCACATCGAACAGGGGCCGATCCTCGAAGCCGAGAACAAGACGATCGGTGTGGTCACCGACGCACAGGGGCAACGCTGGTATGAAATCACCCTGACGGGGCAGGAAGCGCACGCAGGCCCCACGCCGATGCCGCGCCGCAAGGATGCGCTGCTCGGCGCGGCTCGCGTCGTCGATCTCGTCAACCGCATCGGCCTCGATCACGCACCGCTGGCCTGTGCGACGGTGGGCATGATGCAGGTCCATCCGAACTCGCGCAACGTCATTCCAGGCCGCGTGTTCTTCACGGTCGACTTCCGCCATCCTGACGATGCCGTGCTGGCGAAAATGGATGCCGCGTTGAGAGAGAACGTTGCGAAAATTGCGAGCGGTATCGGGCTCGAAACGCAGCTCGAACAGATCTTTTACTACGCACCCGTCAAATTCGATTCGGCCTGCGTGAAGTCCGTTCGCGCTGCGGCCGAGCGCTTCGGCTATCCGCATCGTGACATGGTATCGGGCGCGGGTCATGACGCCTGCTATCTCTCTCAGGTCGCACCGACATCGATGGTGTTCGTGCCGTGCGTGGACGGCATCAGTCACAACGAAATCGAAGACGCGACGCCCGAATGGATCGAGGCGGGCGCGAATGTGCTGCTGCACGCGATGCTCGAGCGCGCGTGCGAACCGGCATCGTAAGGCTCCGCACTTGAACGCGCTTTAACGCTTTATCGAAAACCGCTTTATCGAAAACAATACGCCGTCCCGGCTTCGTTCGCGCGAAGCGGGTGGGCAGGGCTATGTCCTCACTTTGACGAAGGAATGCGTATGGCCATCAAGCAAACGGGCGACATCGCGGCGCACCGCCTGTCGCCCGAGCAGCTTTCGTGCGAATTCGCCGATATCGCGCCGCTGCTGGACCCAACGGCCGCCGCGGCGGCTGCGAGCCGCTGTCATTACTGCTACGACGCGCCCTGCGTGCAGGCGTGCCCGACGCAAATCGACATTCCCGGCTTCATTCGCAAGATCGGCCACGGCAATCTGAAGGGCGCCGCGACGGACATTCTTTCCGCCAATCCGTTGGGCGGCATGTGCGCGCGTGTCTGTCCGACCGAGATTCTTTGCGAGGGCGCGTGCGTGCGTAATCACCAGGACTCGAAGCCCGTGGCGATCGGTGCGCTGCAGCGTCACGCGACGGATTGGGCGATGGCGCACGATGCCGTGCACTGGACGCGCGCGCCCGACTCCGGACGGCACGTGGCCGTCGTCGGCGCGGGCCCGGCGGGGCTCGCCTGTGCGCATCGTCTCGCGATGGCCGGGCATCGCGTGACGATCTACGATGCGCACGACAAAGGCGGTGGACTGAACGAGTACGGCATCGCCGCATACAAGACCGTCGACGATTTCGCGCAACGCGAAGTGCAATGGTTATTGTCAGTAGGCGGAATCGAACTGAAAACGGGCGTTGCCCTGGGCCGCGATGTCACGCTCGACGCACTGCGTCAACAGTACGACGCCGTATTTCTTTCCATCGGTCTGGCCGGTGTGCGTGCGCTCGAACTCGAAGGCGATGCATTGAGCGGCGTCATGAACGCTGTCGATTTCATCGAGCAGGTTCGAGAGGCGAAGGACCTCACGACGGTACCGGTCGGCCGACGGGTGATCGTCATCGGCGGCGGGAATACGGCTGTCGATGCCGCCGTGCAAAGCCACAAACTCGGCGCCACGAGTGTGACGATGGTGTACCGGCGCGGCGTCGAATCGATGAGCGCAACCTGGGCCGAGCAGGAATTCGCCAAGACGCAAGGGGTGACGTTGATCACGCACACGAAGCCCGTGCGATTGCTGGGCAGCGACGGCATGGTTACGGCGGTCGAGTTCGAACGCAACAGCGACGATGGGAGCACGGAGCGCTTCACACTCGAAGCGGATATGGTCCACCTCGCGATTGGGCAGACGCTGGTCGCGATCGGCCTTGATCATGCACTGTTGACGCTCGACGGAAGCCGTATTGCGGTGGACGCGGACATGCGCACGTCGCTCGACAAGGTATGGGCGGGCGGCGATTGCGCGGCGTCAGGCGGGATGGATTTGACGGTGCAAGCGGTGCAGGACGGCAAGCTCGCCGCGGCATCGATCGACGCGGCATTCGCGCTCGCCGCAGTCAAGGCGGCATGAAGCGCGGACCCCCTCAGCCTGGACAAACCCCATCCTCACGGAGCCGAACATGGCCGATCTACGCTGCACGATCGCAGGCATCACATCGCCGAATCCTTTCTGGCTCGCGTCGGCACCGCCGACCGACAAAGCCTATAACGTGAACCGTGCATTCGAAGCGGGTTGGGGCGGCGTGGTTTGGAAGACGCTCGGTCTCGATCCGCATGTCGTCAACGTCAGCTCGCGTTACGGCGCGGTGCAATGGAACGGCCAGCGCATCGCGGGGCTGAACAATATCGAGCTGATCACCGACCGGCCGCTCGATGTCAATCTGCGCGAGATTGCCGAGGTCAAGCGCAACTGGCCCGATCGTGCGCTGATCGTTTCGTTGATGGTGCCCTGCAACGAGCGCGACTGGAAATGGATTCTGCCGCTCGTCGAAGATACGGGCGCCGATGCCGTCGAATTGAACTTCGGTTGTCCGCATGGCATGAGCGAACGGGGCATGGGTGCGGCGGTCGGTCAGGTCCCGGAATACGTGGAGATGGTCACACGCTGGGTCAAGGAGGGCACGAAGCTGCCGTGCCTCGTCAAGCTCACGCCGAATATCAGCGATATTCGCATGGGCTCGCGCGCCGCCTACCAGGGCGGGGCGGACGGCGTATCGTTGATCAATACGATCAACTCGATCGTCGCCGTGGACCTCGATCAGATGGCGCCGATGCCGACCGTCGACGGCAAGGGGACGCACGGCGGCTACTGCGGGCCCGCCGTGAAACCGATCGCGCTGAACATGGTGGCCGAGATCGCACGCGATCCGGAAACGCCGGGCCTGCCGATCTCGGGCATCGGCGGCATTTCGTCATGGCGCGATGCCGCTGAGTTCATGGTGCTGGGCGCCGGCAGTGTGCAAGTGTGCACCGCTGCGATGCATTACGGTTTCCGTATCGTCTCCGATCTCGCGGACGGTCTGTCGAACTGGATGGACGAAAAGGGCTACGCGACGCTCGACGATATACGCGGCCGGGCGGTGCCGAACGTGACGGACTGGAAATACCTGAATTTGAAGTACGACATCAAGGCTCGCATCGATCAGGACAAATGCATTCAATGCGGCCTGTGTCACATCGCCTGCGAAGACACGTCGCATCAGGCGATCACACGTGAGAAGGACGGCAAGCGTTATTTCGAGGTGATCGACTCGGAGTGCGTCGGGTGCAATCTTTGCATGCATGTGTGCCCGGTCGAGCAATGCATCACGATGGAGCGCGTCGACAACGCCGAGTACGCGAACTGGACCACGCATCCGAATAATCCGACGCGTACCGAGGCGGATCAGCCGAACACCGCCGCCACCGCCACCGCAACTGCAGCTGCAACGTCAACTGCGCCGCACTCGGCCAAGGCGGCCTGAAAAAACACACAGAAATACACCGCAGCAAAGATCCTCACACGCAAAAGCGATCAAGTGGAGAGTTATCGATGAAGCACGCAGCGCAATCCGCCGACGCGTTTGACGCGGCCGGCGCGCATGGCAGCACGCTCTATAACGACGATCTCGCGCCGACCGGCCCGGCGCAGCGTACGTGGAAGTGGTATCACTTCGCGGCGCTATGGGTTGGCATGGTGATGAACATCGCGTCGTATATGCTCGCGGCCGGGTTGACGCAAGAGGGGATGTCGCCATGGCAGGCCGTATTGACGGTGTTGCTCGGCAACGTGATCGTGCTTGTGCCGATGCTGATGATCGGACATGCGGGCGCGAAGCACGGCATTCCCTACGCGGTACTTGTGCGCTCGTCGTTCGGCACCCAAGGCGCCAAGTTGCCGGCCATGTTGCGCGCGATCGTCGCGTGCGGCTGGTACGGGATTCAGACGTGGCTCGGCGGCAGCGCGATCTATACGCTGCTCAACATCCTGACGGGCAATGCGTTGCAGGGTGCGGCGCTGCCGTTTCTCGACATCTCGATCGGCCAGCTGGCGTGCTTTCTTGCGTTTTGGGCATTGCAGATCTACTTCATCGTGCACGGCACCGATTCAATCCGCTGGCTCGAAAGCTGGTCCGCGCCGATCAAAGTCGTGATGTGCATCGCACTCGTCTGGTGGGCCACATCGAAAGCGGGCGGGGTCGGCTCGATGCTTGCCGCGCCGTCGCAGTTCGCGCCGGGCGGGAAGAAGGAAGGATTGTTCTGGCTCACGTTCTGGCCGGGGCTCACGGCAATGGTGGGGTTCTGGGCGACGCTTGCGTTGAACATCCCCGACTTCACGCGCTTCGCGAAGACACAGCGCGACCAGATCGTCGGGCAGTCGATCGGCTTGCCCGTGCCGATGGCCTTGCTATCGGTGATCTCGGTTGTCGTGACATCGGCGACGGTCGTCATCTACGGCAAAGCGATCTGGGATCCGATCGACCTGACGAGCCGCATGACGGGCATCGGCGTCGGCATTGCGCTGATCATCCTCACGCTCGATACGATGTGCTGCAACCTCGCGGCGAATCTGGTTGGTCCCGCCTATGACTTTTCGAGCCTTTGGCCGAAGGGCATTTCGTATCGCGCAGGTGGGCTGATGACCGCGACGATTGCGATCGTGATGATGCCGTGGAAGATCCTCGCCACCACGCAGGGCTACATCTTTACGTGGCTCGTCGGCTATTCGGCGCTGCTCGGACCGGTCGCGGGCATCCTGATGGTCGACTACTTCTTTATTCGTGGCACGCGGCTCGACACGCGCGAACTGTTCGACGAAGCCGGCGAATACCGTTACACCGGCGGCTGGAATATAGCAGCCGTCGTCGCGCTTGTGATCGGCGTGCTGCCGAAT
Source organism: Trinickia sp. (assembly GCF_051961175.1). Taxonomy (GTDB): domain Bacteria; phylum Pseudomonadota; class Gammaproteobacteria; order Burkholderiales; family Burkholderiaceae; genus Trinickia. The sequence goes on along the minus strand of NZ_JBQCDN010000474.1, from coordinate 1,987 downwards.
CTGCCGGGATTTTTGCATACCGCGTTTCCCGCCGCATTTCCGTCCGTCCCCGCGTTCTTCAATACGCTCTATACCTATGCCTGGTTCGTGGGACTGGCGCTGGCATCGATGGTATACGGCACGTGGATGAAGCTGCGCCGCAGTCCCGGCCCGAGCATGGCGAGCGCGTGAATTGAGTGATTCCGTTTCGGCATTTGATGGAGGAGAAACACATGACAACCCTGATTCGCGGCGGAACGGTAATCGATTCGGACCGTATGTATCGAGCCGATGTGTTGATGGCGGACCCGCAGGCGGGCGGTACGATTCTGCAGATCGAGCGCACGATCGATCCACCCGCGGGGGCGGACATTGTGGACGCGCACGACCAGTACGTGATGCCGGGCGGCATTGACCCGCATACGCATATGGAATTGCCGTTCATGGGCACGACGGCAAGCGACGATTTCTATACGGGCACGGCGGCGGGGCTGTCGGGCGGCACGACGAGCATCATCGATTTCGTGATTCCGAGTCCGAAGCAGCCGCTGATGGACGCGTTCGGTCAGTGGCGCGGCTGGGCGGAAAAAGCATCGGCCGATTACGGGTTTCATGTGGCCGTGACCTGGTGGGATGACTCTGTCTATCGCGACATGGGCACGCTCGTGCATGAGCATGGTGTATCGAGCTTCAAGCACTTCATGGCCTACAAGAACGCGATCATGGCCGACGATGAAGTGCTCGTGAATAGCTTCTCCCGATCGCTCGAGCTCGGCGCGCTGCCGACCGTCCACGCCGAGAATGGCGAGCTCGTGTTTCAACTCCAGAAGCAGCTTTTAGCCAAGGGTTTCCGCGGGCCGGAGGCGCATCCGCTCTCGCGTCCGCCGGAGGTGGAAGGCGAGGCGGCGAATCGCGCGATTCGCATTGCGCAGGTGCTGGGAGTGCCTGTGTATATCGTGCATGTGTCGGCGAAAGAGGCCGTCGAAGCGATTTCACGCGCACGCAACGAAGGCCAGCGGGTGTTCGGCGAAGTACTGCCGGGGCATCTGGTGATCGACGAAAGCGTGTATCGCGATCCCGATTGGACGCGCGCGGCCGCACACGTGATGAGCCCGCCGTTTCGCACGGCCGAGCATCGGGAAGCCCTTTGGCGGGGCTTGCAATCTGGCCAGCTGCATACGACGGCGACCGACCATTGCGTGTTCTGCGCGTCGCAAAAAGCGATGGGCAGGGAGGACTTTACTCGGATTCCGAATGGCTGCGGCGGGGTTGAGGATCGGATGTCGGTGTTATGGCACGAGGGTGTGAATCATGGGCGCATCACGCCGAACGAGTTTGTCCGCATTACGTCGACCAACGCTGCGCAGATCTTCAATCTGTATCCGCGTAAGGGGGCGGTGCAGGTGGGTGCCGATGCCGATCTGGTGATCTGGGATCCTGCGGCGACGAAGACGATCTCGGTAAAGACGCATCATCAGAAAGTCGACTTCAATGTCTTTGAAGGGATGACCGTGCGGGGCGTTGCGGTGCATACGTTCAGTCGCGGTGCACACGCGTGGGCCGACGGCGATTTGCGGGCCCAGCGCGGGGCGGGGCAGTATTTGAAGCGTCCGCCGAATGCCGCGTACTATGACGCGGTGCGCGTGGCCAACCGGCTCAAGGAGCCGCGACCGGTTGAGCGTTAGATGTTTTGTCGGCAAGGCGCGCTCTCACGTAATTCATGAGCAGGCGCGCCCGCAGCGGCTGATAGCGCCGGGGCGGAGATGAGTTGTTGACGCGATAACGGGCATGAGTGTCGACGCTTGTCGTCCGCCCGTCGCGATTTGAGCGCGTCAGTGTGTCGCCTTTCGTCAGCCAGGCGAATCGCAGGTAAGCATCGCTTGGCGATATCGTCCACGCGGCGAATCTTTGCGTGCGTTTTCAGATAAGCCGGCGAAGCGACGACCGTCCTCTCGAAAGCCGCCACCTGCCTCGCCACGACATCCTGCGGCCAGTCGCCGCCGATCCG
>NZ_JBQCDN010000473.1:0-6396 GCF_051961175.1 Trinickia sp. | reverse complement strand
ACTTTCAATTGAGGCAGGCTGCGGCGCAGGAAGCGTGCGAGCATCGCGCGAAGCGCATGCTGCACGAGCAGCACCGGAGGCAGCCCGGCATTTTGTTGACGGTTGATCGCCTTTTGCGTCGCCGTCATCAGCGTGTGTGCGAGGCCGGGCTCGAGCCCTGGGTTCGCGCTCGTCGAGAGCGCTTGCGACAGCACGCGCTCGAGGTTCGAATCGAGTCCCATGACCTGCATCTCGTTCGCGCCCGGATACCATTGCTGCGTAATCGCGCGGCCCAGGGCCAATCGCACGCAGGCGGTCAGATCGTGCGGGTCGGTCAGCTTGGCGCCGTGCTCGGAGAGCGCTTCGAGGATCGTACGCATGTCGCGAATCGGCACGCCTTCCTCGAGCAGGTTTTGCAGGACCTTTTGCAGCGTCGTGAGCGAGAGCGTTTTCGGCACCAGATCTTCGACGAGCGACGGCGCATCCTTGCCGGTACGCGTGATCAACGCTTGCACTTCCTGGCGGCCGAGCAGTTCGGCGGCGTGCTGGACGACGAGATGGTTCAGGTGCGTGGCGACAACCGTGCTGGCATCGACCACCGTGTAGCCATACACCTGGGCCTGCTCGCGCAGGTTCGTATCGATCCAGATCGCCGGGAGGCCGAAAGCGGGGTCCTGCGTCGGCTGGCCCGGCAGCGCGGCGGAAACCTGGCCCGGGTTGATCGCGAGCCACTGGCCCGGATAGGCCTCGCCCACCCCCACTTCGACGCCCTTGAGCGCGATGCGGTAACCGTTCGGACGCAGCTCCAGGTTGTCGCGGATATGGATGACGGGCGGCAAAAAGCCGATTTCCTGCGCGAACTTCTTGCGGATGCTTTTGATGCGCTTGAGCAGTTCGCCGTCGGTGTTCTTGTCGACGAGCGGAATCAGGCGGTAACCCACTTCGAGGCCGAGCGTATCGATGAGCGTGACGTCGTCCCAGCTCGCTTCGGTGTTCTCCGCCGGGGCCATGGCGGCTGGCGCGACATCCACGAGCGAGGCACCGGCCTTGGCGGATTCGGCGCGCTTTTTCAGCGTGCGGCCGAGCTGGATCGCGCCGGCGCCGAGCAGCAGGAACGCGAAGTGCGGCATGTTCGGGATCAAGCCGAGCATGACGATGATCGAGCCCGTGATCATCAACACGCGCGGGTTTGTGAACAGCTGCCCCGTGAGTTGCGTGCCGATGTCTTCGTCGGTGGCGACGCGCGAGACGATCACGCCGGCCGCCGTCGAGATGACGAGCGAGGGGATCTGCGCCACAAGACCGTCACCGATCGTGAGCAGGGTGTACGTCTTCCCGGCCGAGGCGAAATCCATGCCGTGCTGGGCAACGCCGACAATCAGCCCGCCGAGCACGTTGACGACCATGATGATGAGGCCCGCCACCGCATCGCCGCGCACGAACTTCGACGCACCGTCCATCGCGCCGTAGAACTCGGCTTCCTGCGATACGGACTGGCGGCGCTTGCGTGCGCCTGCTTCGTCGATGAGGCCCGCGTTCAAATCGGCGTCGATCGCCATCTGCTTGCCGGGCATCGCGTCCAAGGTAAAACGCGCCGCCACTTCGGCGATCCGGCCCGCGCCCTTCGTGATCACCATGAAGTTGATGACCATCAGGATCACGAATACGACGATACCAACGGCGAAGTTGCCGCCCACAAGGAAGTGCCCGAACGATTCGATCACCTGACCGGCGGCGCCCGGGCCCGTATGCCCTTCGAGCAGCACCACGCGCGTCGAGGCGACGTTCAGCGACAGACGCAGCAGCGTCGAGAACAGCAGCACGGCCGGGAACGCCGCGAAATCGAGCGGCTTCTGGGTGTACATGCTGACGAGCAGCACCATCACCGACAGCGCGATGTTGAACGTGAACAGCAGATCGAGCAGGAACGGCGGCAACGGCAGAATCATCATGCCGAGGATCATGCAGATCAGGATCGGACCTGCGAGCGCGCGCAGGTTCGTGCCGCTGAGCATCTGCCCCTTGCCGAAAAGGCTTCCGACGCGCGCGTTCATGCCGAGGCTCCTTCATTCGCGTCGCCGAGCGCTTCCTCGGCTTCTTCCTGTTCGTCGGCCGCGGAGATCGGGCCCTTCGTATCCATGTCGGCCGGCACGTCGAGATCGGTCGGCGCGGCCGGAACGTCGCCGCCTTCCTCGCGGAACTTGCGCAGCTGATACACCCAGGCCAGCACTTCGGCCACGGCGTTGTAGAGCGGGCCCGGGATTTCGCGGTTCAGCTCGACGTTGTGATAGAGCGCGCGAGCGAGCGGCGGCGCTTCGAGCAACGCGACGTTGTGTTCCGCTGCGAGTTCGCGGATGCGGGCGGCGACGAGGTTCACCCCCTTGGCGACGACCTTCGGTGCACGCATTTCACCGTCGGCGTATTGCAGCGCCACCGCGTAGTGGGTCGGGTTCGTCACGACCACGTCGGCCTTCGGCACCGCGGCCATCATGCGGCGGCGGGCGATTGCGCGCTGCTGCTGGCGAATCTTGCCTTTCACATGCGGATCGCCTTCGCTTTCGCGGTGTTCGCGCTTCACTTCTTCCTTCGTCATGCGCAGCTTCTTGTGGTACTGCCAGAGTTGATAAGGGACGTCGAACGCCGCGAGCAGGAACATGCCGGCCACCGTCGTCGCACAGCAGGCGGCGACGATCGACATGCCATGTCCGAGCGCCGCGCGCAGCGGCTCGCCGGCGAGCCCGAGGATCTGGTCTTTGCGGTGCCAGACGGCCACGCCGCCGATCGTGCCGACGAGCAGCGTCTTGGCCAGCGACATGCCGAGTTGAATCACGCCGTTGATCGAGAACATGCGGCCGATGCCGGCGACGGGATTCAAGCGTTCGAGCTTGACCTCGAAGACCTTCGGCGAAAGCAGCCAGCCGCCGAGCGCCATCGGCGCGATGACCGCGGCGAGGCCCGTCAAGGCCAGGATCGGCAGCACCGCCATGAATCCCTCGCGGCCGGCGTTGCCCGCGCCGATCAGCATGCGGTTCGTATCGGCAAGCGACGCGTGATTGAACATGAACGCGCCACGCAACATGTGCTGCAGGTGCATCCCGATCGGGCCAGCCAGCCCCCAGACACCGAAGAAGCCCGCCGCCAGCAACGCGAACGTCGCCAGCTCCCGCGAGCGCGCAACCTGCCCTTCCGAACGCGCCTTTTCCAGGCGCCTGGGGGTGGCTGCTTCGGTTTTGTCGAGGTCGCTGTCCTCTGCCACAGGGTATTTTCTCCGCAAGAATCACGGCGACATGCCGTTATCCAGTGAGAGCGATTATTCCCGGACGCGTCAATGGACGATCGGCGGATAAGGCGGGGGAAACGGGTGCATTTCGACTGATCGGCGCCCGGCCCGGCCGCGTGCGGGACGGGCCGGGGCGAACGCACCCGCGAGCGGGAAGGGCGTGCCAAGGTCTGGCGCGCCCGAAAAGGCAGGGACAGGCGGCTGATGCGGGCCAGGTGATTTGGCCCCTGAATAGCCGGGGCCGAGACTTAGAAGGCGACGAACGGGCCCGCGCCGCCCGAGCCGGACTGGTCGAATCCGTAGTAGAAAGTGCGGCCATAGAAGAACGGCAGGCCCACATCGAAGAACGTGGCCCCCGTGCCGAGGCTGCCGGCCAGATCGTTGAGCGCGTAGTTGCCGTTGGCGAGCAATTGCGTGGCGTTCCCCACCGTCATCGACAGGACCAAGCCCCCAGAAGCGCCCGAGGTAGCGGCGTTGTAGTTCGAAACGTTCAGCGTGCGCGTGATCGCCGAAGACGGACAGTAGAAGGACGACGTATTGCCCGTGCAGTTCGGTATCGTGCTGTCGGTGAAGAAATACGCGTTCGATCCGGAATCGAAGAAGGCCACGATCGGATTGCCGGCGAAGCTCGCGTTGACGTCGCCGAACGGATTTGTCGCCAGCTTCGCCACATTGCCGGGCAGCGCGTTATTCGATTGCGTGCCGATGCCGAACGTCAAGGTCCCCGACACGGTGGATTGCCCGCTCGGCCCGATGCCGGGCATCGACAGAATGACGCCGTTGTTGTCGCCCGCGAATTTCGAAACCGGATTCGTGACTTGCTGACCGACCGGTACGAGTGTCGGCGTGCAGTGCGTGTTGCCCGGACAGACGTAGTAATTGCTGCCGCTGGCCGATCCGCTCGCGCACGCCGTTCCGCAATCGTTGGGCGCGACCCCGATCCCGAGAATCCCGTTGGCGCCCAGATCGCTCGGCGTCGATTCGAGCGTCCCCGCCGAACAGTTGCCGGTCGCGACAGCGCTTTGCGGCATGTCGCCGACGATCTGCAGCGGCAGGCTGGCGGCCGTTTCTCCTGCGATCTTGACGTCGGCGGTACGGATCGTCCCCCAGGCCGAGCCATCGGCGAAGGTCGTGCACTCGGCGATCGGGGCGCCCGCCACCGTTTCCTGTTGCAACGAGCCGAGCACCTGGCTGACAGCCGAACTGGCGAGCCGCAGCCCGAACGATTCGGTATCGACTTGCACATTGGAGACGGTTTGGCACGTGCTCGTGCCGGGCACGCAGATCGTGATGCTGACGGTCGGGATGTTCGCGACACCCTCCACGCCTTGTCCCACCGTCACGGTGGCCTGGTTCGCCGCCGCCTGGACCCCACCGCCGCCTCCCCCGCCGCCAGAACTGCCTCCGCCCCCGCCGCAGGAGGCAACGATCAACGCTGCGGCCGCCAACCCGAGCGCGCCCAGCGCCCGAACGAGTCTGCTGTGAGTACGCAACATGGTTCTCCCTTCTTCGCTCGGTTATTTGATGTCGGCGCCCGTGATGCCGGCCGGCAGCGCGCTCGGCAACCACGCTTGACCAAAGAACGAGCCCATGTGGCCGCCGGAATGGACGACGAGGTCGGAATGCTCCACCGCAACGGGGCCCCGGCCGTGACGAGTCGCGCGCAACGCGTGCACCTCATTCGCGTATTGCGGAAAATAAGTGCCGAGTAACGTAGGCAGGTCGGGGATGCGCGGGCCGTTCCATGCGATGCCGAAGACGGTCCCATCGGCACCGATGTATTCACGGACGGTCGTGCCGCTCGCAAGCTGCGTCGCTCGCACAACGTAGCGGGCACTGACTGCGGTGCCCGAAGACGGCGAGGCCATTGCCGACGACGCGACGCGGGCGGTAGGCGCGGGGGTGGTCACGGCGGTGGCGCCGGAGGGGGTAGCCATGGGGGCGCCGCCGAGTGCCGCGCAGGCGGGCGAGCAGGCGGCCCAGAGAGCGCCGGCGACGAGCGCCACGGGCAAGACAGCGCGTAAAGGACGATTCAACATCGGATGAGTTCCTCCTGGTTGATCCTCGAGCGCGTGTGGCCGTGGCTTTCGCGTCGCGAGCGCCACCGATTTCGTATCGTTGTTCCGGAACTCTAGTACATAGCGCGGCGGACAGTGACGCGACAGCGCCGCGCAAAGCCTGTGCCCGTCGAGCCGCCTACCATTTGGCATAGCGGCGATGCGATAGCCTGGGCGACCGCGTCCGCTTTAGCGCGACGAGGTGGCGGGCTGAATGTGGGCGAACGTTGGGAAAAAGAAGCGGGGAAGCGGTTCCGCGACGCGCTGCACAGGCCGATGAGCCCGGCCGGGCCATTGCGCCGCGGAACGTCCGGGCACGGCAGCGTGGCCGCGCGCGGACAAGGACGTACGGTCGACGCTTTTAGAAGGAGACCGAGGCCACCGTTCCTACGTTGAGCGAACCGCTGTTGGCCGTGTCGTACTTGACATAGACCGTCTTGCCATAGAAGAACGGCAAGCCGAAATCGACTGCGAGCAACCCGCTCGTGCCACCCAGGTTGCTGAACGCAAGTCCGTTGCCGTTGAACAGATCGAACGCGTTTTCGATGCTGATCGGAAGCGTAGCCGTCGTGCCGTTGAAGCCCGTCACGGAAGGCTGAAGCGCCACCGCGGAGGTCGGGCAATAGAAGCCGCTTCCGCCCGTGCAAAGCAGCAGGCCGCTATGCGAGCCGGGCAGGAAAAGGCCATTCGATCCGGTGTCGAAAAACGCCGCCCTCTGAGTTGGCGACGTATCCGTATAGGTCGTACCGTCCAACGTCGCACTCTTGACATCGCCGAAGTGGTCGGTCTGGAACGTTTGGATACCGGACGACGGAAGGGCATTGTTCGATTGAGTGCCGAGGCCGAACGTCAGGAACCCCGTTGCCTTGACCGCCCCCGTCGCCCCGACAGCCGGCATGTTCAAGATCACGCCGTTGTTGTCGGTTGCGAAGGACTGGACCGGATTGGCCACTTGCTGCGCCAGCGGTACGGCCGAATCGGTACAGGCGCTCAACGTGCCACCGGTGCCGCCAGTGAGCGTGCAGGCGTAGTAAATGTCGTTGATCGTTGTCGTCTGGCAACCGGTGCCGCAGTCGTACT
>NZ_JBQCDN010000472.1:0-20056 GCF_051961175.1 Trinickia sp. | reverse complement strand
AACCTTGCGCCCCCGGTCATCGCCTCGCCGTATTCCTTCACTGCGACACAATCAATCTTGACGCGCGGTTGCAAGCTGTCGTCAAGGCGGATAGCGTCGAGTTCAATTGCCTGGACCATCGCTCAATCGCTCCTCAATCCGAACCATTCAAGCCGTTGCTGAACCGTGCTGCCGCTGACGTACTGATGGCACCACGCCGACAGAATCAAGCGCTTCGTCGCAGTCCTCACACATCAACGCGCGCGGTCGGCTCGGCTTCGGTCGGCCGGGGCTTGCGTTTCGATGCTTTGGGGTGGGGCTTCGTGCGCTTGGGCTGCGGGCTGGCGTAGTCCTCAACGAGATCAGCCGGTAGCGCGCCGCTCAGGAGACGATCGCGTTTCGTCGTCCTGGTGTGCGCGGCACTCTCGGGCTGTGATCCGACTGCCACGCACGCTGGGGCCGTGGGACGATGGGACGTGCGTGCCGCGATCACAGCGTTCGCGCGTTGAAGCTTGCGTTGCAGCTGCTCGATCATTCGATCGCGTTTGGAGAGATTGCTTCGGAGCGTCTCGATCTCGTCCACGAGGGCGTCTTCGCGCGCGCTCAGCTCAGGCGCCACCGGCGCTGCCGTAGCAAGAACCGGATCGATCGCCTTCTGCCGTTCCGACTGCGACATGCGCCGTGCCCACTCGCGCTCGGCGTCGTCCGTGATGATGCGACGGCGACCGAGATGTAATTCATCAGGCCCGTCGCCCCGCTTCTTCAGTGCGTAGTAATGAACCTTGGAGACTTTGTATCGTTGGCAGAACTCAGCGACTGTACGAGGCATAACGAACCCCTCTTAATTCACCGATATTCGAACGAATATCGGTGAGAGGGAATGTAGGCCGGCCGAATCTGCCCGTCCTTACATTTATCCGGTCGCGATTTCCTGTTCTTTTTTCGGAGCCCAGCTTATCTGTTCTATTTTTGGACCCCGAAAAAAATGTATTGACAGTCAGCCGCGTTCGAGCCTCACGACCGCCTCAAACTCTTCGCGGTGATCGTAGTAGGCGGCGCTCACCCACGAACGCCCCCGATGAAATTGTTCTTCGGCCTGTTCCATCGCCTTGTCCCGAGGCATCCCCTGGGCAATCAGACGGCACACGAGAATGCAACATTGACGCTGCTGCTCCTCTGCGGTGGTCCAGTCCAGTTTGCTGCCCTTCGGCGCGAACACATACGGCACGGGGACGCGCCAGGCCTTAATATCGTCGGCATCGCGCGGACGCGCCATCAGCCGCCGTGCCACGAGGGCGGCGGCTTGTTCTTCAGTTGTGGGGTTCGGCTTCGCATCGACACGGCAGACAGTCCCGATTGCAAACACCTGGATCGCGATGTGCAGCGCCTCTTCACGCAGGGCGTTGACGGCCTCGATGGCCGCGCCGGGATCGCTGGCGCCATCGATGACGGCTCGAGCGGCGTCAATTGCGTCGAGCTTTACCTCCAGAGCATGGACAAGTTCAGCATAGTGGGGCGGGAAGCGTGGATCGTCGGGCATCATCTAACCTCCGCGAACAGTGAGGAAGCCAGATTAACACCGGCGAAGCAACATCAGAGCATGTTGGCGGCATCGAGCATGCGGCGGGTCTCTTTAGTACGTAGATGGCCGTAGTGCTTTTCGATCATCGCGACGGACGTGCCGGCGAGTGTGGCGACGACGAAGCTATCCATGCCCGCGAGGATCATTTCAGAAATCCCCGTATGGCGAAGCGTGTACATCACCACGTCATCGGGCAATCCCGCGTCAGTCACCGCCTGCCGGAAAACTTTTTTCCATGCATCCTTGTTCCAGCGTTGGCCATCCGCCCGCATCAGCAACGGCGCATTCCCGACCTTGCCCTTCACGCACTCGGCAAAGAACGCGAGTGCAGCACTGGATACCGCCACGGTGCGCCGCCCCGTCTTACCGTCCAGTGTTATCACGCCGTTCCACTTGTCGAAGTCCGCGACGTTCGCCGCTGCAATTTCGCCGCACCTGGCACCCGTGAGTAAAAGCGCCTTTGCCAATTGGCGCAGATCGTCCGTGCAGGCTTCGAGCAGCGCCTTGCGTTGCGGCGCATCGAGCACAGCCTTGCGCCGCTGACCTACGCCACGGAACGGGACGACGGTTTTCCAGCCCGCGTCAGTCGCAACGAGTCGGTCTTTCAGTGCGAGGTTCAGCGCCGCTTTCAGGCTTGCGAGGTTGCGGTTCGTACTGTCCTTCGCGCGGCGAAGGTCGTCTTCGTCTTCGTGACTGTCAGCGTCCACCAGTTTCGCAACCCATGCTTTCACATGCGATGCGCGCAGCTTGTCCAGCGCGATACGCCCGATGGAATCGTCGTCCACCAGTCGCCGAAAGCGGCCTTCGGCGTCCTGCGAGCTTGCCGCACCCTTGTGCAATTTCAGATGACCGACGTACAGCGCGCAGGCTTCCTTCACGGTCGTCTTTTTCGTGGTCACACCCTGTTCGACGCTGCGCGCCCATTCTTCGGCTTCGGCCTTTGCGTCGTCGTATGTCTCATGCCGGCCGAGCGCGTGATATTCCTGTTTGCCATGTTCGTTGCGGCGGCGGATGATCCAAGTACCCGCCCCCAAATCAGCCACGCGATAGCCGAGAAACAATCCAGCACTCAGCCGGGACCAATAGGGCTCGCGGCGCGCTCGAAGCGCAGCCCGGCCCGATCTCGAAGTTAGATTCGGGGCCTTCTTAGCATCCATGATTTTTCCGTACGGAAACTGTACGGAAATTCTACGCGAAATCTCGCGAACCTTGGCGAACTTTATCTTATTTAAAATCAATTACTTGCAAACCTCGCCGAACACCCAAAAATCCAAAATCCCGCCTTCACACGGCAGGGGTCACTGGTTCGATCCCAGTACTACCCACCAGGATTCGTGGGTGTAGATCACCGAAGATAAAAGGGTTACGGCTAAACACCGTAGCCCTTTTTCATTTCTGCTCGCCGCCTCGCGCGGCGTTTTGAGTCCCGCCGAGTCCTGCACGCGTCCTACGGTTTTTGCTTGGTTCGCCCCGAGCGGGATTGACCTGGCACTTAATTCCACCTTGCCGGACGCAAGCGGCAGGGTGCTCTGGCCGCGAAGCCCTACGAACTCTAGCAACACCACTGGATTGCCGCCACCTAGGCCGACGCCGTCTGCTTCGCGCCGGCCCGATAGCGCTCAACGCTCATCAAGTCGAGAACGACGTCGTGGTGGCCCACGCAGGCCGCACCGCGCCTGATCCATTTGGGTTAAAATATAGTCTCAAGTGGAACTGGAGAGAATCATGGCTCGTCCGGCAGTGAAGGTGACATCAACGGATCATAGAAAGGGCGCTCATCCGACCGAGACGTATGCTACCCGCGCCGGAAAAGCATCCGGTCGGGCGACGCCGACCGCTCCGTTCGACGTGCTGGACTTCCGAAAAGCGTACAGCTCGTCGAGCCTGGATCGCATCCAGGTGATCAAGGCTGGGATCTCCGCGAAAAAGGTGTACGACCTCGCCGGAGCGATGCACGTCAGCCAGGACGTGATGATGAAGCGCCTGGGGTTATCGAAATCGACCGTCAACCGAAAAGCTCAGGCAGGCGATACCCTGAGCATCGATCAGGGCGAACTCGTGCTCGGCATATCGAAGCTGATCGGTCTCGTTCAGACCATCGTCGACGAGTCAGGCGATCCCGATCTGGCGAAGGATTTCGTCGCGGCCGAGTGGCTTGAAGAATGGCTCTCGCAGCCGAATCCGGCTCTTGGCGGCGCATCGCCATCCATATATCTGGACACGCGCGAGGGGCAGGAGGTCATCAGCACACTGATCGCCCAGATGCAAAGCGGGGCGTACGCATGACGGTTCATCTCTGGCGCATTGCTACGCTGACAGCGGCATACCCGGCGGATGACATATCGGGTGCTGGCGCAAAGGCGACTGGCGGGCGCTGGAACACCAAGGGCGTAGCGGTACTCTACACGTCGCAGAACCGATCGCTGGCCTGCCTCGAGACGCTCGTTCACGCGGTCAGTGGCGCACTGCCTCTGAACCGGATCCTTGTGCGCATCGATGTGCCTGACGATGTATGGAAAGCGGCGACGTCGTTCGATCCGAAGACCCCGAAGAACGTTGGCTGGGACGTGGAGCCCGCAGGCATGGTCAGTATCAATGCGGGAACAGCCTGGGCGAATGGTCGTGCAAGCGCGCTTCTGATCGTGCCTTCCGTCATCGTCCCGGAAGAGATGAACGTGCTCATCAATCCGGCGCACGCAGACGCCGCGAAGATCAAGGCGACCAAGATCCGAAAGTGGACCTACGATCCGCGACTGAGGAAGTAGTACATGATGAGCAGAGGAACCGAGTTCGCCACTGTCGACCGCTGACCGCAAGAGGAACGAGCGCAGTCTACGTAGCAGCGACAATCGCTTCCCCTGCCGCGAGGCAATTGCCTCCCTCGTCGAGTGCCCTGCCGTCCCGGCCCGCAAGCGTCGATAGCAGGACGACGCCTTCCCGCGTTTGCACCGTGGCATCCTCACGCCCCATATTCAACGCGATCAAAAGCCGTCGATCGCCGAAGCGCCGCTCGTAAGTCAGCACGTTGCCATGCGCCGCGACGTTTTCGATCGAACCCTGGACGAGCGCCGCATGCCCGCGCCGCAGGCCCAACAAGCGACGACAGAGCGACAACATGCTCGATGCGTCGTCCTCTTGTTCGCGCACACTAGTCGTCGCGCTGACCGGCAGCCACGGCCGGCCGTTCGTAAAACCGCTGTTGGGCCGCGCGCTGTCCCATTGCATCGGCGTACGCTCGGGATCGCGCCCCTGCCCCACGCCCGGTTGCCGAAGTTCCGCAGGATCGCGAATCTCATCCCGGGCGATATGGCCATTCGTCATCCCGATTTCATCGCCGTAATACAGCGTCGGCGTGCCGCGCAGGGTCAGCAGCAACACCGCTGCCACGCGCGCTTGCACCGCGCCCACACGCGACGCCACCCGTGGGTTGTCGTGATTGCCGAGCACCCAGTTCGGCCATGCGTGTGCGGGTAACGCGCTGTTGTAATCCCGTATCAGATGCGCAATGTCGCTCGCGTTCCACCGTGCATTGAGCAGTTGGAAGTTGAACGGCATTTCGGCACCGTCGCCGTTCGGACCGTAGTACTTCACGAGTTGCGGGACGGGCAGATAGATCTCGCCAATCAGCACCCGTTCACCGTACTCGTCGAGCGTGGCGCGCATCGAGCGCACGATGTCGTGCACTTCCGGCTGATCCTCGGTGTAAGTCTGCAATTGTCGATGATGCTCCGGCTCGCCGGGCCGATAGGCCGGGTTCGGCGGATTGTCGCGAAACTGCGCGTCCTTGATCAGCAACCAAAGCACATCGACGCGGAATCCGTCGACGCCGCGATCCAGCCAGAAACGCAGCACCTCGTCCATCGCCCGGCGAACGTCGGGGTTGCGCCAGTTCAGATCGGGCTGTTCGCGCAAGAACGCATGGTAGTAGTACTGCCCCGTGCGCTCGTCCCACTCCCATGCCGTTCCGCCCATCCGGCTCAACCAGTTGTTGGGCGGGCCGCCGTCGGGTGCCGGGTCGCGCCAGAGATACCAATCGCGCTTCGGATTGTCTCGCGACGAACGGCTCGCTTCGAACCAGGGATGGCGGTCGGACGTGTGATTCGGCACGAAATCGAGCAGCACCTTGAGCCCAAGTCCATGGGCGTGGTCCACCAATTGCTCGAATTCGGCAAGCGTGCCGAACATGGGGTCAATATCGCAATAGTCGGCCACGTCGTAGCCGAAATCGGCCATAGGAGACGGGTAGATAGGCGAGATCCAGACAGCATCCACGCCCAACCTCACGACGTAGTCGAGACGCGCGGCGATGCCCGGCAGGTCGCCAATGCCATCGCCGTTGTTGTCCTGAAACGAGCGCGGATAGATCTGGTAGATGACGCCGCGTTGCCACCATTTCAGCTCCGACATGACCATTCCTCTCAACGATTCATCGCTTTGACGCCAATAGCAAACCGCATGTACAACGACCTCTGGTACAAAAATGCCATCATTTATTGCCTGTCGGTAGGCAGGTTCCTGGACGCGAACGGCGATGGCGTGGGCGACTTTCAGGGGCTCATGCGCCGGCTCGATTACCTGCAGGGGATGGGCGTGACGACGATCTGGCTGATGCCTTTTCAGCCCTCGCCGGGACGCGACAACGGCTACGACATCACGGACTATTACAACGTCGATCCGAAATACGGCACGCTCGGCGATTTCGCCGAATTCACGCACGCCTGCGACGAGCGCGGCCTGCGCGTCATCATCGATCTCGTGGTGAACCATACGTCTGACGAGCATCCGTGGTTTCAGTCAGCACGTAGCGATCCCGGTTCGAAATATCGTGACTGGTACGTCTGGTCGGACAGGAAACCGCCGCATGCGAAAGACGGCGTCGTCTTTCCGGGCGTTCAGAAATCGACATGGAGTTTCGACAAGGAGGCCAAGCGCTGGTATTTCCACCGCTTCTACGATTTTCAGCCGGATCTCGATACCTCCAATCCCTGGGTGCATGCCGAGTTGCTCAAGATCATGGGCTTTTGGGTTCAGCTGGGCGTGTCGGGGTTTCGCATGGATGCCGTGCCGTTTGTGATCTCGGCGAAGGGGCCGAAGGTACGAGAGCACATCGAGCAGTATGGGATGTTGCGCGCGTTTCGCGAATTTCTACAATGGCGCGAGGGCAATGCGATCATCCT
Source organism: Trinickia sp. (assembly GCF_051961175.1). Classification (GTDB taxonomy): domain Bacteria; phylum Pseudomonadota; class Gammaproteobacteria; order Burkholderiales; family Burkholderiaceae; genus Trinickia. Next base: position 13,318 of record NZ_JBQCDN010000472.1, on the reverse strand, counting down.
GGCCGAGGCGAACGTCCTGCCCGATACCGATTTGAAATACTTCGGCGATGCGGGCGAGCGCTTGCCCATGATGTTCAACTTCCAGCTTAACCAGAACACCTTTTACACACTTGCTACTCACGACACGAAGCCGTTGAAACAAGCGCTCGTCGCAACGAAGCCTCGCCCGGCGAGCGCGCAATGGGGCGTATTCCTACGCAACCACGACGAACTCGATCTGGGCCGCCTGACGCCCGAGGCGCGCGAGGCGGTGTTCGCCGCATTCGCCCCCGAGCCGGACATGCAGCTTTATGGGCGCGGCATTCGCCGCCGACTTGCACCGATGCTCTCGGGCGATCGGCGCCGCCTGGAACTCGCCTACAGCCTGATGCTGAGCTTGCCGGGCACGCCCGTCATCCGTTACGGCGATGAGATCGGCATGGGTGACGATCTGCGTCGACCCGAACGCGAAAGCATGCGCACGCCGATGCAGTGGTCCGGCGAACCCCAGAGCGGCTTCACGAAACACCCCAAGCCGCCTGTGCCCGTCATTTCCAGCGGGGCTTATGGGTTTGAGCGCGTCAACGTCGCTAGCCAGCGGCGCGATCCTGATTCGTTTCTGAACTGGATGGAACGCATGATCCGCATGCGGCGCGAAATGCCGGAAATCGGCTGGGGCGACTTCGAAGTGCTGCGCACTTCTCGCAACGATGTGCTCGCGCTGCGGTACGACTGGCGCAACAACTCGGTGCTGTTCGTCCATAACTTCAGCGCGGAGGCCTGCACCGTGAGATTCCGCTCCGGCTGCAACGGGCCGGGCGACGAGCGGCTGATCAATGTGCTATCCGACGATCATAGTCAGGCTGGCGACGACGGCCGGCACGTCGTCGTGCTCGAGCCTTATGGATACCGGTGGTATCGCGTCGGCGGGCTCGATTATCTGCTGAGGCGCACGGAGGTATAGGTGTGCCGGCGCTGGCATAGGTGTGCTGGCCGCCACACTTTAGTGGGCGCTGCGCATCGCAATGCTCGCGGAGGCCCGCTGCATCATCGTACAAAGCTACGTACAATGACATCTGCATTCATCTGCTTCATCAAGGCTGCCCTCAGGGTAGCAAGAATGCGCATATGAAAAGCGTGCGGCATCTTCATCGGATGTCGTCCCCATCACGCACCGAACGGCAAAAACGTCGCTTTGGCCATTTTGGTCCGGAGCGTGTGAGCTAGACGCTTGTACCCGGGAGTCGGGCAGCAGGCAAGTGAGAAGCTAGATATGAACATCCTGACTTTCAGTGAGGCGCGAGCCGGCTTTAAGCAGGCTCTGGATGCGGTGTGCCGGGACCATGAGCCGACCGTGATTACCCGTCAGCGCGGGGAACACGTCGTCATGATTTCGCTTGAGGACTACAACAGCCTGCAGGAAACCCTGCACCTATTGGGCACTCCTGCGAACGCCGACCGACTTCGCCAATCCATTGCTGAGTTCAAGGCCGGCAAGACCTTCGTAAAGGAATTGCTGATCGATGACGCAGAAGAAGGCGAAAAACAAAGCCGCAGCGGTAAGTCGTTGTAAGGTCGCTTGGTCGACGAATGCTTGGGACGATTACCTGTATTGGCAGAAAACGAACCTCGCGATCGTCGCGGAGATCAACGGCCTGATTGAGGAAATTTCACGAGACCCGTTCAAGGGCACGGGTAAGCCAGAGCCATTAAAAGGCGACCTGACCGGATTCTGGTCACGTCGCATCACGAAAGCGGATCGCTTGGTGTGCATCGTCCAGGACTGCATCATCTACGTGATGCAGTGCCGATTCCACTACGACTGACACATTGCCCAGCAAGCACCGGCGGCGGTGCTTAAACCCTTCAACCGCCGCTCGCCGGCTGCAATTGCCATTGCAACACGGGATGACTCCCATTGGCTGGCATGGCCCACACGCCGTTCGGCGCGAAGTCGTACCCGGCGAATGACGAAGGCGTGCTCGTTTGCGCGGTCGTGAGCCCGTTCGAAGCCGAAACTGGATTGCCCCCGCCAAAGCCAGGAAACGGCGACGCATCCTTGTTCCAATATACGTCGCTCGTAATTGTGCCACTCACTCAATCAACCCATCAGCCCCCGGCGCTCCCTCCCCCAGCTCCGCGCCCGTCTCCGGATCGTGCGTTCGGTCGGACTTCAACCGTCGCTTCATCTCGTCGAGCGTCGTCCGCTCCTTCTCCGTCAGCTGCACCGCCGCCGATCCATCGCCGCCGTCCACCGGCACAGGGGGATTCTCGACGAGCTTCAACCCGCGCCCCTCGTTCCAAGGCCCGCGCTCAGGCGGCGCGCCCACCGACATCTTGAAATACGCTTCCGCGTACTCGGCGTCGGGCGCCAGTTTGCCCGGCGGAAAATTCGCCGTGATCGCATACAACGCCTTTTCGAACGACTTCTGGTGCGACACTTCGCGCGTCATCAAGAACCCCAGCGCCTCACGTACCCCGGGATCATCCGACACGTTAATCAACCGCTCGTAGATGATCTTCGCGCGCGCTTCGGCGGCGATGTTCGAACGCAAGTCCGCAGTCGGCTCGCCGATCGTATCGATGTAACCCGCGTTCCAAGGCACCCCAGCCGAATTCGTGAGCGGCGTGCCAGCACCGTAAAGCACCTGCGTCACATGACTATCGTTTCCGGCTCCATTCAGCTTGCGATATAGATCCGCCTGCCCGTCCACCGCCTCCGCCAGTTCCCCTTTCGCGCCGCGATTGAGCATCGCCACGATGGAGCCGATGATCTCCAAGTGGCTCAACTCCTCGGTCGCGATATCGAGCAACATGTCCTTGCGACCGGGATCTTCCTCGGTGATCGCCTGCGTGAAATAGCGCATCGCTGCCGCCAATTCGCCTTGCGGCCCGCCGAATTGCTCAAGTAGCAGATTTGCCAACCCCGGATCGGTCCGACCCACTCGGACCGTGTACTGCAACCGCTTGTTGTGCATGAACATGGGACCCCCTTTCTCAGTCGTGAATGAACGATGTGCCGCCCGCCAACGTTCGCAACGCGCATTCCTGAGACGTAACCGAAGCCACGCTAGCCGCATCCACCCAATGCTTGACTTTGTATCTTTAGATATATATCTTTAGATACATCGTCCATTTCCTGGGAGTTCTCCCATGCGACATCCCTTTCACGCATTCCAGCGTGCGTTCGCGCTTTCCGAGTTCGAACGCGGGCACGCTCACGCTCACGTGCATGCCCATGACGCCGAGTCGGGCCCGCACTACGGTCACGGGTACGGCCATCGTCGTGATGCTGCCGGCCAAGAGGTTCGCCACAGTTCGAGCGAAGGCAGGCACCACGACAGGCGGCACGGTGAGTCTTTGTTCCTGCATCGGCTATGGCACGCGATCGGCCGGCATCACCACCGCGGAGGCGGAGGGGGCGGAGCGTCGTTCTGGGGTGGCCGCGGCGATCGAGGATTCGGCGACGATGACAGCTTCACGCGCGGCCGCAAGTTCAGCGGCGAAGATCTGCAGTTGATGCTGCTCGCGCTGATCGCCGAAGCACCCCGTCACGGCTACGAACTGATCAAGGAACTCGAGACGCGCTCGAACGGTTTCTATGCGCCGAGCCCCGGCATGGTCTACCCCGCGCTGACTTATCTTGAAGAGCTGGGCTTCGTCACGGTGCAGCAAGAAGGCAATCGCAAACGCTACGAGATCGCGGAGGCTGGCAAAGCGCATCTGGCCGCGAACCGCGATCAAGTCGACATGATTCTCGCCAAGCTCAGTTTCGTCGCTCACAAGATGGAATCGATGCGGCGCGCCTACGCGGCACAGGAAGATGACGAGGGCGGTCGCGATGCCGGTTGGCATCCGAAGCTGCGTCAAGCGAAGTACGCCCTCAAGCTGGCCCTGCTGCGTCGTATCGATGCCGATGAAAGCGAACAGTTGCGCGTCGCGCAGATCCTGCTGCGCGCCGCCGAGGAAATCGAAGGCAACGCGGCGGCCGGCTCGGCGCCGCAAAACACGAAAGAAGCGTAACGTGTCACGCGCGCAGGGGCCTGCGCGTCAAATCAACCGAAGCAACCACGAAGGCACCGGCGGCCATTCGAAGCCGCCGGTCAGCCAACCGCTCGTCGATAAGGATTCGAACAACTATGTATGCATTGCCTCAAGCACGAGAGCGGCGTTTGATCTGGCTGCTCGCGCTCGTGCAATTCACGCTCATCATGGACTTCATGGTCATGATGCCGCTCGGCCCGCAGATCATGACGGCCTTCAGCATCTCGCCATCGAAGTTCGCGGCAGCTGTCTCGGCCTACTCATGGTGTTCGGGACTCTCGGCGTTGCTCGCGGCGACCTATATCGATCGCTTCGATCGCCGTAAGCTGCTGCTCGTCGCCTATCTGCTGTTCGCGCTGTCGAACGTCGCTTGCGCCTGCGCAACAACCTATCCGCTCCTGCTCGCCAGCCGTGCGTTCGCCGGCATCACGGGCGGCGTACTCGGGGCCGGCGTCATGGCCATCGTCGCCGACATCGTCCCCGTCGAGCGGCGCGGCGCCGCCACCGGCATCATCATGACGGGCTTCTCGATGGCCGCCATCGCGGGTGTACCCGCCGGCGTGATGATCGGTGCGTACTTCCATTGGTCCGCACCGTTCTGGCTGCTCGGCGCGCTCACGCTGACGATCGCCTGGGCCACCGCGCGCATCGTGCCTTCGCTGTCCGAGCATTTGTCGAGACGCGCGCCGGCGCTGGCCGATACGCTGCCGGCGCTCGGACGGCTGCTGACCTATCCGCGCCATGTGCGGGCCTTCGCGTTGACGTTTCTGCTCATGCTCGCGCATATGCTCGTGATTCCGTTCATCTCTCCGATGCTCGTCGCGAATCACAGCGTGGCGCCGGGCCATATCTCGCTGCTTTATATGGCTGGCGGTGGCGCGACGTTCTTCACCTCGCGCGCCATCGGCCGGCTCGCCGATCGAATCGGGCATCGCGTCGTGTTTCGCTTTTTCGGGGTGTTGGCGCTCGCCCCCGTGCTCGTGGTCACGCATCTGCCCAATGTTCCGTTCTGGGTCATGGTGCCCGGGTTCGCGCTCTTCCTGGTCATTTCGTCCGGGCGCATCGTGCCGATGCAGGCGATCCTCACGACCGTACCCGACGCGAAACATCGCGGCGCATTCCTCAGCGCGAACGGCGCGGTGCAATCGCTAGGAACAGGCTGTGGTGCATGGCTCGGCGGCCTGATGCTCTCGACCGATGCGGCGGGACACATCGTCGGCTATGGCTTGAATGGATGGGTCTCCGTGGTACTGGCGTCGCTCGCGCTCGTGTGGGTGGGGCAAGTGCGCAGCGCCGGTGCCCACGCAATCACGTCGAACGCATTGAGCACCCCGAGCCCATCGGCGTCGACACCCGCATCGGAGCTGGCCGGAGAAGCCTGACGCCGCGACAGCAGGGCTCGCTGCGCCGCGCTGTGCGCAGCCAGCCCGGATTTCATCGAAGAGCGGAACGGAGATGTCATGCGAACGCATCCGCTGCTCCGCTCTGTTTAACGCAACGGCAAACGCATCTCCAAGCGCATCTTCAAGCGCTGCGCCGCCCTTCCTCCGCCGCCTCTTTCTCCCGCTCCCCGGCCGCACGCGCCAGCACAGGAATCAGTGCCTGCCCCGTGTGACTCTCGCGTACACCCGAAAGCGTTTCGGGATCGCAAGCCGCGACGATCGTCCCACCGCCTGCGCCACCCTCCGGCCCAAGATCGATGATCCAATCGGCTTCGGCGATCACGTCGAGGTCGTGTTCGATGACGATAACGCTATGGCCTCCATCCACGAGACGATGCAGCACGCGAATCAGCCGCGCGACATCGGCCATGTGCAGGCCCACCGTCGGTTCGTCGAGCACGTACAGCGTATGCGGCGCCTTCTGCCCGCGCCGCGTGACGTCGTCCCTGACCTTCGCCAGTTCCGTCACGAGCTTGATCCGCTGTGCCTCGCCGCCCGATAGCGTCGGCGACGGCTGCCCAAGCGTGAGATACCCCAGGCCCACGTCTTTCATCAACTGCAACGGATGTGCAATGCTCGGCATCGGCGCGAAGAATTCGACCGCCTCGTCGATCTCCATCGTCAGCACGTCGCCGATGTTTTTGCCGCGCCACGTCACCGCCAGCGTTTCGGGATTGAAGCGCTGGCCGTGACACACGTCGCACGGCACCTTCACGTCCGGCAGGAAGCTCATGCCGATCGTGCGCACGCCCTGCCCTTCGCACGCCGGGCAACGGCCATCGCCCGTATTGAACGAGAAGCGCGAAGCGGCATAACCGCGCGCCCTGGCTTCGAGCGTTTCGGCAAAGAGCTTGCGAATGGTGTCCCATACGCCGATATACGTGGCCGGACACGAGCGCGGGGTCTTGCCGATCGGCGTTTGATCGACTTCGAGCACGCGGTCGATCGCCTCGAATCCGCTGATCGACGCGCACCCCTGCCAGCGATGCGTGACGCTCAAAGGGGCCCGGGCGACACTCGCCGTCGCGTGCCGGCTCGGTTGCGCGCGCGCTTTCTTGGTGGCGGTGGCATTTGCTCCTTCTTCCGCTGCGCGTCGGGCGCGGCGCGTGGCCGGCGACGACAGCACCGAACGACCCACCGCATCGAGCAAGTTCGTCATCAGAACGTCGCGGGCGAGCGTCGATTTGCCCGACCCCGATACGCCCGTCACGGCGACGAGCCGTGCCAGCGGAATGCGCGCCGTCACGTCGCGCAGATTGTGCAGCGACGCGCCATGCACGGTCAGCCATCGCTCCGGCACCGCCGACTTGGGATCGGCGTGCACTTCACGACGCGGCTGCAACGGATGCACGATCGGGCGCGCGAGAAATTGCCCCGTCAGCGAATCGGCATGCGCCGCCAAGTCCTGCACACCGCCTTCGGCGACAAGTCGGCCGCCACGCTTGCCCGCACCCGGTCCGATATCGATGATGTGGTCAGCGCGGCGGATCGTGTCTTCGTCGTGTTCGACGACGACGAGCGTGTTGCCCTTGTCGCCGAGTTGATGCAGCGCGTCGAGCAAGATCCGATTGTCGCGCGGATGCAGGCCGATCGTCGGTTCATCGAGCACGTAGCACACGCCCTGCAAGTTGCTGCCGAGCTGCGCGGCGAGACGAATACGCTGCGCTTCACCGCCCGACAGGCTCGGCGCCGCCCGATCGAGACTCAGATAGCCAAGCCCGACTTCTTCGAGAAAACGCAGGCGGCTGGCGATTTCGCTCACGACGTCGCGCGCGATCTGCGCATCGCGGCCCGATAACGAGATCGCATCGATCCAGGCGCGTGTATCGGAGACGGTCCAACGCCCGACGTCGACGATCGAGCGGCCATCGAACTGCACGGCGCGCGCGGCGTCGTTCAGCCGCGTGCCGTGGCAATCGGGGCACGGGGTGTCGCTCACACCCTCGACCTCCTGTTCCTCCGATGGCAGCGTTTGCTCTCGTCCGCGATTATCGTCGGCACCTAATACCGTATCGTCGTACGCGGCCCGCTGTTCGCGCGTCAAAGCGAGCCCCGTGCCCACGCAACTCGTGCACCAGCCGTGCTTGCTGTTGTACGAGAACATGCGCGGATCGAGTTCGGGATAGCTCGTGCCGCACATCGGACACGCACGCTTCACCGACAGCACTTCCATTTCGCCGATGCCGAGCGTCGAGCGCTTGGCCGCCAAGGCATCGGACAAGCCATCGAGCGGGGCCAGCAAATGCACGATGCCCTTGCCGAGTTCGAGCGTCGCATCGAGTGCGCGGCGCAATTCGCCCTCGTTGTCGGCCGACACCACGAGATCGGCAACCGGCAACTCGATCGTATGCTCGCGGAACCGTTCGAGCTTCGGCCACGGGTCGACGGGTAGAAACTCGCCGTCGACGCGCAGATGCGTATAGCCGCGTGCCTTCGCCCACTTCGCCAGATCGGTATAGACGCCCTTGCGGTTGACCACCAGCGGCGCGAAGAACCCCACGTGTTCGCCCGCATAGTCACGCAGCAATTGCGCAGCGATCGATTCCGCACTTTGCGGCTTGACGGGCGTGCCATCGTGCACGCAGTGCTGCATGCCGAGCTTCACATAGAGCAGCCGTAGGAAATGCCAGACTTCGGACGTCGTCGCCACCGTGCTTTTGCGGCCGCCGCGCGAGAGGCGCTGCTCGATCGCCACGGTCGGCGGAATCCCGTAGACGGCATCGACTTCCGGCCGCCCCGCGGGCTGCACGATCGAACGCGCATAGGCGTTGAGCGATTCGAGGTAACGCCGCTGGCCCTCGTGGAACAGAATGTCGAACGCAAGGGTCGATTTGCCCGAGCCCGATACGCCCGTCACGACGTTGAATTTGCCGTGCGGAATATCGACGTTCAAGCTCTTCAGGTTGTGCTCGCGCGCGTTGACGATCCGCACGACATCGTCACCCTCGACCGCCCGCCGTGCACGCGCCGCGGCGAGGGCCGCTTGCAGCGGCACACCGGCGGCCGCCTGTTGCGTCTCGCCTTCCCCCAATGTCTCGTCGTAGTGCTTCAGCGCGCGCCCGGTGTGGGACGCTTCGCATGCCTTGATATCGTCCGGCGTGCCGACCGCCACCACGAGCCCGCCTTCATCTCCGCCTTCGGGACCGAGATCGATGATCCAATCGGCCGCGCGAATCACGTCCAAGTTGTGCTCGATGACAATCAGCGAATGGCCGCGCGCGAGCAGCTTGCCGAAGGCGCGCATCAGTTTGGCGATGTCGTCGAAATGCAGGCCCGTCGTGGGCTCGTCGAACATGAATAGACGTCCACCCGGCGTCGATTCGGCACCGATCTTGCCGCCCGTTTCCGCAAGAAAGCCCGCCAACTTGAGCCGCTGCGCCTCACCCCCCGAGAGGGTCGGCACCGGCTGGCCCAGCTTCACGTACTCGAGCCCGACGTCGACGATCGGCTGCAGCACGCGCAGGACATCGGCATCCGCGGCGAATAGGTTCACCGCTTCGCTAACGGTCAGCTCGAGGACATCGGCGATCGAAAGCGCACGTGAAGGTGTGCCCCGTTCAATGGTCACATCGAGCACCTCTGCGCGGTAGCGGCGCCCGTCGCAATCCGGACAGCGCAGATACACGTCGGACAGGAACTGCATTTCGACGTGCTCGAAGCCCGACCCGCCGCAGGTGGGGCAACGGCCATCGCCCGAATTGAAGCTGAATGTGCCGGCCGCGTAGCCTCGTTGCAATGCCAGCGGCGCTTTTGCGAAGAGCTTGCGGATTTCGTCGAAGGCGCCGACATAGCTCGCGGGATTCGAGCGCGCCGTCTTACCGATCGGCGATTGGTCGACGAATACCGCGTCTTCGATCAACTGAGCCCCGATCAACGCGCGGTGCGCGCCGGGCGCTTCGGTCGCTCGCCCCAGAAAGCGGGCGAGCGCCGGGTTGAGCACGTCCTGGACGAGGGTGGATTTGCCCGAGCCCGAGACGCCCGTCACACAGACGAGCCGCGCCAGCGGAATCTCGATCGTCACATCGCGCAGGTTATGTTCACTCGCACCCTCGAGCACGAGCCGAGGCGTGTCCGCCTCGACGGGCCGCCGCGCCCAATGCGCCGCATCGGCCACGCGCCGGCGCGCGCCAAGGTATTCGCCCGTCAGCGTCGGTGCCGAGCGGATATCGGCCGGCGTGCCGTCGAAAACGATCGAGCCGCCGCGTTCGCCAGGCCCGGGGCCCATATCGATGAGACGATCGGCCGCGAGCATCACCGAGGGATCGTGCTCCACGACGACAAGCGTATTGCCCGCATCGCGCAGACGCCGCATCGCTTCGACGATTCGATCGAGATCGCGCGGATGCAGCCCGATGCTCGGTTCGTCGAGCACGAACAGCGTTTTCGTGAGCGAGGTGCCGAGCGCCGTCGTCAAGTTGATGCGCTGCACTTCGCCGCCCGACAGCGTTCGGCTTTGGCGATCGAGCGTCAGGTAGCCGAGGCCGACGTCGCACAAGTACCGTAGCCGCGTGCGCACTTCTGCGACGAGTAACTTCAACGCATCGTCGAGCAGCGCGCTCGGCAGCGTCATCTCGTCAAAAAACCGGCGAATGCGTCCGATCGGCATCAGCATCAAGTCATGGACGGTCAGCCCGGGCAGTGCTTCCAACTGTGCACGCGTCCACGTCACGCCATGCGGCATGAAACGCGCCGCCGGGGCCAGCACGGCATCGGCGTTGGCTTTCGTGCCGAGACGCCACAGCAGCGATTCCGTCTTCAGGCGCGCACCGCCGCACGTCTCGCAAGGCGTATAGCTGCGGTACTTCGACAAGAGCACGCGAATGTGCATCTTGTACGCCTTCGATTCCAGGTAGTTGAAGAAACGCCGCACGCCATACCACTCGCGCTGCCATTCGCCGTTCCAGTCGGGCGAGCCGTTGATGACCCAGTCGCGCTCGGCGTCCGTCAGCTCGGCCCACGGCGTCGTGGTGCGGATGCGCGCACGCGCGCCATAGCGCATGAGGTCGTCCTGACACTCCTTCCAAGCCGGCGTTTGCATGGGCTTGATGGCGCCGCCCGCGAGCGTCTTGCGCACATCGGGAATCACGAGCCCGAGATCGACGCCGATCACGCGGCCGAAACCGCGACAGGCGTCGCACGCGCCGTAGGCCGAGTTGAACGAGAACAGTCCCGGCTGTGGATCGGCGTAGCGCAGATCGCTTTCTGGGCAGTGCAAACCTGTCGAAAAACGCCAAATGCGCGGCGCTTGCTCGCCGGTATCGCCATTGCCATCGCCGTCGGCCAGCACGTAGACGTTCACCCGCCCGGCGCCGCGCTTGAGCGAAGCTTCGATCGCTTCGACCACCCGGGCCTTGTCCGTCTTGCTCAAGCGAAAGCGGTCGGCCACGACGTCGAGCACCTTGCGCGCGCCGGCCGGCGTCATCACTTCGCGTTCCGCTTGCACGCGCGTGTAGCCGCTGGCCGACAACCACTGCCCGACTTCGTCGGCGCTCGTCTGTTCGGGCAACTCGACGGGGAACGTGACGACCAGCCGTTCGTCGCGCTCGGTGGTGCGCGCCACGAGTTCGGCGTAAATCGTCTCGGGCGTGTCATGGCGCACGGCGTCGGCCGTCGCTTTGTCGAAGAGCTGGGCGGCCCGAGCGTAGAGCAGCTTCAGATGATCGTTGAGCTCCGTCATCGTACCGACCGTCGAACGCGAGCTGCGCACGGGGTTCGTCTGATCGATCGCAATGGCCGGCGGCACGCCATCGACACGGTCGACCTGCGGACGATCCATCCGATCGAGAAATTGCCGGGCATAAGCGCTGAACGTTTCGACATAGCGCCGCTGCCCCTCGGCATACAGCGTGTCGAAAACGAGGCTCGATTTCCCCGAACCCGACGGCCCCGTCACGACGGCCATCTCGCCCGTACGAAGATCGAGATCGATATTTTTGAGATTGTGTTGACGAGCTCCGCGAATGCGGATGACGCCGGAAGTCATGAGACGTGTCCTTTCTACGCGCTATATCGAACGATGCGCGCCCTCGTTTCGAGATAAGAAAGCGCGCCAGGGGTGCAATGATAGTCCTGTGCGGCCGAGTTAGCCGGCCGCACGCCGAGCGATTTTGGTTTGTTCGAGGATGGGCCCTATCGCGCACCGGACGGGCGCAATTGGTCGATGAAGAACAGGTAAATTAGTGACAGCCACTGACGAAAATACCCGCGGCGGGCCCGAATGCCGCTGACGTCACGCTGAGCGCCAAGTACGGCGGCCGGGCAAAGCCGGGCCTCTGAGACAGCGGCGATGCGCTGATGCCGGCTCTACGCGCTGGCCTTGATTCGTTTCCTGGACAACGCGTCCGCCACGCGCGCTTTGAGAACCGGAAGCAGCTCGCGCTCGAACCACGGATGGTGCTTGAACCAGCCCTGGTTGCGCGGCGAAGGATGCGGCAACGGCACGCGCGAAGGACCGTACTCGCGCCACGCGGCGACGGTCTCGGTCAGACTCGCGCGACGCTCGGCGCCGAGAAAGCGTTGCTGCGCATACGCGCCGACAAGCAAGGTCAACTCGATGTGCGGCATTTCGGCCAGCACGCGCTCGAGCCACAATTCGGCACATTCGCGCCGGGGCGGCAAATCGCCGGACGGGCCGCGCCCGGGATAGCAGTAGCCCATCGGCACGAGGGCCACGCAATCGGGATCGTAAAAGCGTTCGGGACCCATCCCCATCCAGTCGCGCAGGCGCTGGCCGCTCTTGTCATCCCACGGTATTCCCGACGCATGCACGCGCGCCCCCGGTGCCTGGCCGATGATGAGTACGCGCGCCTCGCGCCCCACCTGCAACACGGGCCTCGGCCCGTGCGGCAAATGCGCCTCGCAGGCGCGGCAGGCGCGGATTTCCGTGAGCAGGGTTTCCAGACGAACTTGGGGCGATCGAGACATCGGTGCCATTCAATGATGCGCGAGCTTGCGCGCCAGATAGTCGCGCAGCACGACGGCCTGATTGTGCTCGCGGTCGCGCGCGCCGAACAACAGGGTAACGCGCCCGTGCTTGGCTGCATCGACGATCGGCTGCCAAGCGGCCGGATTGGCGTCGAGCTCGGCGCAGTAACGCTCGGTAAATGTTTCCCAGCGCGCAGGATCATGATCGAACCAGCGTCGCAACTCGGTGCTGGGCGCGACGTCGCGCAACCAGGCCTCAACTTGCAACGATTCCTTCTTGACCCCGCGCGGCCACATCCGATCGACGAGAAAACGTGTACCGCCGTCCGAGCCGAGCTCATCGTACGCCCTGGCTATCTCGATTCGAGCCTGCTTCATGGCCTACCTCCCTCGCGTGCCCGCGTGCCCAGGTGCCGGCAGCGCACAAACGGCGTCGCCGCACCGTGCTTCGCCCCGGGCGTCGTCCGATTACGCCCGCCGCAGCGACAAGATAGCCCGAAAAGCCTGCCGATCAAACCTGACGCAGTGTCGCGTCGAGCGCATGGGCGGAGGTTCGGTCGCCGTCAGTTGCGATTGTCGTGCGAAAAATCGTCTGGCGATTGTGACCCGCCGCGGCCGGCGAGTCCCACAGCAATTCCACCTGCGAGCGCCGTGCCCACCCGCGCGCGCGGACCGGCGCCACCCCGCCCTGCGCCGCCGGTGCCGGAGCGCCATCCGCCGTCTGAGCGGTCGGGCGCGCGCGTTCGCCCGCGCGCGCGATCGGCCATTTAACCGATAGCTCACGTGCGGCGTATTGCCCCAGCGGCCGGCGTTCCCCCCATACGACCACGGTGCGGGTGACGGCATGGAGCGACCCCGGGTAGCGGCCGATGGCGAAGCGCCGCGCGGCGGCGTTGGTCCTCCAGAGGGCGCGCGGCCGGCAGATCCAA
>NZ_JBQCDN010000471.1:0-39206 GCF_051961175.1 Trinickia sp. | reverse complement strand
GACTTCGACATAAAGCGGAAACGTGACGTCGTGTCGCATCAGCTCGAAGTTGCTGCGCCCGATCAAGTGGGCGACATTGTCGCGCGTGCCCGTGAAGAAGTTATCGACGCATAGCACGTCGTGGCCCGCATTGACGAGCCGTTCGCAGAGATGCGAGCCAAGAAAGCCCGCACCGCCTGTCACGAGTATCCGCTTACGATCGAGTTCTCTCACAGTGCCACCTCGCGTAGCAGGTTGTCCCAGTCGTGCGCGAACCGCTCGATGCCGAACCGCTCGAGCGCGGTACGCCGCGCGTTTTCCCCGAGGCGCTGCGCTTCGGCCGGATCGGCGAGCAACGCGCGCATTCGCTCGATGAGGACGTCAAGGTCGGTTGCCACGTAGCCGTTTTCGCCGTTGACAATGACGGTCGATAGCTCGGTGGTGGCCAAGCCGACGATCGGCATGCCGATCGTCATCGCTTCGATGATCGCGAGGCCGAGGCTCGTCCAGCGGATCGGATTGAAGAAGAACCGGTAACGCGCGGTGAACGCCGCTAAATCGAGATTGCCGATTTCACCGAGACCACCCGCTTGCTGCGCGTTCATCCCGACGAGATCGAGCGGGATACGCCCGGCTGCGGCGGCATAGAGGTCGGCGCCAAGACGGCGGCCCCGCGAGGCAAGGTTGTTGATGACGACGATGCCGCGCTCGAGTTCGCCCGTGTAGCGCACGCCTTCAGGCACGAGCACGCCATGTTCGATCACTCGCGTGGGGACCGCCTCGCCATCCCACATCAAGCGGTTGAAATGCGTGACATGCACGAGCAGCGTGGCCGGATCGTTCACCCAATGGCGCTCGGCGAAGGGATTGTTTTGTGGCGGATCGTGTTCGAGATAAACCGAGGGCAGCTTGCGCTGCGCTTCCGACAGCACCATGAGGCGATCGTGTTCCCACTGCTCGCGATGCTGATAGAGCACGACGTCGAATTCGCGCTGCGCGACGGCGGCGGCATCCACTTCATGGACGTTATCGCCCCACGGCAGGACGCCTGAGCGTCCTGCATACCCCGGCGGATTGCCCGGGCGCGTCACAAGCCAGAAATCGTGCGGCGCCTGCGTGAGGTAGTACAGGTAATTGCCATGGACGTGCCAGGTCAGCACGCGCAGACGGCGGTTACGTGGCATGGCCGGGCTCCTGTTCGCGGTGATGTGAGCGCACGTGCAGCACGCCCGCTCCGGCGGGATGGGCGCGTGCGTGATGGGAAAGCTGGTCGAGCGCCGCTTCGACAACCTGCGACACGCTGACGTTGAGCGCGCACGTGTGGCCGAAAGGACAATCGCGAAAGGCGCAAGGGCGGCATGGCGGATAGTCGGCCAGCACGCGGTGGCGGGTGTGGTCGAGCGGTGCCCAGCGGCGCGTGTCGCTACCCGAGGCGATGACCGTGCTCGGCGTGCGCATCGCGGCGGCGATGTGCGAGATGCCCGTGTCGTTGCACACCACGAGGCGTGCGCGTGCGACGAGCGCGGCGAGCCCTCCGAGTGTGGTCGCGCCTGTCAGATGCAATGCGGGGGCGGCCATCGCTCCGAGCACTGCCGCAGTAATGGCGGCTTCGTTGGAGGTGCCGGTGATCGCAATTTGCCAACCGCGCGCCGATAGCGCGTCGGCTACTTCGGCGAAGCGCGCGGGCGGCCAGCGTCGCGACGGGAGTTGAGCGCCCGGATGCAGCAGTATCAGCCGCTCGGGCTCGATGCCGTGCTTCGCTTCCAGCGCTTCGTATTCGCATCGGTCATGTAGTGAAAGCGGAAACCATAGCGTGTCGTCGCCGGCGTCGATGCCCAGTGCCCGCACGAGCGCCAGATAGCGGTGCGGCTCGGGCAGGTCGTCAGGCCAGGCGATGAAGCCGGGCTCGGTGGCCTCGTGCGGCTGATGAAACCCGGCGCACGAGCGTGCGCCAAAATGCTTGACGATGTCGTTGGCAGGGCCGCCACTGCCGTGCAGCTGCAAGGCGAGATCGAAATGCCGCGCACGCATCGTCGCATAGAACTGCGGCAACCCGGCATCGGTTTCCTCCTGTTCGGGAAATCCGGGCGCGCCGGGGAAGATGACGAGCTCGTCAATCAGTGTCGAGTACCGTTCGACGAAGCGTGCCGCCCACGGCAATCCGATCAGCGTGATATGCGCATCGGGCCATGCGCGGCGCAACGCGCGCAAGGCGGGAACGGCACAGAGCATATCGCCGAGCTGGAGCGCGCGAAAAAGGGCGACGCGCCTGGGCGCCGAAAACGGCGGCAAAGCGGGAGACGATGTTCGCATCAAAGGAACCATGTCCGATAGCGCCATGCACCACGCAAGCGCCAATAAAGGGAAAGGAAAGGAATCAAGGCGGAAGTCACGGCCATCTCCGTCACGTGCCGCCAGGTGCGACTGCGCCCGCGCATCCGCCGGGCGAAGAACCGGAACGTCAGGGCGATCCAGACGAGCGCGCCGGTGCCCGCGATCATCGGCGCTTGCACGGCCGCCCCCACGATAGCCGCCACTGCCGCCGTGACGGTCGCGTAATACCCGATCGGCGGCGTACTTGCGATGCGTTGCCGATAGCAATCGGGATGCTTGCGGTAAAGCAGCGCTTCGAACACGCTTTTGCGTTGCTGCGCGAGGCTCACGCCCCAACGTGCCGGCCGCACGGGGTGTATGACAAGGGCGTCGGGTGCCCTGACGATGCGTCCGCCCGTCGCCAGCAACGCGAACTGCAAGTCGGAATCCTCGCGCCATGCCGAGGTGAAACGCTCGTCGAACCCGTTGACGAGCGCCAGCGCGGCCCGCTTGACGAAGACATTCGCCGTGGCGAACTCCGCCCGTGCCAGTCCGCTGGCATCGGCCTCGTAGTCGGTCGGCCGTTCGGGCAACGGCACGGCAATCGCGCCGGCTGCGGCACAGGCGCCATCGGCCATCGCGGCAAGCCCGGCTTCGAGCCAACGTTCGTCGGGGATCGTATCGTCGTCGGTAAACGCGATCGTTTCGCCGCGCGCGTGGCGCCAACCGGCGTTGCGTGCGCCCGCCGGCCCTTGCGTGGCTTCGATGGGCAGGTAACGAACCGTTAATCCGCGCGCCAGATGGGCATCGGCGATCCGTTCGACGACCTCACGTGTGGCCTCGTCGGGCCCGTCATCGCATACGACGATCTCGAATCGCTGCGGCACCAGCGTTTGACGCATCAGCGCTTGCAAACATCGCTCGAGCATCGCTGGCCGGCGCCATGTCGGCACGACGACGGACACGTCGGGGCACAGCTTCGTCGTGGCGCCGTGCTCCGATGGTGCCGCGCTCTGGTATTGCGGCTGAGTGCTCGCCGGAGCCGGTGTATTCATGCCGCGCATCCTTGCTTCGTAATGAGAAACGGCCCGATGACGAGTGCGTCGAGCGGCGAGGTCCAAAACGATTCGAGCGCATCGCGTGGCGAGTTGACCATCGGTTCGCCGCGCGTGTTGAACGACGTATTGACGAGGATGGGTACCCCCGTGCGCGCGTGAAAGGCGGCGAGCAGATCGTAGTAGAGCGGGTGCTGAGAACGGTTGATCGTTTGCACGCGCGCCGTGCCGTCGACGTGACGGACGGCCGGAATGCGCTCCGCCACTTCCGGACGTATATCGAAGATGAACAACATGAACGGCGCCCGGCGCGCGTTCACGAACCATGCATCGGCCTGCTCTTCCATGACGACGGGCGCCACCGGTCGGAAATCCTCGCGGTCCTTGATTTCATTGAGCTTCGCCTGCATCCCCGAATCGATCGGCGAAGCGAGAATCGAGCGGGCGCCGAGCGCTCTCGGGCCGAACTCCGTGCGCCCTTGATACCAGCCGATCACATTGCCCGCCGCAAGCAGATCGGCAGTTTCGCCCGCGACGTCGTCCAGCCGCTTGAAGGGCACCTTCGACCAGCGCAAGAACGATTCGATCTCGGCATCGGCGTACGACGGCCCCAGATAGGCATGGTCCATCGTCCAGCGTCGCGCGTGGTCGCCGGTGACGCCGCGCTCGCGCCAATCGATCCAGAGCGCTGCCCCGAGCGCGGTGCCGGCGTCGCCGGCGGCGGGCTGCACCCACACTTCTTCGAAGGGGCCTTCGTCCCGTACGCGCGCGTTCATGACGCAATTGAGCGCGACGCCGCCCGCCATGCAAAGCCGGGGTAGACCCGTTCGTTCGTGAAGCCAGCGGGCGAGCTCGAGCACGGTCTCTTCGAGTACCGTTTGCAGCGAACTCGCGACATCGTAGTGATGCCGTTCCAATGGGCCGCCGCGTTCGCGCGCAGGCCCGAAGCGTTCGACGAGCGCAGGCTCTTCCACCGTATAACTGCCGTTGCCGCGATAGCGCACGATTTCACGAAAGGCGTCCGCATACGCCGGGCGGCCGAATGCTGCGAGCGCCATGACCTTATATTCGTCCGATGAGTGCAGGAAGCCGAGCCAGCTCGTCACCGCTTCGTAGAGCAGGCCTAGCGAGTGGGGTAATTCGACCTGCTTGATGCGCTTGTATTGGCCCTCCACGAATTGGCCGAGGCTCGTTGTGACGCCTTCGCCCCGTCCGTCCATCGTCAGCACCGCGGTGTCGCCGAACGGCGCAGCCAGAAATGCGCTGGCTTCGTGCGCGAGGTGATGTTCGACGTAGTGCCAGCCGAAGCGGTGGCCGCCGACCGGCGCGCGGAAGCGCTTCGCGAGATGATGCGGCGCACCGTCGATGAGCTGCGCGCGTGCGTTGACGATGTAGCTGATGAACAGCGGATCCCAGGGCGACTGGCCCGGATGCGAGGGGCGCTGCAGGGCGGGTTCGAGAGGCAGCGCGATCGTCGCCGCCCCGTGCGCCGGGTCGGGCATCGCCGGCAAGAGGCCGGGGTTGTATGAATAGGCGACATGGTCGACATCGGCGAGCGCGATACCCGCTTCCTTCAAGCAATAATCGATCGCGTCGAACGGCATCTGCCATGTGGAAAACGGCACGGGCCGCTTGGCATGCTTGACGTGCGTGAAGCGCTCGTCTTCGGCGGCAGCGACGACGACGCCATCCTTGACGAGCGCCGCGGCGCTGTCGTGGTAAACGGCATTGACTCCGAGTGTGTACATGGCGATAGTCCGGCGGTAGTCAGGAAGAGATCGGGGTGTGTGCCGACGTTGGATCGGGCTCCGGCTCGGGCTCCGGCTCGGGCTCGGGCTCGGGCTCGGGCTCGGCAAAAGGAGGCTGCATCGACGCCGGCCGTGCGCTGCCTTCCGCGGCGAGCTCCAGCGCGGCCGCAGCGACGTCAACCGCCGGGACGCCGAGCAGGCAGCCGTGATGGCCGGCTGGACACACGCCGCGGTAGCACCAGCGGCATTCGACGTCGCTAAACAGGACCCGCTGCGAGGTTTGCCACGGCGTGTGCTGGGGATTCGTCAATGCATAGATATCGACGACGGGCGTGCCCAAGGCTGAAGCAAGATGGACGGGGCCGCTGTTGTTCGTCACAAGTACAGTGGTGCGTTCGATCAGCGCGGCGAACTCGCCCATATTGAGGCGTCCTGATAGATCGTGAAGACGGCCGCGGACCGATGCATCGGCCGAGTCGATCACCTCGCGCACGAGTGGGGCTTCATCCGAGCCTCCCGTCAGCAGAATCGGCCACGTACTCGCACGCGCCAAACGGGTCGCCACGTCGCCGAAGCGATCGGCCGGATAGCGGCGCGAAGCGGCGCTGGCGCCAGGATGAATGACGAACCAGGGGCCTTGCGGCGCGAGGCCGTGCGTGGCGAGCTTTGGCGCCAGGGATCTGCGCGCGTCGGCACTGACGGCCAAGCGCATCCGTGTATCGGCGCAGACCGCGCCGATTTTGGCGACGAGCGCCAGTTGACGCTCTACTTCGTGTCGTACGCCGCTGTGCGGCTCGGTCTCACATACCCAATCGGTCAGGAGACCGTAGGGATTTTCCCGGCAGTGAG
The DNA here is from genome assembly GCF_051961175.1 of Trinickia sp. Classification (GTDB taxonomy): domain Bacteria; phylum Pseudomonadota; class Gammaproteobacteria; order Burkholderiales; family Burkholderiaceae; genus Trinickia. The sequence continues at coordinate 33,262 of NZ_JBQCDN010000471.1, read as the reverse complement.
CGAGCCGTCGCGGAATGCCGGCGAGATAGCACAGCATCGCGGCCGGCAACGCGCTTTGACTATAGACCGTGAAGATCGCCGCGGCGTCGAACCGCTGCGCCTCGAGTGTTCGCTGCATGGCGAGATCGACGTCCGGCGCGCAGGACGGCGAGAACCCGTGCCACGGCGCATCGTAGGCGATGACTTCATCGACGTCGCTCAAAAATGGCGCGGCTTGTGCGCCCACGCTCGATGTCAACAGCGCGATGTGGCTCCCTGGGAACGACGTACGCAACGCATGAATCGCGGGCGTCGTCATCAGGATGTCGCCGAGCCGGTCCAGCCGCACGCACAGAATGCGTTTGACCTCCGGTCCCCAATGCGAGACGCCGGTGTCCCGTTCGTGAGCCTGCGAAAGCGTTGGCGCGATTTTGAAAGGCAGGGCGCTCATCGGACGCCCCCTTTGTTTGCACACCCGCCCGATGGGTTGCCGGCGGGGGCGCCCGTCGAACCACCGCGTGCTTCGGGGGCGGGGCCGGCGGTGGAAATCGGATCGTCCTGAAAGTCGTCGGCCTGCGGCGGGCGCACCATCGGATCGTGTTCGCGAATGATGGCGAGCGCGGCCCTCCACAAATCGGGCTCACGCAGTGTTGGGATGCGTGCGGGACCGGGCTCCCATAACGTTTCATGACCGTTGTCGATGAGCACCGTCCGGCAGCCTGCGCGTGTGCCGGCTTCGATGTCGTCGAGGATGTCGCCGATGAACCAGCTATTGCTCAGATCGATCGCATGTTCGCGTGCGGCCTGCAGCAACAATCCCGGTTCCGGCTTGCGGCAAGCACAGCGGCAGGCATAGCGCGCGACGACACCGTCCGGATGATGCGGGCACCAATAGGCGCCCTCGAGTGTGACGCCGCACGCTTCGAACATATGCGCCAAGTGCGCTTCCATGCCGGCGAGTGCCTCGTAGGGGAATCGCCCCAACGCCACGCCACTTTGGTTACTGATGACGAACAAGCGGAAACCGTGCGCGGCAAGGATCGCGAGCGCCTCGGCCGCCCCGGGCGCGAAGCGCATGAGGGCGGGATCGACGTTATAGGGGACGTCGTCGAGGAGCGTCCCGTCCTTGTCGAACAGCACGGCGGCATGCGTCATGGCGGCGGCCCTCGAACGACCCGGCAGCGAATGCGTGCTCAAGCGCGGCCCGCCGCGGCATGCGCACTGCCGGCACGCGGGGCGCGCGTGCTGCGCCCGTCGACAAGGCAGGTCTCGTCGGCCGGCGCGCGGGCGACGCCGCGATAAACGTCCTCGAGCATGCGGGCTACCCGCGTCCACGTGAAGCTGGTGTGGACGCGTTCGAGCCCGGCTTCGCCCATCCGTTCGCCGAGTGCCGGATCCCGTGCGAGGCGCGACAGACGCTCCGCCAGCGCATCGGGATCGCGCGGCGGCACGAGGAAACCGGTCTTGCCGTCGACGACGGTATAGCGGATCCCGCCGACGTCCGAGCCGATGACGGGGCGCGCGCAGGCCATCGCTTCGATCGGCGTAATGCCGAACGGCTCATACCAGGGCGTCGTGACGAACACATCCGCCGCGCCGTAGAACTCGCGCAGCTGTGCGCGGCCGCGGCGGCCGACGAACGTCACGTGATCGGCCACGCCGCAGCCGGTTGCAATGCCGCGCAGCCGTGCGATTTCCGGGGTGGCGATTTCGTTCGGCAAGTCTGCGTTGCCGCCGACGACATACAAGTGCGCATCCACGCGGGCCTGTTCGCGCAGCCTGGCACGCGCGCGCACCACGGTGTCGATCCCCTTGCGCGGAACGAGGCGCCCGAGCTGGAGCACGGCGAAGCGCTCGCGCGGCCATCCGAGGGCCGCGCGGGCGGCGGCTCGATCCATCCGATCGAACTCCGCCGTATCGAACCCGCATGGGACGATTTCGACGCGGGACGGATCGGAGCCGTAATGTTCATGCAGGTCGGCCGCGTCTTGCGGACACTCGGCGATGACAACGTTCGACTCGCGCACGAGCTGGTCCTCGATCGCGAAACGTGCATCCGGAAAACCATCGTCCGCCCCTTGATGAATCCGTCGTACTTTGCCCAGCGCGTGAAACGTCGTCACGAGCGGGATGCCGAGCGCGGCCTTCACCTTCAGCGCGGCCATGCCCGACATGAAAAAATTCGCGTGGATAACGTCGTATGGCGTGCGCTCGCGCCGGCAGAACCCCACGAGGAAATCCGCGAACTCGGGCATGAATGGCAGCAGCGCTTCCTTGGGCATTTGCGTGGGCGGCCCGGCCGGCACATGAATGACGCGCACACCCTCCATCTCGGACACGGCCGGCAACAGCGCGCGATCGCGCCGCGTGAACACATCGACTTGGTGGCCTAGACGGTGCAACTGCCGCGCGACATGGGCGACATAAATGTTTTGGCCGCCACTGTCGACGCCACCCGCCACGGCTAGAGGCGACGCATGTTCACTGACGAGTGCGATTTTCATGAGTAGTCCTTGATATTGAAAGCCTGCCAGGCGAGCGCGCAATCCGCCGGTGTACGGTCTTTCCGCGAAGTGCTCGCGTCCTGTCGAGCACACGGTGTGCCCATCGTTTCGCGCGACCGGTCAAACGTGCAGAAGCGTTGCAACGCTTCGAAACGCTGATGTGATCTTTACCCGGTCGCGTCAACATGACGTCCGCGTTACAGAGTCGATGTAATTAATAAGCGGCGCGGCGCGCTCGGCGGCGAGGCCATTGCGCGTGCGATCGGGCACCCGTGGAGTACTTTTTGCTGTCCCGACCAAGCGAGCGCTTGGCGAATCTGACGTGCGGCGCGTGCTAAGCGCAGTGGGAACGAATCAATCAAGAATGGAGAGCGGCTGCGCATCCCGCACTCGAGCGCCGAGGGTCGAACGCGGATTTAACGGACAGTAAAGACACCCTATGAGATGAATACGAGGATATCGGTAGTGGTGCTCACGCATGACCGGGCGCCTGAGGTGACCCGCACGGTGGAGCGGTTGCTGGCGTTGCCGGAACGCGCGCCCGTCATCGTCGTCGACAATGGTTCGACCGACGGCACCGCCCAAGCGTTACGGCGTCGTTTCCCCGGCGTGAGGGTGATCGAGTGCCGCGACAACCTCGGGGCGGCGGGACGCAATCGAGGCGTGGAGGCGGTGGCGACAGACTACGTCGCTTTCAGCGACGACGACACGCACTGGGCACCCGGCTCGCTGGATCGAGCGGTACGGATACTCGATGAAGCACCACGCGTTGCGGTATTGTCGGCGCGCGTTCTGGTCGGCGAAGCGGGCCAGCTCGATCCGACGTGCGCCCGTATGGAAGCGAGCCCACTCCCGCGCGAGACGCTGCCCGGCCCTGCGCTCATCGGGTACATGGCCGGCGCTTGTGTCTTCCGCGCCTCGGTGTTCCGCGAAGTCGGCGGCTATGAGCCCCGCTTGTTCATCGGCGGCGAGGAATCGCTCGTGTCCCTCGATCTGCTGGATCGCGGCGATGCAATCGTCTATTGCGATGCGCTGACGGTCACCCACCACCCTTCGCCCGCGCGCGATGCCACGCTGCGCCGGCGGATGCTCGCGCGCAACGCCGCGCTCGTCGCATGGCTGCGCTTGCCGCTGCCGGAAGCCGTCGCAGCGTCGGTGCGCGCGCTGGCCCTTCAGGCCAGGGAGGGCGCGTTCGTGCGGGATGCGGCTGTGCTCGGGGCCGGTATCGTCTGGGCATTGCGGCGCCGGCGCGTCGTGGGGGCGCCGGTCTTGCGCATGCGTCGGCTGGTGCGCGAGGCCGAGCGGCAAGCCGCTGCGCCGCCTATCGACACCGCAACGGCGGAGCCCGATCGATGACGACATAGCGCTCGGGCTCGACAAGATCGCTCGGATGCGGATCCGCAAGCGCGCGCAGCTGGCTTCGATAAGCATGCACGGCGCGCCATTTGACGTTGGCCGAACCGGGCGCGCACAACGGTGGCAACGGTGCCCGCGGGTGCGCATCGAGCGCAGAGTAGGCGTAGCCCTGCCGTCGCAGCTTGTCGTATTGCCGGCGCGCAGCGCCTCGAATCGTTCGATAGAGCGCATCTTCATACAGGATTGCGTCTTCAATCCGCTCTTGTCGTATGAGCGCACGACAGGCTTCCCCCACCAATACATGATCCGAGTGGTACAAGCCGAGCGGCGCGACCAGGCGGCCGGATCCGCCGGTTCGCCAAGCGTCCGTCAGTGCCAGCGTCAGTTCGGCGACTGTGGGCGTTGCCCCATATTGACTGTCCAGAAACGACAGGCGAACGGCGCGCGCCTGTACCAGGGCGAGGGCGTGCTCATCCTCGGCGATGCGCGCGCGCAGCGCGTCGCTCGAGTCGCGATGGCCCGCGCTGTTGTCCCAAGCCGTCCGCTGCGGCGGAGCGGGTGCGCCGCAAAACACTGTGCAGATAAGCGAGCCCGGATGGCTCGCGAGCATCATGCCGCAGCTGAAAACCGCGTCGTCCAGGTGCGGCGAGACGACGAAGAGCGGGGCACCGCGGCCGGCTGTGGAAGAAGAGGGAAGCATGAAGCGACGGCCGAGCAAGGGAAGTGCCTGCGCTTGCGCTACCATCGCAGCTCTGGCAATGACGGGCAACGAAGCATGACTCTGGACAAGACGGACCGTGCCATTCTCATGGCGATCCAGGCGGACGGCCGGATGACGAACGCGAGCCTTGCCGAAGCGGTCGGCTTGAGCGAGACGCCCTGCGCGCGGCGCCTGAAGCGGCTCGAGGCCGAGGGGTACATCGAAGGCTACCGTGCCGAGCTCTCGAAGCGGGCACTGCAGATCGGCGTGACGGCCTTCGCGCTGGTGCGCTTCGGGGTGCACGATCGGCGTCTTGCCGACGAATTCGAGCGGCAGATCCAGGGCTTGCCCCGGATCGTGGCGTGCCATAACGTCGCGGGCAGCGCCGATTATCTCGTACACGTGGTCGCGCGCGATCTCGAAGATTACGGCGCGTTCTTGCGCGACGTGCTGCGCGCTTTGCCCGGCGTCACGTCGGTGGAATCCGTCCTGTCGCTGCGGGAGGTTAAACGCAACGCGGGCCTGCCGCTGCTGTGAGCGACAGGCCCTAAGGAAGCCCCTCCGGCTGATCGGCGTTTGGTCGTCCGGACATACTCATTGACGGACGCGCCGGCGGCGCGGGCCTTGGCAGGCCGCCTCAGGCGGCGAGGGCTTGACGAATCGCCTCGGCCAAATCCCCGGCCGCGAACTTCGCGACGTACCCCGTCGCCCCCGCGTTTTTGACGTGCGCTTCGTTGGCGGTGCCCGTCAACGAGGAATGGATGATGACGGGAATGTCGCGCAGCCGCTCGTCAGCTTTGATCTGGCGCGTCAGCATGAAGCCGTCCATTTCGGGCATTTCCAGGTCGGTCAGCACGAGGGCCACCTTGTCCCGGGCGCGCATGCCTTCCTTTTGAGCGTCGGCGGCGATCTTCGTGAGCGTGTCCCACGCCTCTTGGCCGGTCTTCGTGATGATGTATTCGGCGCCGAGCGCGGAGAGGCTTTGCTCGATGAGCTTGCGGGCGAAGCCGGAATCGTCGGCCGCCAGAATCTTGGCCCCGCCGCTCATCTTGACCGAGGTGCCCACGTCAGCCGCTTCTACGCTGGGATGCTGTGCGGGGAAGACATCGCGCAGGACCTGCTCGACATCCACCACCTGGGCGAGACGCGAATCGCCGGTATTGCCGTCGATGCGCGCGATGCTCGTCACCGAGCTGCCGCCGGCGGAGCCTTCGGCCGACAGCACCTGATTCCACTCCAGGCGGACGATATCGTCGACTTCCTCGACGGCGAACGCCTGCGTCGAACGAGCGAACTCGGTCACGAGCAGGATGTTCAGGCCGCGCGTAGGCTGGCAGCCCATCAGCTTCGGCAGATCGATGACGGGGATGATCTGGCCGCGAATGTCGACGGCGCCGATCATGTGTTCCGACGCGCCCGCGATCGGCGTGATCGTCGGCATCGTCATGATTTCGCGCACCTTGAAGACGTTGATGCCATACAACTCGTGCGATTCGTCGTTTCCGGGGGCGGCACCGAGCCGAAACAGCAATAGCTCGAACTTGTTCGAACTCGTCAGGTTGGTGCGTTCGTCGATCGAGTGATGATCAGCGGCCATCGAAATATTCCTCTTGGGTTGCGCCTGGGCGTCGCGGTTGCACCCTGGAGTCGGGTTTGGGCCGTCGATGCTCGGGCTATACCGCGGATAACGGCGCGCCGCCGGGAAAATTGATACGAACTGGCGTTTCCCCCGAGAAAACTGTTAAGTTCGCCGAAACATATGACGTTATAGGCGGTAGGCCCTATTGCATGACGCCAGGTTGGCAATAGGTCTCATTGCAATCGCCACGTCGGCTTTTGACCTAACGACGCGACTCTTCTTTCCATGATCGATGCTCAAGTGCCCGGCCTGCCGCACATAGAGAGCGCCTTCCAGCCCGTGCTGTCGCTGGCTCACGGGGCCGCCGTCGGATACGAGGCGCTGCTGCGCGCGACATCCGGCAGCGCGCCGTGTTCGCCCGATGAAGCGTTCGCCCTCGCGCGCCGGGCTGGCCGCTACGGCGAATACGAGCGCGCGTGCACCTTGCATCATCTGCGGCGATTCGTCCGCTTCGCGGATGACGAAACTGTCCTCTTTCTGAACCTGCATCCCGATGTCCTGGCCGATCCGGTTCATGGGCCCGCGCTCGCGGACGACCTGCTTGAAAGCGGCGTGACACCCGGACGGGTGGTGATCGAGGTACTGGAGGCGAGGCAGGATACGCCGCTTGCGCTGATCGACGCCGTGGATCGCTTACGGCGCTACGGCTTCCTGATCGCGCTGGACGATTTCGGCTCGGGGCTCACGAATCTCGGCCGGGTGTGGGACCTGCGCCCGGACGTCGTCAAGCTCGACCGCGAATTGATCTGTAAGGCGGTGACCAGCTATCGGAATGCGCGGAGCCTGCTGCGCCTCGTCGATTTGTTGCATGACATCGGCACTTTTATCGTCGTCGAAGGGATCGAGACGGAGGAGCAAGCGCAACTCAGTGCCGATTGCGATGCCGATTTCGTCCAAGGCTATTACTACGGGCGGCCCACGATCGACGTAGAGGCGGGCGGGACACTGGCCCGGGTGCCCACCTCCACGCTGGGCGCTCAGCTCACCGATGCGCGCAAACTGCGCCGGGTGAGCGATCTGGACGAACTGGCGCCGTACCGCCGGGCGTTTGGCCTGTTCCGGGACGCCTGGTGCTGGGGCGTACCGATCGAACGGGCCGCGCGGCATTTTCTCGAATGCGAATGGGCCCTGCGCGTGTTCGTCCTCGACAATACCGGGCGGCAGGTTGGCGAGAACATCGAATCCGAGCGGCACGACCATTGGCGCCGGGCCACGTTCCCGATCCTGGCGCGCAGCGCCGGCGCGAACTGGTCGAAGCGGACGTACTTTCGCGACGCGCTCGTCCGTCCGGGCGAGACGATCGTCAGCGAGCCGTATATGTCGTCGAGTTCGAAGAACCTTTGCGTGACCTTGTCAGTGCTTGTGAACGTGGGCGGCAACGGGTTCGTGCTCGGGGCCGATATCCTGTTCGAGGGGCTGTGCCGGACGCTGGCTTGATTCGGGCCCGGCGCATCGCTTATCCGCGTCGCGCCAGACAAACCCGAGCGGCCTCCCGATCGGCGGGCGTCAATCCCGCTGTGAATTCGAACTTGCCGCCGATCAACGTGGCCACGCATGCTCCATCGCGCAATGCGAGGCGATTGCCGACCCACGCCGGCACCTTTTCGCCCGGTAGAATCGTGCCGACGATATTGAGCGGATCCGCGGCGCATACGGAAACGAATTGCCCGTCCGGCTCGCGCTTGCGCACGTCGCGCAGCAACGCGAGGGCTTCGGGCAGGGCGAATTGCTCGCCCGATAGCCCGTTCACGAACCGGCCGCCGCGGATCAGCCCTCTTGCCTCCATGCGGTGAAATACGTGCAGGAGATCGCGCCAGCGCGGCAGCCATGCGGGTTCCCGCTCCAGCAATTGCCAAAACACCACGCCATATCGGCGCAGCAACGCCATGGCGGCATGCTCGATCACGTCGGGCGCCGGGGAGGCAGTCACGGTGCGCGATAGTCGCGTTTCGCTTCGAAGTGACGCGTCCGTCTCTTGCGACATGGATCGATCCGGCCCGCTGGGCCGGCGCAACAATGCCCATCGGCCGGCGTCGTGCATCCCGCCGATCAATGCGCCACGATGCGCGCCGCGCCGCGTCATCCCCCGTGAACCGCGCTGGCGCGCGACAGCGGGCGCGATGAGGGCACGCAGCCCCGCGAAACTGTCGGCGTTGACGAGCCCGGCCGCCACGAGTTCGCCCAGCGCGGCTTCGACTTCCAGCGGCAGCGCCCGGGCTTCACTGACCAATTCGTCGAAGAACAGGGCGCCGTGCCGCGACAGCGCCTCGAACAACACCGAAGCGCGCGAAGAAAGCCCGTCCGGCGCCTCCGATGCATTCGCACGATCCGCTCGGTGATCAGCCAGCGCATACCAAACCGGCAGCGCGCGTCGCGGCAACAGAACGATCGGTGTCGTTCGGACGGGGGTGCTGGCGCTTCGTCCATCGGCCGCGAAGCGAGCCCAAACGAGCTTGCCCGAGCGGCACAACTCATCGAGCGTGGTGCCCGTGTAATCGCGCAACCGCGCCGGCAGGATCTCTTCTTCCCACGCGGCCGCCGCCGCCTCGAAGCCTTCCAGTTGGTCGAGCGTGGCGGCGAGCGCGTCGCGCCCCATCCCGCGCGCGCTCGGCGCAACGCGCTGCCACTCGATTAAGAATCGTACAAAGTCGGCCCGTTCGACGGGCTCAATCTCCCGTCGCAAGCGCTTGATCGTATAGCGATGTATGCGAGCAAGGAGGTGCCGCTCGCACCATTCGTCCTGCGTCGCGCCGGGGCTGAATCGGCCGCGCATGGCATAGCCCTGGCGCTCCAGTGCCACGAGCGCCGCGGCGACGTCCGCTGCCGGCAAGGCAAGCGAGCGCGCAAGCGCCGGCACCGGCTCGGGCCCGAGCCCCGATAGCCGCGCGCGCAGGATATCGACGAGCGCGGCTTCCGTTGCCCAGTCTTCGGCGAAGCCCTGCGGCGCAGTCAAAGGCGGCGCGTACGCCGCATCGGGATACACGGCGCGCAAGCAGGTCAATCGTTCGACGGGCAGCCAAACAGCTTCGTCTTCCGCCACCTGCATACGCGTCGCGCGACCCGAATGCGCCAGCGATTCGAGCCATTGCATCCAGTGCTCATGAGCCCGCGCTTCCGTGTCGTTGATGCAGGCCAGTGTGACCAACGCCTCATGCATCTCGTCCGCGTTGCGCGCTTGCGGCCAAGCTTCGTCGCGCACGGCGGCGATCGCGTCGGCATCGAGCGCACCGAGCTCGGACGCTTCCTCGGGATCGGTCCAGCGGCGCGAGAGGACCGCTTGCGTGCGGCGCTCCTCGAGCGGGGCATCATCGAGAAACGCATAGGGCCGCGCATTGAGGATTTCGGCGGCGAGCGGCGAGGGCGCGGACAGCTCCCGCGTGACAAGCGCCACCTCGCCGCTTTCGATCCGCCGCAGCAATGCCAGCCATCCTTCGCAGTCCATCGCTTCGTGCAGGCAGTCGTCGACCGTTTGATCGACAAGCGGATGCCGCGGCAGCTCGCGTTCGCCGGCGACGTTTTCCAGACACGCGACTTGATCGGGAAAGACGGCCGCGAGCAAGTCTTCGCTTTTCATGCGCTGCAGCTGCGGCGGCGTTTTGCGACCGCCGGTGAAACGCGGCAACGCAAGCGAAGTCACGGCGTTCCAGCGCCAGCGCACATTGAACAGCGGCGCATCGAGCAACGCCTGAACCAACACATGTTCGGCGCTCGCGGAACGCAAAAACCGCCATACCTCGTCAAGCGGGAAGCTGTGACTGCCTGTCAGCGACAGGACGATCGCATCTTCGGTCGCGGCCGCCTGCAATTCGAAGTTGAACGTTCGGCAGAACCGTTTTCTGAGCGCAAGCCCCCAAGCGCGGTTCAAGCGGCTGCCGAACGGCGCATGAATGACGAGCTGGGTGCCGCCCGATTCGTCGAAGAACCGCTCCATCACGAGCGTGTCTTGCGTGGGCAGGACCGACAAGGCCGCTTTCGCGCGAGCGAGATAATCGACGATCTGACGCGCCGCGCTCTCGTCGATCGCCAGTTCGTTCACCAGCTCGGCGACGGCCTGCGTCTGGATTGCGGAAGCGCTTTTGTTTCGGGGCGCGGATGATTGATCAGGACTGCCAAGCAATTCGTCGACACGCGCCCTGAGCCGCGCCACCGCGGCCGAGAGCTCGTCGCTGCGTCCCGGCGCTTCGCCGAGCCAGAACGGAATGTTCGGCGCTTGCCCCTCGGCATCGACCACGCGGACGCGGCCGGGCTCCACACGTAGGATCTTGTAGGAGGTATTGCCGAGTTGAAAGACATCGCCGGCCAGACTTTCGACGGCGAAGTCTTCGTTGACGGTGCCGATGTTGAGCCCTTGCGGTTCGAGCAGGACGGCGTAATCGGCGTTGTCGGGGATGGTCCCGCCCGACGTCACCGCCGTCATCTTGCCGCCGCGGCGTCCGCGCAGCGTCCCTTTAACGATGTCGCGATGGATGTAGGCGCCGCGCGGGCCATACCGGCTCGTGTAGCCCTCCGCCAGCATGCGCAGGACCGCGTCGTATTGCTCGCGCGCGAGCTCGGCGTAGGGCGCGGCGTATTTGACGCAAGCGAACAGGGCTTCTTCGGTCCATTCCTCGCATGCCGCCTCGGCGACGATCTGCTGCGCCAGCACGTCGAGTGGCGCGTGTGGCAGCGCGAGCGCATCGAGTTCGCCGCGCCGGACACAGTCGATCAATGCCGCGCATTCGATCAGATCGTCGCGCGAGTTCGGGAACAAGCGGCCCTTCGGCATGCCGCCGACCTGGTGGCCCGAGCGCCCGACGCGCTGGAGAAACGATGCGATGCCGCGCGGCGAACCCAACTGGCACACGAGATCGACATCGCCGATATCGATGCCGAGTTCGAGCGAAGCCGTGGCGATCAATACGCGCAGCGTCCCGCTTTTGAGGCGCTGCTCGGCATCGAGCCGATGCTCCTTGGCCATGCTGCCGTGATGGGCTGCAACGGCGTCCTTGCCGAGGCGGTCCGTCAAATGTCGCGCGGCGCGCTCGGCCATGCGGCGCGTGTTGACGAAGACGAGTGTGGTGGCGTGGGCGCAGGCGAGTTCCGCCAGCCGATCGTAGACACGCTCCCACACCTCGTTCGCCATCACCGCCTCCAGCGGGACAGGCGGTAGTTCCAGTGCGAGGTCGCGCGCACGATGGTGGCCCACATCGACGATCGCGCAGCGTGCGGCCTCGTGCGTGCCGACCAGAAAGCGCGCGACCGCTTCGATCGGTTTTTGCGTGGCGGACAGTCCGATGCGCGGCAGACGGCGTTTGCACAATGCGTCGAGCCGTTCGAGCGAAAGCGCGAGATGCGCGCCGCGTTTGCTGCCGACCATGGCATGGATTTCGTCGACGATGACCGTACGCGTCGTGGCCAGCATGCGGCGGCCCGAATCGGACGAGAGCAGCACATAGAGCGATTCGGGCGTCGTCACGAGGATATGCGACGGGCGGCGCTTGAGCGCATTGCGCTCCGCTGGCGTGGTATCTCCGGTGCGCACGGCCGTGCGGATCTCGATGCGCGGCAGGCCCATCCGGGCGAGTTGGTCGCCGATGCCCGCCAGCGGCCGGTCGAGATTGGCGTGGATGTCGTTCGACAGCGCCTTGAGCGGCGAGACGTAGACGACCAGCGTTTCATCGGGCAGCGTGCCGCCGTGCGCCAGGCCATCGCGCACGAGTTCGTCGAGTGCCCATAGGAAGGCCGTCAGTGTTTTGCCCGATCCCGTGGGCGCCGCGACGAGCGTCGATTCACCGGCGCGAATGTGCGGCCAGGCGCGCATCTGCGCGTCGGTCGGCGCGGAGAAGGCCGATTCGAACCAGGCGGCAACGGCCGGATGGAACGAGGCAAGCGGGCCGGCGCTCGAGGGGGCGTTCATTTCGACGATGTGAGGGTGGGACATTGCGTTCTCAAGGTCATCACCTGATTCGATCGGTCCAAACACGACGCGGGCCCGCGCGTTTCCTTTGCCCTAAAGCTCGCGCGGAAACATGTCGGTGCTCGCCGCATAGGTGGACAGATAGATCAGCGGCGCGACGACGAGCAGTGCAACCCCGAGCGTCAACACGCTGGCCAACATCAAGCCGGCCACGATGAGACCGTACATAAGCGCGGCCTGCCCGTTGTGCCAAGTCGCCGCGAAGCTCGCACGCAACGCATCGGCCGGGGTGGCGCCGTTCAGCACGATCAAAGCAGGCGCGAGCCACAGTGCCATTGTGCCGATCACGGCGGCCGTCAAATAGATGGCGCCCGCGATCAGCGCGACCAAGGAATGACTGTTGCCGGCGCCGCCGAAGGCGAGCAGTTGCAGCGCGCTGGCCGCTCGGTCGCCGGTCAGATCGCAGACGATCGCGATCAGCAAGCCGAAGACGGCCGCCGCGAAGAGCGGCTGGAAATTCGCGCGAATGCCGCGCACGACGTCGGCCAGCCCCACGTTGCCCGTCGCCCGGCAGTGATCGACGGCACAGATCATGCCTCCGGTCCACAGTACGGTAAACACGGCGGTCAGATCGCTCGCATAAGGCAGCTCGTAGAGGACGGCAGTCACGAGCAGATCGATCACGCCAAGCAGGATCCAGCTAGCCGGACGCAGCTGAAACACTGCCCAGCTTTCGGCGATCCATTGTGAACCTTGGCGGCCGGCGACGACGCGCATGTGCATGAAAAAGGGCTCCGCATTGAAAGGAAGTCGAAGGCCCAGGGGCCCAAGCCCAATTATCGCCTGCCGGTGGCCCGGGGCTGGGGAGTGGTTTTCGAACGATGACCGGACGGCGTGCGCCGCGCGAATTCGATTCAGTGAAATCCTACGCGATGACTGCGTTTCGCCAAGCCCGCAATCAGCGTGAACAGGATACTAGGTACGCCGCTTGCTGCGCTCCGCGAAATGCACACGGTACCGGGCAATGACCATTCATATCGGCATATCCGGCTGGCGCTACGCAGGGTGGCGCGGCGTCTTCTATCCGAAGGGCTTGGCGCAGGCGCGCGAACTCGATTACGCGTCGCGTGCGGTCGATACGATCGAGATCAACGGCTCGCACTATTCGCTGCAAACGATCGGCAGCTACCGGTCGTGGTACGCGGCGACACCCGACCACTTCGTCTTCAGCGTGAAAGGCCCACGGTATTTGACACACATGCTGCGCTTTCGCGACGAAAGCGCGCGGCCCGCGATCGCGAACTTCTTCGCTTCGGGGGTGCTGGCGCTCGAGGAAAAGCTCGGGCCGTTTCTCTGGCAATTCCCGCCAAACTTCCCCTTCGATGCGACTCGGCTCGAACGATTTCTGTCGTTGCTGCCTCGAACCGTCGACGAAGCGATGGCCCTGGCACGCCAGCACGACGCACGCGTCAAAGCGCCATGGTTCGATACGACGCGCAGCGGCAGGTTGCGTCACGCGGTGGAAGTGCGGCACGCCAGCTTTTGCGTCGCGGCTTTTCCCGAGATCTTGCGCCGCCATCACGCATCGCTCGTGATTTCCGATTCGGTGGCCGGATGGCCGTATTTCGAAGATGTGACGGCCGATTTCATCTACATGCGCTTGCATGGTACCGAAACGCTGTATAGCGGCGCGTATGCGGAACCTGCGCTCGATCGATGGGCCGAACGCATTCGGGCATGGGCGCGAGGGCAAGAGCCGGTGGATGCGAAACGTCTCGCTGCGACGCGCCCCAAGCGCGCGAAGCGCGATGTGTTTTGCTATTTCGACAACGATCAAAAAGTGGAGGCGCCGTTCGACGCGAAACGGCTGAAGGACCGGCTCGGCAGCGACGCCACGGCACGGCCCCGTGCAGAGCCGGCGCGAGCGCGGCACCGACGGGCGGCGCACGGCCGAGCGGCGGTGCCGAAAACCCCTTAAAGTGGTGCGGTCGCAGGCATACAGGAAACAGACTGGAATGACGGGGCCGGTTCTGCCCGCCGCCGCGATTCCATTAATAGGAGCGACCCGATGAGCATCGCCGTACCCGAGTTGCAACGCGCTTACGACGACGTTCGGCGGCACAGTGTTGCGCTTGCTGAACCGCTGTCGGCGGAAGATCAGGGCGTGCAGTCCATGCCCGATGCAAGTCCGACGAAATGGCACCTCGCCCATACGACGTGGTTCTTCGAAACGATCGTGCTGAGGCCGCATTTGCCCGGCTATCGGCCGTTCGACGAGCGCTATGCGTATCTTTTCAATTCGTACTACGAAGCACTGGGCCCGCGCCATGCCCGACCGCAGCGAGGGCTGCTGACGCGGCCTTCGCTGGAGGAAGTGCATGCGTACCGGCATCACGTCGACGAATCGATCTCGACGCTCCTGAATCGCCTCGATCGCGGCGCATTGGCTCGCATCGAGCCGCTGATTACGCTTGGCTTACATCACGAGCAGCAGCACCAGGAACTCATTGTTACGGACATCGTCCATGCCCTTTCCTGCAATCCGCTGATGCCGGCCTACCGCCCGCGGCCAGCCGATGCAGCCGATGCAGCCGATACTGCGCCCGCAACGGAGCCGCACGCACGCATCAGCGCGCAGCCGCTGGAGTGGCTGCGCCAGGCGGGGGGCATCGTGGCGATCGGTCATGACGGCCGGGGTTTTGCATTCGACAACGAGGGCCCGCGTCACGACTACCTGCTGCGGCCTTACGAGATCGCGCACCGGCTCGTGACGTGCGGCGAATATGCGGCGTTCATCGCGGACGCGGGCTATGCGCGCCCTGAACTCTGGCTTTCCGACGGTTGGGCCACCGTTCAGCGCGAAGGATGGACGGCGCCGATCTACTGGGTGCCTTGCGAGGGGAGGGGTGAAGGCGGCGAAGCGGGCGCGTCCGGGAACTGGCGCGTGTTCGGCTTGTCCGGACTACAGGCACTCGATCCCGGTGCCCCCGTTTCGAACCTGAGCTTCTACGAGGCGGCGGCTTACGCCGAGTGGGCGGGCGCGAGGCTGCCGACGGAATTCGAATGGGAGGCGGCGTTCGATGCGCCTGGGATCGAGCAGATGACGGGACATGTCTGGCAGTGGACGCGCTCATCGTACGACCCGTATCCGGGGTTTCGTCCATTGGCCGGCGTCGCGGCCGAATACAACGGCAAGTTCATGGTGGGCCAGCAAGTGCTGCGTGGCGGCAGTATCGCGACGCCGCCGGGGCATACGCGCTCCACGTACCGCAACTTTTTCCCGCCGGCCGCCCGCTGGCAATTCACGGGAGTACGCCTTGTACGAGACAACTGACGCAGCAGCGCTGACAGGCGCGCCCCCTCGGCACGTAAGCGCCGATTCGCACGACGATTTTCGTCGCGATCTGCTGGCCGGTTTATCGAGGAGCCCGCGCAGCGTCGCACCGAAATACTTCTACGATGCGCACGGTTCGGCATTGTTCGACCGTATTTGCGACTTGCCCGAGTATTACCCGACACGCACGGAGCGGCGCATTCTCGAACGGTATGGCCGCGAGATGGCCGAGGTCGTCGGGCCGCAAGCGGATATCGTCGAATTCGGCGCGGGTTCGCTCGAAAAGATTCGGATTCTGCTGCGCTCGTTCGACGCGCGCGCTGTGCCGCGCCGGTATTTTCCGATCGACATTTCGGCGGCGCATTTGGAAGAGGCTTCGCGGCGCCTTCATGCGGATTGCCCTTGGCTGCAGGTACGCCCGATCGCTGCCGATTACATGAACGAAAGCCAGCTATCGGAGTTGACCGCATCGACGAGCCGCCGGGTCGGTTTTTTCCCGGGCTCGACGATCGGCAATTTCGATCGCGACGAAGCGCTGGCTTTCCTGCGGCTGGCGGCCCGTTTGCTCGAGGGGGGCGGCTTGCTTGTCGGCGTGGATCTCGTCAAGGATCCGCAAACGCTGCATCGTGCGTACAACGATGCACAGGGCGTGACGGCGGCGTTCAATTTGAATTTGCTGCGACGGGCCAATGCGGAGCTATCGGCCGATTTCGATTTACGCGAGTTCGCGCATTATGCGTTCTACGATCCGCGGCGCTGCCGAATCGAAATGCACTTGCTGAGCCGCTGTGCGCAGACGGTTCATGTGGCGGGGCGCGATTTCAGCTTTGCACAAGGAGAAAGCCTTCATACCGAGAACTCGCACAAGTTCACGATAGAAGGCTTTCGAAAGTTGGCTGTGTCGGCGGGCTTTCGGCCCGGTCCCGTTTGGACCGACGAAGCACAGCTCTTCAGTGTGCATTGGCTCGAAAGCCCGGCGGGCGGGACGCGCGCGTCATAGTGCTCTGCGCCCCGCTGCGCGCGGCTGTTGGACGCGATTCAATCGCGATCCCAGCCGCGGCCCCAGCCGTGGTGTTCCCGCCATTCATGCTCGCGCCACTCGCGACGGCGCCATTGACGCTCGCGCCAGCCGCCGTCATCGCCGCCCCAGTAGCCCACGGCGACGGGCGGCGGCGCATACACTTGCGGCGGTGCCACGTAGACGGGTTGGGGTGCCGCATAGACGGGCGCCGGAATACCGATGCCAACGGCAAGATCGACGTGAGCCGAGGCTGCCTTGGACATCGCGAGCGCCGCGATACCGACACCGATCACTGCAGCGAAGATCTTCTTGTTCATGGGGACGACTCCTTGCGCGTTGCCTGCGCTCGTTTTCTAGGAAAGACGAGCTCAGTGTAGGGGCGTGCCCGCGATACATGTGAAAGTGCCGTGCGAGATTGGTAACGCTGTATTACGTGCGGATGGCGTAGTGGGCCGAGTGGGGCGAAGGTCGTCGTCGATGGGCTCGACGACGAGAACATGAAGCGTATCGTCCTGCGCACTCCGGACGGGCACGCGTTCGAATGGTGTAGGTGCCACGCCTGACGTTGCCAAGCCTGCGGATTAAGCGTTGCCGGCTTCCTTTTCGAGCCCTTGGCGCAGCAACTCGCCGACGAGGCCCGTGATGCCCTCGGGATGCGCGGCCGCGCGCTCCTTCAGTTGTGCGACCAGATCCGCATCGAGCTTGCAGGCGAACGGCACGAGGCCTTTCGCCTGATCGAGCTTGCGCTGTTCGCGGCGGTTGGCCGGCGCTTGCTCGGCGCCTTTGCCGAAGCGCTCAGATTGCGATTGCTTCAAGGATTGGGTCAGTTTCAACGCCTTGTTCTTTTCAAGGTCGAATTTCTTCATTGCCATGGCTTGCGTCCCGCGGGTTGGATCGATCAGCGCGTATTGTACGCAGTCCTAATGAGCACGCCGAATCGGCACTGGTTTTTCATCGTTTCACTGCGCCCCTATCGGCACGGATCAGCATGGCCAAACGCCGAATGAGCGGCACGAACGACGACTCCGACGTATTGCCGTAGCCGAGCACGAGGCCGTTGTCTTCCGGCAGCGGGCACGACGCAAAGCGCGACAGCGGCATCGGCGCCATATCGAACGCGCGCGCGGCTTCGGCAATGCGCACGTCGACGCAATCGGCCGGCAGTCGGATGGTCAAGTGCATGCCGCTGTCACCGCCGGCGACAACATGCGGAACGTCGAGATACTGCGTCAATGCGGCGCGCAGCGCGTCTTGCCGCCGCTTGTACAGGCGGCGCATCCGCCCGAGATGACGGCTGAATTGCCCACTTTCGATGAACTCGGCCAAAGCAAGCTGTTCGTAGCGATGACCGCCCCGCAGCGCCTCCTTCAGCAGCGGCGCAGCCTGAGGCGCCAAGATCTCGGGCAAGACGAGAAATCCCAGGCGCAGCGACGGAAAGAGCGTCTTGCTGAACGTGCCGACATAAAGCACCTGCGCGTTCGGCACCAAGCCCTGCATGGCGCCGACGAGTTCGCCCGAATGGCGGTATTCGCTGTCGTAGTCGTCCTCGATGATCCAGGCGCCGTAACGCTGCGCGTTGCCGATCAGATCGAGCCGGCGTGCCGCCGTGAGCACGGCCCCCGTCGGGTATTGATGAGAAGGCGAGGTATAGATGAGCCGCGGCGTGTGCGTGGCCCATGCTTGTTCGGGGATCCGCAAGCCGTTGTCGTCGACGCGCATCGGGATGATATCGAGGTCGCCGCAGAGCATGGCCGTGCGGGCGCCGCGGTAGCCGGGCTCTTCGATCCAGGCTTTGTCGCCGGGATTCGTCACGAGGCGGACGCACAGCGATAACGCCTCCTGCGCCCCTTCCGTGATGACGATATGTTCAGGCGCGCAGCGCACGCCGCGGGCGACGGCAAGGTGACGCATGATGGCCGTGCGCAACGCCGGTTCGCCCTGTGGATCCCCGTACCAGAGGCCGGCCGTTCCGGTGCGCCGGACGGCGCGATCGAGGCAATTTTTCCAAGCGCTCAACGGAAAGCGGGCGAGCGCGGGCACGCCAGGCCGAAATGGCAGATCCTGGCCCGCACCTGGCGTACTCTCGCGCACACGCACGGCACGTTCAGCGATCGCGGGCGCGGCGGCCCGCCGGGACGCAGCCCCATCATGTGCCCGGCTGGCAGACTGAGTGAGCGTGCTGACCCGCGTTCCCTGGCGGCTCAGCGCGATATAGCCTTCGGCGCCCAGCAATTCAAAGACGGCGGTGACGCTATTGCGCGAAACGCCGAGCGCCGTTGCGAGCGTGCGCGACCCGGGCAGCCGGCAGCCAGAGGGCAAGCGCCCGTCCAGAATGGCGCCGCGAATGCGCTGATGCAGTTGCCGCTGCAACGATGCACCGGCCTTGTCTCTGACGAGCGGTGTTTCGAGCAGCAAATCCAGCACGGGGCCGGCGGACTCATCGAGGGCTGGCATGCGGGCAGTCAGGTCGGGAGGGGGCTATTCGTCGTGGCACCATAGAATAGTTCAGATGTGGCTCTTTTCTGTGAGCCACGAGGGATTTTAAAGTCTTTCCACGAAGACGCAACCCGGGAGTTCCCATGTCTACTTTCACGAACGAATACGGCCAACCGATCGGTGCGCCGGTACCCGGCTGGTCGCAGCGGCCGGTACCGGGCGCGGTGACGCTCGAAGGCACCTATTGCCGCCTCGAACCGCTCGATGTGGCGCGCCATGGGCACGATCTTTACGCCGCGTACCGAGCGGCGCCCGACGGCCGGGATTGGACCTATCTCTCGGTGGGGCCGTTTGCCGAAGCGCAGGATTACCTGCGCCATCTTGAGGCGGCTGCGCGCAGCGAGGATCCTCGGCACTTGGCCGTCATCGAGCGCAAAACGGGAAAAGCGGTCGGGACGTTGGCGTTGATGCGAATGGACCCAACGAATGGTGTCATCGAGGTGGGGTTCGTGACGTTTTCGCCGCTGCTCAAGCGCACGCCTATTTCCACAGAGGCGCAGTACTTGTTGATGGCGCATGTGTTCGATGAGCTTGGCTATCGCCGATACGAGTGGAAATGCGACAGCCTGAACGCGCCGTCGCGTGCGGCGGCGGAGCGGCTCGGCTTCAAATTCGAGGGCATCTTTCGGCAGGCCACTGTGTATAAAGGCCGCAACCGCGATACCGCGTGGTTCTCGATCCTCGACACGGAGTGGCCGGCGCAAAAGCAAGCGTTCCAAGCGTGGCTGGCGGCGGAGAACTTCGATGAGCAGGGTCAGCAACGCAAATCGCTCGGCGATCTGCGTCGGCTTCAGTCGGTGTGATCCAAGTTCAGCGGCGGCGGCGGGTGCGCGTGGCCGCCCCCGCTACGCGCCGAGCCGTCCGATGGCATCCAGCTCGGCCAGCGTTTCATCGGAAAGGCGCAAAGCCTGCGCTTTCAGGTTCTCGCGCAGATGGTCGACCGACGACGTACCCGGTATCAACAGGATGTTCGGCGCCCGATGCAGCAGCCAGGCCAGCGCCGTCTGCATCGGCGTGGCGTCCAGCGTCTCCGCTATCTTCGATAGTGCGGCCGACTGAATTGGCGAAAAACCGCCGAGCGGAAAGTAAGGCACGTACGCGATTCCCTGCGTGGCGAGTTCGTCGATGAGCGCATCGTCATGCCGGTGCATCAAGTTGTAGTGATTCTGCACACAGGCGATCGGTGCGATCTGTCGAGCTTGCGCGACCTGCGCCACTGTCGCGTTGCTCAGGCCGATGTGCCGAATCAGTCCTTCCTGCCGGAGGCCTGCCAGCGTTTCCATTTGCCGCTCGATTGCGCCTTCTTTCGGCTCATGGGGGGCGAACATGAGCCGCAGGTTCACGACATCCAGCACATCAAGCCCGAGGTTGCGCAGGTTGTCGTGCACCGCTCGCCGGATGTCATCCGGCTCCTGTGCAGCCAGCCACGAAGCGTCATTGCCGCGAACCGCGCCCACCTTCGTCCCGATGACAAGCGATTCCGGGTAAGGGTGCAGGGCCTCGCGGATGATCTGATTCGTGACATGCGGCCCATAAAAGTCGCTCGTGTCGATATGATCGACGCCTGCTGCGACCGCCTCGCGCAGCACGTTCAGCGCGGCAGCGCGATCTTTCGGCGGGCCAAAAATGTGTGGACCGGACAGACGCATGGCGCCGTAGCCGAGGCGGTGTACCGTGCGCCCGGCGAAGGCGAACGTGGTGTTGACAGGGGTTGATGGCATGACGCCTCCTTCATTGACGTTCAGTTGTTAACGTTCTGTAGTTGACCCGCCCAGTATGGAAGCGATTGCATTGCTCGATAATCCGATTTAACGTGCACGGGTTGTTCAAAAAAGCGAACAGTTCCCATGGATTTCAATGACCTTGCGGCGTTTGCGTCCGTCGCTCGCGCGGGTGGATTTCGCGATGCGGCGCGTGCGAGCGGGGTATCGGCGTCGAGCTTGAGCATCGCGGTCAAGCGTTTGGAGGCCAAGCTCGGCCTGCGTTTGCTGAATCGAACGACACGCAGCGTTGCGCCGACCGAAGCCGGCATGCACCTGCTCCGGCGCTTGATGCCGCTATTCGGCGAGATGGAAGCGGCGCTCGATGTCCTGAACGCGTTCCGCGATACGCCGACCGGAACGTTGAGGCTGAACGTCCCGGCGAGTACCGCGCGCACGATCCTGCCCGGGATTGTGGGCCCGTTCCTTCAGGCTTATCCGGGTGTGCAGGTTGAGGTGATTGTCGAAGACGGATTCGTCGATGTGCTCTCCATCGGCTGCGATGCAGGTATTCGCTACGACGAACGGCTCGAGCAGGATATGGTGGCCATTCCGATCGGCCCGCGCGTGCAACGCCTCGCCACGGCGGCTTCACCGGGTTATCTCGATGCACACGGACGGCCGACGCATCCCAGAGATTTGCTTTCGCATGCCTGTTTGCGCATCCAGTTCTCGGGCGGCGCGATGGCTATCTGGCGTTATCAGCGTGGCGAGGAGGCGTATCAACTGGATCCAGCGGGGCCACTCCTGGTCAAGCCTTCCCTGGCGCTTGATCTGCCTATCAGCGTGGCGCTGGGTGGCGGAGGCGTTATCCACATGTTCGAAGAAATGCTGCAACCTTACTTCGACAGCGGCGAGTTGGAGCCTGTTCTCGAGGCATGGTGGGTGTCGTTCACCGGCCCGTTTCTCTATTACCCTGGCCACCGGCACGTGCCCGCTCCATTGCGCGCGTTCATCGATTTCATCCGAGGGCAGGGGGAGGCCAGTAACGACTCCCTGCCACGGTAAATCCGCCGCGCCGCTTTCTACTTCTACATCTACGTCTATAGCTTGTACGGGATGCGCACACCGGGCTCGTCGGCCGGGGCTGCCAGGCAATAAAAACTATCCCGATAGACGAGCTTGTGCGTGTCGTGTATCAAATTCTGAGCGCATTCGCTTCATCCCGAATTTCAACGCAACCATCACGAGCGGGAACGCCGATGAACCGCTATCATTGGCCCCCTCTTGCCTCTCCACGCTGAGGATGCGCCTATGGCCTAGGCGTCGCGGCACCCACGAATTGATTCCGGTTCAGCTTCAGGTATGCATCGACAACTACAAGAAAACCTAGGATTGGCAACGGATCTATTACTGCATGCCGAGATCGGCTCCGTGTCGCATGAAGATCGGTACGCCGTCATGCGCACGCCGCAGGCGCCCGAATATTTCTCGGGGAATCTGCTCGTGCTCGCGGCGCGTCCGTCACAAGACGACCGCCAACGATTAGAGGAGGATTTCGCCCGCCTGATCGGGACGCCGCCCGCGATTGTGCATCGCAGTTTTGCGTGGCCCGAAGCCGACGGCGGGCGTGTCGATTGGGCGTCCGATTTCGAACCGTATGCCGCTCACGGCTACGAGGCCCGAGTGTGCAGCGTGCTCGTCGCGGAGCGCAACGCCGTGCATTCGGCGTCGATTAACGAAGCCGTGGAGGTCAGACTGCTCGATTCCGATCGCGACTGGGACGACTGGACCCGCCTATCGCTGGCCGATATGCCGGATCCGGAGAGTGAGGTCTCGCTGCGCTGCGTGGACTTCCAGCGGTCGGCTTATCGCGGGTTGATTGATCGGCAATGGGGCAATGGGTGGGGTGCCTTCATCGACGGTGAGATGGTGGGAAGCCTGGGCCTGTTCTTTTTCGGGCGCATCGGCCGTTTCCAATCGATCGTCACACGGGAAGACCGGCGCAATCAGCGCATTTGCCGGACGCTGTTGACCGAGGTGGTCAAGCGGGCGGCCGGTGCGCGCGACCGGCTCGTGATCGTGGCTGACGAAGCGTATCATGCGATCCGGCTCTACGAATCGCTCGGCTTTGTCCGGGAGGGCCGAATCGGCACCCTCTGCCAAGCGCCGAGCTAGCCCTACCCGAGCCGCTTGTCTTGTGGCGCACCCTTTATGCATCGTTTGACCGTCGACGATTCGCCCTCGGCCCCGAACGTCGTGTCGCCCGAGCCGCCGAGCGCAACCGTACCGATTTCCCTCGTGAAGGCGTTTCTCGCGGGCGCGCAGGCGCGTCCCGAAACGATCCGCCGGTATTTGGAAGAGGCCGGCGTCGCGCCGGAGCTGTTGGCCGAGCCCGGCGCCCGCGTGACGGAGGAGCAGTTTTCGACGCTTTATCAGGCGATCGCGATCGCGCTGGACGACGAGATGCCGGGCGTTTTCAGCCGTCCGCAGCGCAGCGGCACCTTGAAATTCCTGTGCTTGAGCCTGCTGGATGCACGCAACCTTGAAACGGCGCTGCATCGCTTCTGCCAGTTCTTTCACATCGTGCTGGACGACTTCCGTCTGGAGTCGCGGCGCAATGGCCCCGTCGCTCAACTGACGTTGCGTCCCAACCCCGGTGCACATCCCATCGGGCCGCTGGGACATGAGCTCATGCTCAAACTGGTCCAGGGCGTGTCTTCCTGGCTCATTGGTCAGAATATCCCGCTGCTTCAAGTGGAGCTTGCTTGCCCGCAGCCCGCGCATGCGCTCGACCATCGCTATTTCTTTTCGGGGCCGGTTCTGTTCGATCGGGAGTGGACGCTGATGCGCTTCAGTGCGGCCTATCTGGACATGCCGATCCGCCAAAGCAAGCGCAACTTGCGCAAATTTCTGGCACGCGCGCCCGGCGATTGGATCTTCGGCTCATTCAGCGAGCAACTCGTCAGTCACCGGGTGCGGCAATACCTCGCTGCGCAACTGCCGGACCTGCCGACGATCGAGCAGACGGCCTCGCACCTGCATTGCTCCGTTCGCACGCTGTGCCGCCGCCTCTCCGGCGAAGAGACGACGTTTCAGGCATTGAAGGACGAGCTTCGCCGGGATATTGCGATTCAGCGTCTCACCGATACGGACGAAACGATTACGAAGATCGCAGGCGACATCGGCTTCGACGATCCGAGCGCGTTTCATCGCGCCTTCCGCCATTGGACGGGCAGCACCCCCGGAACCTATCGCCGACGGCCCTGGTAGGGCTGGTTCACGCTCAGTCCAGGTTTGCGCCGGGCCCTGACGCACCGTTCCGCGCCCGCGCCCGCGGCCGTCGCGGTTTCGTCCTTCTGGCCAGATTTGTCAGTAGGTGGTCCGGTTTGGCCAGCCATCGAGTGGCACTTTCGCATTACGATCTAGTCCAAACTTTCCCGGGATGGCCGCATATGTCATATCGCGGCCCGTTCGCTTCCCTCACTCATTTGGACCGTTCGCTATGAGCTATACCGCGCCGATCAAGGACATGTTGTTCGTGCTGAAGGAGTTGGCGGGCCTCGACGACATCACAGCGCTCCCCGGTTTCGAGGATGCCGGCATCGATACGGCGCAAGCAGTGCTCGAGGAATCGGCCAAGCTGTGCGCAGAAGTATTGGCGCCGCTGAATGTCGAAGGCGATCGCAACCCCAGCAGCTGGAAAGACGGCGTCGTGACCGCGACGCCCGGGTTCAAGGAGGCGTTCCGCCAGTTCGTCGAGGGCGGTTGGCAAGGCGTGCCGCACCCGTCCGAGTATGAGGGGCAGGGGCTGCCGAAGCTGATCGCGACGCCTTGCATCGAAATGCTCAACGCGTCGAATTTGTCGTTTGCGCTGTGTCCGCTGCTGACGGACGGCGCGATCGAAGCGCTGCTCACGGCGGGCAGCGAGGCGCAGAAACAGCGTTACGTGCCCAAGCTCATTTCGGGCGAATGGACGGGCACCATGAACCTGACCGAGCCGCAGGCCGGTTCGGATCTCGCGCTGGTGCGCACGCGCGCCGAGCCGCAAGGCGACGGCACCTATCGCGTGTTCGGTACGAAGATCTTCATCACGTGGGGCGAGCACGACATGGCCGGGAACATCGTCCATCTCGTGCTGGCGCGCACGCCCGATGCACCCGAAGGCGTGAAGGGCATCTCGCTGTTCATCGTGCCGAAGTTCATGATCCATGAAGACGGCACGCTCGGCGAACGCAACGACGTGCATTGCGTCTCGATCGAGCACAAGCTGGGGATCAAGGCGAGCCCGACAGCGGTGCTGCAGTTCGGCGATCACGGTGGAGCGGTGGGCTATTTGATCGGCGAGGAGAATCGCGGCCTCGAGTACATGTTCATCATGATGAACGCGGCGCGTTTTGCAGTCGGCATGCAAGGGGTGGCGGTGGCCGATCGCGCCTACCAGAAGGCGGCGGCCTATGCGAGGGAGCGTGTGCAGAGCCGTCCCGTCGATGGCTCGGCGAAGCAGGCCGTAACGATCGCCCATCACCCGGATGTCCGCCGGATGCTGGCGACGATGCGGGCGCTGACGGAGGGCGCACGTGCGCTCGGCTACGTGGCGGCGGGGCACAGCGACATCGCGCATCGCCATGCCGACGAGCAAGTGCGCGCCGAGCATCAGGCGATCTACGAATACCTGGTCCCGATCGTGAAGGGCTGGAGCACGGAAATGTCGCTCGATGTGACGAGCCTCGGCGTGCAAGTGCACGGCGGGATGGGTTTCATCGAGGAGACGGGCGCCGCGCAGTACTTCCGCGACGCGCGGATCCTGCCGATCTATGAAGGTACGACGGCCATTCAAGCGAACGATCTGGTCGGGCGCAAGACGCTGCGCGACGGCGGTGCGGTGGCGCAAAGCCTTCTGCGTGAAATCGACAAGACGGTCGACAGCTTGAAATCGCAGCACGATGCTGCGTTCGTGTCGATCGCGACGCAACTCGAAGCAGGCCGGCGCGCATTGGCGAGCGTTGTCGAGTTCGTCGTCCATCAAGGCAAACGCGATCCGAACGCCGTGTTCGCCGGCAGCGTGCCGTACCTGAAGCTTGCCGGGCTTGTCCTCGCAGGCTGGCAGATGGCGCGCGCGGCGTTGATCGCGCACGGTAAGCGGGCAGCCGACCCTTCGTTTTACGGCACCAAGATTCTGACTGCGCAATTTTTTGCCGAGCACATGCTGCCGCATGCTGCCGCGCTGGCGACGTCGATCGTTACGGCGAAGCAAGGCGAAGGTCTGCTGGCGCTGGACATCGATCAGTTCTAAACAGCGCGCAACATGGCGGAACAGACATTAGACATGACGGTTGCATGCTAATTCGGGAATGTCGCCTTGCGGCGGCGCTCCTTTCCTCTTCGGACTGAATCGGACTGAAGTCCGAGGTTTCTCGGAGCACAAGCAGATGAACAAGGAAGTGGTCGTTGTCGGCGGTGTGCGCACCGCCATCGGCAAATTCGGCGGCAGCCTGAAGGACGTCGCGCCCACCGAGCTCGCGACGATCGTCGTGCGCGAGACGCTGGCGCGTACGGGTGTCGAGGCCGCGCAGGTTGATCACGTCGTGTTTGGCAACGTAATCGCGACGGAGCCGAAGGATTTGTACCTGTCGCGTGTCGCCGCGATCAACGCGGGCATTCCCGAGACGACACCCGCATTCAACGTGAACCGCTTATGCGGGTCCGGCTTGCAAGCGATCGTCTCCGCGGCGCAAACCATCATGCTCGGCGATGCCCAGGTGGCGATAGGCGGCGGCGCGGAAAACATGAGCCGCGCGCCGTACCTTGCGAGCGACGCGCGCTTCGGCGCACGCATGGGCGATATGCGTATGGTCGACATGATGCTCGGCGCACTGAACGATCCGTTTCACCAAGTGCCGATGGGCGTGACGGCGGAGAACGTTGCCCGCAAGTTCGGCATCTCGCGCGAAGACCAGGATGCGCTCGCGCTGGAATCGCACCGGCGCGCCGAGCGGGCGATCGCAGAAGGACGGTTCGCCGGGCAAATCGTGCCGATTTCGCGTCGCGTCAAGGGCAAGGACGTCGCATTCGATACGGACGAACACCTTCGACTGAACGCCACTATCGAGGATTTTTCGCACCTGAAGCCGGTGTTCGATCGCGAGAACGGCACGGTGACGGCGGGCAATGCCTCGGGCATCAACGACGCGGCCGCGGCCGTGTTGTTGATGTCGCGCGAGGCGGCCGCGCAACGCGGCGTGAAGCCGTTGGCGCGTCTCGTCGCCTACGCGCACGCCGGTGTGGATCCGCTGCACATGGGCATCGGCCCCGTGCCGGCTACCCGGATGGCGTTGGAGCGGGCAGGTTTGTCGGTCGGCGACATCGATGTGGTCGAGGCCAACGAGGCGTTCGCGGCGCAGGCTTGCGCCGTGACGCGTGAGCTCGACTTCGATCCGGCCAAGGTCAATCCGAATGGTTCAGGCATTTCGCTTGGTCATCCGATCGGTGCCACGGGGGCGCTGATTACCGTCAAGGCGATCCACGAAATGCAGCGCATCGGCGGCCGCTATGCGTTGGTGACGATGTGTATCGGCGGCGGGCAGGGTATCGCAGCGATTTTCGAAAACATGCAGTGACCGGACGCGGCGCGCACAACGGTGCGTGATCCGGCTGCGCTTTAATCGCCCTCGGTGGCGACGGAGACCGCCTCGCGCATCAAAGCGATGAACCGCAGCAGCCTGGACGGGTAGTACTGGGCGTGCGGATAAAGAAGGTAGACGGGCAACGCCTGCGCCTGCCACTTCGGCGCCAAATGAATCAGACGCCCGTTGGCGAGCGCGTCGGCCACCACCCACGCAGAGCTCGCGCATGCGCCCATGCCGAGCAGTGCCGCGCTGCGCAGCGCATAGAGGTTATCGGTGCTGATGCGCGGCTGGATGGGGATGCGGCGCGTCTCACCGGTTTCTTCGTGCGTCAGCGTCAGCTCGGTGCGGTAGTACGTTCGCAATGCCATCCAGGGCAGGGCGACCAGTTCCTCGGGCTCTTGCGGTACGCGGCCGCCCTCGAGCAGCGAGGGCGAACTCACGACAATTCGGGGCACCTTCGACAGCCGGATCGCCACCACCGCCGGATCGTTGGGTTCGCCCACCTGTATCGCGCAATCGATGCCCTTGGCGATGAAATCTCGAACGTCGTCCTGCAACAACCACTCCACTTGCACGCGCGGATAGTCATTCAAATACCGCACCAGCGGTTCGACCAATCTCTGCTGGCCGAAGGCATGCGGCACCGCCACCCGTAGCAGGCCCTCCGGCTCCTCCTGTGCGCCGCGCACGTCGGCCTCGAACGACGCCCAGCTCGCCAGCAATTCCTTGGCACGCTTGAAACAACGCTCGCCATCCACCGTCAGTCGCATCGTATGCGTCGAACGATGCAGCAGACGCACGCCCAGCGAGCTTTCGAGTGCCTGCAAGCGGCGGCTGACCGTTGGCTGGGTGGTATCCAACTGCGCCGCCGCGGCCGAGAGATTCCCCGATTCGACTATACGGACGAACGTTTCCATTAACTGAAATCGGTGGCCTGCACCCTCCAACGAGAACGCCGAGGGACGCTTTTCCGGCTGCGTGGCGGCTGAATGTCGACTTTTTCTGGTCATGCGTCCAGCGTATAACAAATCTGCGGTTCACGGTACTACCGGTATCGGGCTTGACGCGTCACACTCGCCCCCATCCTGCCGATCCCCTTTTTGAGTGAACTCGCGATGTCCACTACCCAACTGCTCAAGCCGACGCCCGCACCCGCGTCTCAGTCGCTTTCCGAACCCGGTCACGTCGCGGTGCCGCGCCCGCGTCTCGTCCTGCTGCTGGCCGCGGCGGCCGGCCTTGGCGTTGCGCCGCTGTATTACTGCCAGCCGATGCTGGGCGTGCTCGAGTCGGACATGGGCGCATCGGCGCAAGCAGTCGGGATGGTGCCGACGCTGACGCAACTGGGCTACGCGGCCGGGATCTTGCTGTTGGCGCCGCTCGGCGATCGTTTCGATCGGCGCCGCGTGATCGTGGCCAAGGCGACGGCGCTCGTCGTTGCATTGTTGCTGGCCGCCGCGGCGCCTTCCATCGGTTTTCTGCTGATGGCGAGTTTTGCGATAGGGTTGTCCGCGACGATGGCGCAAGACGTCGTGCCGGCGGCTGCCGTTCTGGCACCCGACGCACACCGGGGCAAGGTCGTGGGAACCGTGATGACCGGACTGTTGCTCGGCATCCTGCTCTCGCGCGTGGTGAGCGGCTTGGTCGCGGCGCACTACAGTTGGCGCGCCATGTTCGTCGCAGCCTCTGCCAGCGTGGCCGCGATCGGCCTGGCCGCGTCGCGCGGGTTGCCCGCTTTCAAGCCGACCACGCATCTGCCGTATCGCGCATTGATCGCGTCGCTCGGCCATCTGTGGCGGCACCAGCGGGCACTGCGGCGCGCGGCGATTGCGCAAGGATTGCTCGCGATGGGCTTCAGCGCGTTCTGGTCGACGCTGGCTGTCTTGCTGCACGGTGCACCGTTTCATCTGGGCAGCGCCGTTGCAGGCGGATTCGGGCTCGCCGGTGCGGCTGGCGCGCTGGGCGCGCCGCTCGCCGGGCGCTTGGCCGACCGGCGCGGGCCCGAGCGGGTCACCCGGCTCGGTATCGGTATCGCGACGATCTCGTTTGCCGCAATGGCGTTGGGCTCGGTGATGACGCCGCATGCCCAATTGGTGTTGCTCGCCCTGGCGACGATCGGCTTCGATCTGGGCGTCCAAACCACGCTGATCGCGCATCAGACGATCGTCTATGGGATCGATCCGGCGTCACGCAGCCGCCTCAATGCGGTGCTTTTCGTGGGTATGTTCATCGGCATGGCGGCGGGCGCGGCGATCGGTAGCGTGATGCTGGCGCAATGGGGATGGAGCGGTGTGATTGCGATGGCCGTGACGACTTCGCTTGCGGCGTTGGTGGTGCGGATGTGGCCGCATCGATCGCCAGCGCGCGCTTAGACCGAAGCCGCAGGCCATTGACAAGAAAATTTTCCGCATCTAGTTTACTGGACATTGAATTCCACAAAACTGGATGACATGAACGTCCATGACACTATCGCCCGCCGCGTGCGGGAATTGCGCGATGCCAAGGGCTGGTCGCTCGACGCGCTGGCTGAGCGCAGCAAGGTGAGCCGGTCCAACATCTCTTTGATCGAACGCGGGCAAAGCAGTCCGACGGCCATCGTGCTCGACAAGCTCGCGATGGCGTTCGGCGTATCGCTGGCTTCGCTGTTCGAACAGTCGGAGCAGGTGTCCATACCCGAGCCGTCGCCGCATTGCGCGCGACACGAACAGCTATCCTGGACCGATCCCGAGTCGGGCTACGTGCGGCGTAATGTTTCGCCGCCAGCGTGGTCGCCCGTTCAATTGGTGGAAGTGAGCTTTCCGCCGGGAAAGCAGGTCGCCTACGAAACAGGCGTGCGTGACGCCGATATCCATCAGCAAGTGTGGATCATGGATGGGACGATGGAGGTGACCGTCGGCGAGCGCCGGTGGCGCCTCGAAACCGGCGATTGCCTTGCCATGAAGCTCGACTGCCCGATTATCTTTCGCAATACGTCGCGCAAGGCGGCGCGTTACCTCGTTGCACTGAGCAAACCCTCGTTGACTGAAGCGCGGAGCGACCGATGACGACCATGAGCGAAGCCATCACGATACGACGGGTGGGGATGAACGAGGCCATGGCTTGCGTCGATGCGCTGGCCGATGTGCTGATCGATTGCGTCGAGGGCGGCGCGTCGGTCAGCTTTATGTGGCCGATTACACGGCAGACCGCGGTGGCGTTTTGGCGGCGCGTCGCCGAGGGCGTTGCGAGCGACGAGCGCATCTTGTTGATCGCCGAAGGCGGGGAAGGGCGAATCGTCGGTACCGTCCAGCTGATCACCGCTCAACCGGAGAACCAGCCCCATCGCGCCGATGTCGCGAAGATGCTGGTGTCCCGTTCCGCCAGACGCCAAGGGGTTGCGATGCGCCTCATGGCCGCGGTCGATGAAGCGGCGCGGGATGCGGGGAAATCCGTCCTGGTGCTCGATACGGTGACGGGCGGCGATGCGGAACGGCTCTATGAACGCTCGGGCTGGGTACGCGTCGGAACGGTTCCCAACTATGCGCTGATGCCGGACGGCACGCCGTGCGGGACTACGTTTTTTCACAAGCAGTTAGTGCCGCTTACATCGTCCTGAATCTCGTCGGCTCCACGAAGCCTGAGGCGCAAACGATGCTGAAACTCATTCGAGAGGAAGTGACCGATGGCTCGCATCGATGAGGCATATCGCCGTGCATGAGGTGCCGCTTTCCAGCCATGTACAGAATTCCTCGTACACTGGCCGGTGAACATGACCGCGCAAAGCGTAGCGGGAAATCTTTATCGATCTTTTGAGACAGGGGCATGGAAGCGATCGATTCACGCGCTGAAAAGGCGTTCAACCCATCCGGGTTTCAGATTCCCGGTAGCATCGGGCTTCCAGTCGTGGCATAGTGCGTTCCATTCAATGAATGGGAGGAAATTATGGCAACGTTGGAAGCACTCACGACGAAGATCAAGCGTCTACAGGAACAAGCGGAAGCCATCCGCGTCAAGCAAGCCGCTGCGACGCTCGAACGCATCGCTGAACTCATGCGCGAAAACGGTGTGACGCTCGCCGATATCGAGGCACACATCGGCGGCAAAAAACGCAAAGGGCGTCCGGCCAAAAACGGCGCGGTCGCGCATACGGCTACCGTCGTTAAATATCAAGACCCGAAAACCGGTGCGACTTGGTCGGGCCGCGGTCGCGCACCGGCTTGGATCGCGCAGGCGAAGCGCCGCAACAGATTCCTGGTTAGCGGCGATGCTTCGGCTGCATCGGTCTCGCCCTCGCCCTCGAATGGAAGCGGGAAACGTCAGGGCGACTATGTTCGCGGGCCACAGCCCGCTAAATATCGCGATCCCAAAACCGGTGCCACCTGGTCGGGACGCGGGCGGGCGCCGGCGTGGATGGCGAATGCCAAAGACCGCTCGAAGTTTCTAATTGAAGCCGAGGCGTAAGCGCACCATTCGAAATGCATTGGCGCGGCGCCATCCCTATTCAAGGATGGCCGCGGTCGAATACCGCCGCTCGCTCGGCGCGTATTCGATATGTTCTCTAGTGCGAAGACGCTGTGCGTGTTTGTCGGCGATGACGAATGACCGCACGCGTGGCACCTTCACCAAATCGATCGTCCAATGAAGCCGAGCCCTTGGGTTGCGATGTTCGCGGCGCTGATCGTCTGCTATATGGCGGCGGGTTGTCCTGCTATCGGGTTGTTGCTCGAACCGTCGGTCATTGGAAAAGGGCTAGCACTGAAGCCGCTGACCTACCATTGGCTCAACCGTATCGACCGGGCAACGCCCGCGCCGGAATTGTTGGCGAGCCGGTTTTACGTATGGATTCTCGCGGGTGTCAGCGCGGCGGCGGCGCTGTCTATGTTGCGTAGCGGGCGCGATGGTAAGGCTTTTCTCTTTGCGCTGAGTTGGTCGATCGCGTTGCTTGCCGTCTTCGTATTTGCGCAGGCCCAAGCTTTCTATTCGGTCGGCTGATTTCGATGAAAAAAGCCGCCGATATCGTCTGTGCGATCGCCGCATCCCTCATTTCGCTGCTTGGATGGGGCGTGAGCGTCGGCGCCGTGGCTTCACTGACGAGCTTCAACCAGTTACAGCGCCTGCTGACCTTCGACTATCTGAGTTTTGCGGATAGTCGGGCGATAGGGGGAACGGGGAACGATTTCTTCACGGGCGTTGCCCTCTCGCTTATCGGAAGTGTGCTGTTCACGCGGGTTGACCGAATGACCCGCATCGGCAAGACAGTGGCGGGGCTCTTGTTGCTCTTTGTCGCATTCACGCTTGCTTTTACGAGCCTGAACCCCCGTATCGGCGTTCAGACGCCCTGATCCACGCATCGCAGAACCAACGAAAGGCATTGAATCGATATGCCCGTTGTCCCCGGAATCCGCTCGGGATTTCAGCGCCCCGAGCGCAGGTGAGTGGGCAGAATGCTGAATTGCAATAGTTGCGATTACACGCCGTCGTTAGTTCCGGTTGCGCGCCGATTTGTGTTGAAAAACAACGACTTTGCGCTCCCGCCCGCTTGCCAGGTGCGGCTCGGCGGCCGGAAAGAGCCGCGTAACGAAGACTGAATCGAGGCTTCGTAACGTAAGCGTGTTTCGGTGTTACGCGTCTACCGCGGTCGCTTACGCCGATACAAGTCTGGTCGATGGGCACTTGCACACGCATTTCAACCCGCGACGTCGATTAGGAACTGCGCACGGTCCTTTGCGTTCGCCATCCAGGCGGGCGCGGGCCCTCGGCCTGACCACGTTGCGCCGGTCTCGGAATTGCGATACTTCGCCGGCTGCGGCCCGCGGGGGGAGTGGCTAGGTCGTTTGGCTTTGCTGCCCCGCCGCCGCAGGAGCATTCGACGACTTGCCATCAACTAGAAAACGGTCTCGATTCTTCGCGCTTGCAATCCAAGCTGGAGCACGACCGCGTCCCGACCATGTCGCGCCAGTCTTTCGGTCCATATATTTCGCGGCAACAGCCGCGGTGCCGGTGGGCGTCTTCTTACTGGTTTTCACGCCGCG
>NZ_JBQCDN010000470.1:0-2292 GCF_051961175.1 Trinickia sp. | reverse complement strand
TTTGCCGATCCGCGCCGCGGCGATCCGCCGCAGCTAGGTGCGATCAATTGCGAGCGCAATCGTCAGGACCGGGCCGATCGTTCCCGTGCGGCGTGAGTTTTTGCGCGGCTTCGCGGCCATCAGGGGTTTTCAGCGCCGGCTCGATCGCAGGGAACAGCGAGAGCACCGGCACGCCGAGGTCGACACATTGCTCGGCCACGTTCATCAAAAGATCGACTGACACGCGCTCGACGCCGGGCATCGATGGGACGGCCTGCCGAACATGGGTGCCTTCGACGATGAAGACGGGGTAGATGAGGTCGTTCGTCGTCAGCACGGTTTCGCGCATGAGACGGCGGGAAAAATCGTCGCGCCGCATGCGGCGAGGGCGGTGATGCGGATAGAAGCTCATAGGGAAAATTCGCTGTCGAATCAGGGAACTGCCGGCCCGGCCGGCACAAAAACTTTTGCAAACAATGGTATATGATAGCGATCGAGCGAAACGCGTGCCTTCTAGCGAGCGCATGTCGCCGAGCTCCCCGCTTCTCCTCCCTGAGCGGGTGCCTGTCGTTTTTCGATTAGGCTGTTCAACCCGCCGAGATTCGGCGGGTTTTTTTACGTCGGCAGCCGTCGCGCCGAGCGCTCGGTGCCGCGACGCTGTGCCGCAGCGATGATCGATTAACCGCAGACGAAAGGCGCGCTCGAGGTTGGATACCTGACGCACAGGTTACGAGCGGGTTCGATGCGGTTTCCGCGCAGGGTCCTGTCAGGCCGTCGTGCCGGCATCCGCCCCGGCCGCGTCGGCGGCGAGCCAACCTTCGAGGCGTGCATGGGCTTCATCGAGGCCGACGCGCTTGAGCGCCGAAAACAGCTGCGCCGACAATTCCCCCTGGTAGCCGGCCGCGCGATACTCGGCAAAGCCCTTCTCCGTCGCGCGCAGCGCATTGATGCTTTCCTGCCGCGTCAGTTTGTCGCATTTGGTCAGGAGCGTATGGATGGGCTTGCCCGTTGGCGCAAACCACTCGATCATGCGTCTATCGAGTTCGGTGAGCGGGCGGCGCGAATCCATCATCAGCACCATGCCGCGAAGCTGGGCGCGGCTTTGGAGGTAGCTGGAGAGCAGCGCTTCCCAGTGGGATTTGGCGGCGCCGGGCACCTCCGCGTAGCCGTAACCGGGCAAATCGACCAGATAACCGGCCGGTTCGTCGGCCGGCCCCACGCCGAAGTAATTGATATGCTGCGTGCGGCCTGGCGTCTTGCTGGCGAAGGCGAGCCGCTTTTGGTTGCACAGGATGTTGATGGCCGTGGATTTACCCGCGTTCGAACGGCCCGCGAAGGCGATTTCGGGCTGGACAGTGGCGGGCAGGTCGCGCAAGTGGTTGACGGTCGTGTAGAAACGGGCTTGATGCAACAGGAAGGCCATGGCGAGACAGGAAGGTGGCGCGTAAAGCGCTCGAAGGAGGGCGCGGACGAGGCGGGGGCTTGCCCGACTGGCGTCTTGGCGATTAGCGAGTTATTGTACAATACGAAAGTTTTGCTGGAGACTGATCGAGGTGTTTGTCAAGCGCTTCGTGTTTTCGTGTTGACGGCCGCAGGTCGTTTCGCGGTTATCGGTCGCCGCGTTGTTTGCATCAACCTCTCGGGAAATCGCCGGGCCGCTCATGGCGATCATCCCGCTGTCCGCGAGGGCAGGGCCCCACGTTGGGCGTGGAGGACACTCTATTCTCACAAGACGAAACCGGGTGTGCGAATGAATCGACTGTGCAAGTCTTTGAAGGTGCTTGAAGTCGTTGCAGCAGCGGGTTTGTTGAGTTGGGCGGCACAAACGAGAGCGGCGGAAACACCTAAGCCGGACGTGAATCGAGGGCAAGCGATCGCCAGCAGCGTCTGTGCGTCTTGCCATGGGGCGGACGGCAACAGCGCGACCGGCTCGTTTCCCAAATTGGCGGGGCAGCAGCAGGCGTATCTCGTCAAGCAGCTGAAAGATTTCAAAGTGCAGGCGGGGGCCAAATCGGCCGCGCGCACGAATGCGATCATGGCTGGCATGGCGGCGGCGCTCTCCGATCAGGACATGCTCAACGTGGCCGCGTATTTCGCGAGCCAGACGCCGAAGCCGAATTTCGCGCACGATCCGGCCACGGTGCCGGACGGGCAAAAGATTTACCGTGGCGGGATCGCCGAGAAGAACGTGCCGGCCTGCGCCGGCTGTCACGGGCCGACGGGAATGGGCATCCCCGTGCAGTACCCGCGCTTGTCGTGGCAGTGGGCCGATTACACGGTCACGCAGCTGCACGCGTTCCAGCAGGGCGCGGG
>NZ_JBQCDN010000469.1:0-18690 GCF_051961175.1 Trinickia sp. | reverse complement strand
TGTTAAGACCCCAAATTTTGCATGGGGTTAGCCCCGCGCGCTTTTTTTCGCCCCGCCGGCCCCAGCCACCGCGGGGCCACGACAAAGCAAGCCACGCCAATCTGCGCGAAAATCAGGCAGCCCGTCTTGCGTCATGCCTGATTCGTTGCCGGAACCTGCCCATGTCTGTCGTATCGCTGGTCTCATCGCTGCTCCTGAGCCGTACCCGTCGCCCTGCGCGCGCCGTCGCCGCATCGAACGCGGACACCGGACGAGAGCCAGCATGAGCGATAAAGCAGTCGGCGTATTCCGGTCGCTACGATTTTTCAACTATCGGATCTGGGCTGCGGGTGCGATCGTGTCGAACATCGGCACGTGGATGCAGCGCACAGCGCAGGATTGGCTGGTCCTGACCTCACTCACGCGCCACAGTGCATCCGCCGTCAGCATCGTCATGTCGCTGCAGTTCGGGCCGCAATTGTTGCTGCTGCCGGTGAGCGGGTATGCCGCCGATCATCTCGACCGGCGCAAGCTGCTGATGTTCACGCAAGCGGCACAAGGCGCGCTTGCCCTCGGCCTTGGCGTCATGACGATCGCGGGCATCGTGCAGCTATGGCACGTCTATCTGTTCGCGTTCCTGTTTGGATGCGCGACGGCGCTGGACGCTCCGGTGCGCCAGACATTCGTGTCCGAGCTCGTGGGCGATACCGAATTGCCCAATGCCGTCGCGCTCAATTCAACGTCATTCAATCTTGCCCGCATGGTAGGGCCGGCGGTGGCGGGGTTCGTCATCGCATCGGTGGATACCGGTTGGGCTTTCGTATTGAACGGGTTCTCGTTTGCCGCCGTGTTGCTCTCCCTATGCTTCATGCGCAAGCATGAATTGCGCAGCGCGCCCCGTGCAAGACGCACGCGCGGCGGGTTCGCGGCAGGCTTTCGCTACGTCTGGGCTCGCCCCGACTTAAAAGCGACGTTGATCATGCTGTTCCTCATCGGGACGTTCGGCCTGAACTTTGCAATCTACATTTCGACGATGGCCGTCAGCGTCTTTCATGTCGACGCGAGCCGATATGGCGCGCTATCGTCGATGATGGCCATTGGCACGGTAACCGGCGCCTTTGCCAGCGCTCATGCGAGCCGGCCCCGCTTTCGATCGCTGCTGATTTCGTCCGCCGTCTTCGGACTCGGATGCGCCGCGGCCGCCGTGGCGCCCACCTATTGGACATTCGGCGCCGCACTCGTCGTGACCGGCATCGCCACGCTGACGTTCCTGACGACGACCAACAGCCTCATGCAGCTGTCGACCGAACCGGCGATGCGCGGCCGGGTCATGGCGATCCGGCTCGCAGTCACGCTGGGCGGCACCCCCCTTGGCGCGCCGATCGTCGGATGGGTGGCCGATCATGCCGGGCCGCGCTGGGCGATTCTCGTCGGCGCGGCGTCCGGACTCGCGGCGGCCGTGGTCGCGGCGCGCGCGCTGGCGGCGGAACGCGGCCGCGATAAATCGGCCGATGCAGCAAGAGCCGAAGAATAAGTATGAACATTTGCAGATAGCGCAATGACGTTATCTCGGATTGCATGAAGGACAATAATTCTATTAAATTGACGTCCGCCCGTTTTTAAAAGAGCGCAAATTACAAAATGACACTGTCAAAATGACCAGCCAATTAGAGAGCGATATTCGGCGCGACGCGCCTGGAACAGCGGCCCCCCCGCCACGCGGGACAACGACTTCGCAGCCTGGCGGTCCAGCCGGCAAACCATCGCTCGGCCCATTGCCGTATGTCGTCGCGGCCACCTTCTTCATGGAGTACCTCGACACGACGATCATCGCGACAGCCCTGCCGCAAATGGCGCACGCGTTCGCCATCAGCCCGAACGCACTGAGCCTGGGCATGAGCGCCTATATGATCGCGCTGGCCATCTTCATTCCAGCCAGCGGCTGGGTGGCCGACCGCTTCGGCTCACGCAGCGTCTTCTTTTCGGCGATCGTCATGTTCACGATTGCATCCGTCCTTTGCGGGCTCTCGCAAAACGTCGTCGAATTCACGGCCGCGCGCGTGCTGCAAGGGATGGGCGGCGCGCTGATGGTGCCCGTCGGGCGCCTGATCGTCGTGCGCAGCACCGAAAAACGCCGCCTCATGCAGGCAATCTCGACGATCACCTGGCCCGGCATCGTCGCGCCCGTCATCGGGCCGCCGCTCGGCGGATTCATTACGACCTACGCTTCATGGCGTTGGATCTTTTTATTGAACGTACCGGTTTGTCTTGTTGTGCTCTGCGCGGTGTTCGCGTGGGTGCCGAATCTGCGCGGCGATCAGCGCAGGCCGCTCGACCTGGCCGGACTGGCGCTGAGCGGCATCACGCTCACCGCCATTCTTTATGGTGCCGATCTGGCGAGCCAACCGGGCACAGATCCGCTGATCGGGCTGTCGCTGGTTGCGCTTGGGGTGGGCGTCGGCGTCCTTGCGTTTCGGCATGCGCGCAGGCACCGGCACCCGCTCATCGATATTTCGACGCTCAGGATCCCGACGTTTTCGGTCACGGTTGTCACCGGTTCGATCACGCGGATCGGCATCAGCGCGGTGCCCTATCTGATGCCGTTGCTCTTTCAGATCGGCTTCGGCCTCTCGGCCTTCCAATCCGGTCTGCTGCTGCTCGCGGGCGCGGTCGGCAATCTCGGCATGAAAGCCCTCACGACGTCGATCTTGCAGCGCTATGGATTCAAGCGCGTGGCGATCATCGATTGCACCATCTGTGGCGTGTTTACGATTGCGTGCGGTTTGTTGACACCCGCCGTACCGCTCGCATGGACGCTGTTCGTCGTGCTCGTCTACGGCATCACGCGTTCGATGCAGTTTTCGACGATGGCCACGCTGGCCTACGCGGATGTGCCGTCGCAGCAAATGAGCGCGGCCAATACCCTTTGGAACGCGTCGGCGCAAATGGGCACCGGTCTCGGCATCGCATTCGGCGCGCTGGCGCTGCGCGCCGCGTCGGCTGTGAATGGCGGCAACGCCGATCACGCGTTCACGCTCGGCGATTTTCGTCTGGCGTTTTTGAGCGCCGGCTTATTGACCCTCGTTTCGATCGCAGGCTATGTGCGCTTGGCGAGCAACGCCGGCGACAAGCTCCGGACCGCTCACTGATTCGAACCGGAATCCCGGGCGCGAACCGGCGGGCTCGCCGGCCGCGCCCGTGTCGCATGCGGTGCCTGCTGCGGGGATGAACCGGACGAACCGGACGAACCGGGCGAACGGGTGGACGTATTGTCGGGCGATGCCTGGGTGCGCGCCGTCGCGCCACGCACTTCAAAACGCACGGAATCGACACGCTTGCCCTGGGCGTCCCCGAGTTCGAGGACGTGGTGCCCGGGCCAGGGCAGCCAAAGCACACGCTCTGCATGGCCGAGCGGCTTGCCGTCGAGCCGCCAGACGCTGTGCGTCGAAGCCCCGTTCGCGCGCTCGAACACGATGCGTTGACGGGCCGCGGGGATGTCCGGGTCAAGGGCAAATACGGTCCCATCCGTGGGCGAGCCAATCCCCGGCGCCGCGCTTTGCACGTCTTGAGGATGGGGCGGCGTGTAGGCGGTCGAACGTGCCGATGCGCCATTCGCGTCCGCCGCGAGGTGCACCGTCGACATTTCCGTGCCTTTGAGGAACCACTCGTTGCGCGCGGGCTCGACATTCCCATCGAACGAGATGCGAGCCTGAACGACACCGGGCGGCATGACGGGCGGCGTGCTCGGCACCTGCCGATGCAAATACTCGACGATGGATGCCCAGATCGGGGATGCGCCGGTCACGCCCGAGACGTCCCACATCGCGTCGCCTTCCGCATTGCCCACCCACACCCCGACCGTATAGCGGGACGGGAAGCCGATCGTCCAGTTGTCCCGCATGTCCTTGCTCGTGCCTGTCTTCACCGCCGAGAAAAAGCGCGTGGCCAGCGGGCTGTCGAAGCCGAAGGTGCGCGTCCTCGCGTTGTTGTCGGACAGAACGGTGGTGATGATGTACGTTGCGGCGGCGCTGAAGACGCGGTGGGACACATCGGCGTCAGCGTCCCCGTGATGGCGCGCGCCGGGCGGGCGCGGCAGATCATGCGTCGGCATGGCCACACCGCCATTGGCCAGCGCGCGGTAGGCATTCGTGAGCGAGAGCAGCGTAATGTCCGGGCTGCCGAGCGCGAGCGAATAGCCATAGTAGTCGCCGCTTTGCGCAAGCGGCAAACCGAGCGCCGTCAGCGTCTTCGCA
This sequence comes from Trinickia sp., assembly GCF_051961175.1. GTDB lineage: Bacteria > Pseudomonadota > Gammaproteobacteria > Burkholderiales > Burkholderiaceae > Trinickia. The sequence goes on along the minus strand of NZ_JBQCDN010000469.1, from coordinate 14,458 downwards.
AAGCGGTGCGGTGTCACCAGCACCACGGCGCGCACGGCGGGGACATTCAGCGAAGAGCCCAGCGCCGTCCGCACACTGACCCAGCCTTTGAAATCCTTGTCGTAGTTCTGCGGAATGTAGAGCCCGCCACCCGCCTGCAGATCGAGGGGGGCATCGTCGAGCAGCGAAGCCGTCGTCAGGCGTCGCTCGTCGATCGCCTGCGCATAGAGGAACGGCTTCAGCGTCGAGCCCGGCTGACGGCGCGCCAGCACCGCATCGACGTCACGCGCGCTCGAGAGGCCGCCTGACGAGCCCACCCAGGCCAGGACGTTGCCCGTCGCGTTATCAAGCACGACCACCGCGCCATCATGCACGTTGCGCGCGTGAGCCGGGGCGTTGAGTTCTGCCAGCGTGCGCCTGAGCGTATCGGTCGCGAAGCGTTGGAGTTTGGCATCGAGCGTCGTGACGACGCGCGTGCCTGCCGTAGGGTGCGTCTCGGCCGCGATCCGCCGGGCAAAATGCGGCGCCAGCGATTCCGGGTCGGGCGAGACCGAGAGAATCGCGGGTGCGGGCCGCGCAAACGCCAGCTGAACGTAGCTGTCGAGGTTGTCGCAGCGCTGCGGCGCCTTCATGTCGCGCAAGATGCGGCAGGCGCGTTCGCTGACCTTCGGATACGACGCGTTCGGCGCCCGGATCAACGCCGCCGCGATGGCCGCCTCGCGTTCGTCGAGCCCCGACGGCGCTTTGCCGAACAACGTCAGCGAGATCGCCGACAAACCGATCGTTTCCCCACGAAACGGCACGAGGTTCAAATAGGCTTCGAGAACCTGATCCTTGCGCCAGGACCGTTCCAGCCAAAGCGCACTGACGGCCTGGCCGGCCTTCTGAACGATCGACCGTCGTCCAGAACGCTCGGGCTCATCGCTCAGGAGTCCTGTCAATTGCATCGTGACGGTAGAGGCGCCGCGCGTGCGCGTATTCCATAGATTGGCCCATGCCGCCGCGGCAGCGCCATGCCAATCCACTCCGCTATGCTCGTAAAAGCGCTTGTCTTCCGATACGACGATCGCCTCGCGCAGTGCCGGCGAGACATCGGCCAGCGCGACCCAATCGCCGCGGCGCTCCGTCTTGTCGACGCGTGTTCGTTCGAGCGGCACGCCGTCGCGCGAAAGCAGCAGCCAGTCCGAACTGCGCCATTCGTCTCGCACCTGCGAGAACGTGGGCAGTGCGTGGGCGCACGGCGCCGCCACGACCAGCACCGCGCAGAGCACGGCGCGCATCCGCGCCGCGCCTCGCTTCGCTTGCATCTGCGCTCCTTCCTATTGCTTCGCCGCCGGCATGCGCACGACGACGTTCGCGTTCGGCAATACGCCGTAGGTCGACGGCGCGTAAAGTGCCTCGACCCGCGTCGGCGGCAGGCCGAACGTCCCTGCATTGTTCAGCCGGACCGTGTACTCAATCGACAATTTACCCTTCGGCAAGAAATCGTAGTACGCGCGATACCCCTCGAAGCCACGCTCGACAAACGCGGGCCAAGCTCCGTCGTCCGACTTCTCGCCCGCGGTGGCCACCTGCGAATCACGACCGAGGCCTGAGCCGAGAATCGTCGCGCCCGCCGGCACGGGATCGTTGACGACCACCCATGTCATATCCGATTGCGCATCGATGTCGAGGTGCACGCGCACGATGTCGCCGCGCGTGTAGACGCCCTTCACCGCCGGATCGACGGGCGTGATCGTCTTCGTGATTCGATACCCGGCCGAGAACGGCGCTTTGAGCGCCACCGCGGCCAGGCTCTCGATCGTCGCCCACGGCTTGCCGGTGCCCTGCTGCGTGAGCATCAAAGGAACCGGCCCGTTGCGCGCCTCGCCCGGCCACGGCAGCCACTCGCTGCGCGTGTTCGCCGTCTTGGTCACAGGCGTGGCCGATGCGGCGTTCGCACTCGCCGCGGGCGGTTGTCCCCAGGCGACCGTCTTCGACGTGGCGCCGAAATCGAGCTTCGTCTGCCCCGTCACGGGCGTACTTTCGAACGCATGAGAGAACGCCGAAACGGCCAATTCGCCCCAGAGGTTGGAGGTGGTCGTCGGCCATGCGCCGCCGCTTTGCAGTGCCAGCAAGCCCGCCACGAGGCGCGGCATCTCCTCCTTCCAGCCCGGTGCGTCGACGAACGTCAGTACGATGCGCGCGGCGTTCGACTCCGTGTCGGTCATCAACCACCAGAGATCGTCACTCGCGGCCGACGAGAACGACAGACGCGTGCCCTGATACGTCAAGCGCGCGCGAATGATCTGCTCCGCCTGCGCGAGCTTCGCGTCCCATTGCGGGACATCCTTCAACCGCGAGAGGATCGCGTAATAGTCGAGCACCGCGGAGGTCGGCCATTGATTCGGCGCGATCGTGATCGATTCGAGCATGCTTGCGCGCGCCGCGCCGTAGCGCGACAGCGCCTCGATCGCGGCAAGCTTGCGCAAGTCGAGATCCTGACGCGGCGCCCAGACCTTGCGCGTGAGCTTGCCCTCGACGAAGTTCACGAGACCGCCTTCCAGCTTGGCGCGCACGTCGTCGGGCAAGGCGAAGCGCGAGTCGAGCTTCGCGGCTTCGTCGGTCACCGCCAGTAAATAGGCGGAAAGCGTCGTGCTGCCCGTATTGCCGCTGTCGTCGCTCGGCGGGAAATAACTCGCCAAGCCGTCGTGGTCCAGGTACACGGGCAGCCGCGCGAGCACGGCCTGCCATTGCGCCACGTCGTTCATCCCCAGCGCACGCGAGGTCAACTGTTCGAGACAGCCGTACGGGTAGCGCTCGAACCAGCGGCGTACTCCCGGCAGTCCCTCGGACAGCTTCGGCTGCAACGACACCGCGATGCCGCCGCGCACCGCGCCGGCTTGGGTAACGGTCGCGTTCGGCGGAACGGCGATCGGCAGCGTAAAGGTACCGTCGACTTGCGTCACCGTTGCTTGCTGAACCGTCACCGGAACCGCGGCCGCTACGCGCTGCGTGACCTTCAGCGCATCGCTGGCATGCGGCCCGCCTTGCTCGGCCGCCGCGACGCTCCAGGTCAAGGTGGCGGGTGTCGCATCCGACAGGCCGTCGGGCGGCGTCACCGTCCATGCCACCTCACGCGCGGAATCGGCTGCGACGTCCACCGTCTGCGCTTGCAACGGCACGCCCGGCACATCCGGCGTAACGACGACTTTCATCGCCCGAACGGTGGTATTGCGCACCGTGAATTGCGCGCGGAATTGATCGCCTTCGCGAACGAGCGGCGGCAACCCCGAAATCAACTGCAGATCCTGCGTGCTGCGGATCGACGTACTGCCGGTGCCAAACAGGCCATCACCGACCGCCGCGATCGCGACGATGCGGAAGCTCGTCAGCGAATCGTTCAACGGGATGTCGACCGTTGCGTCGCCATTGGCATCGAGCTTCACGCGCGGATTCCACAGCAACAGCGTGTCGAACAACTCGCGCGTGGGACTATGCCCGCCCCCGCCGCCCGCCGGCACGGCCTTGCGCCCAAAATGGCGGCGCCCGACGATTTCCATTTGCGCCGTCGACGTCTCCACACCATAGGCGCGCTGCTGCAGCATCGCATCGAGCAAGTCCCAGCTACGGTTCGGCATCAGTTCGAGCAGCGCCTCGTCCACCGCCGCCACGGCGATTTGCGTGCCTGCCGGCGCCGGCTTACCGTTCGGCAGTTGCACGTGCAGTTTCACGTGCGCCTTGCCCCGCACCGTATAGGCCTTCGCATCGGGTGCCACGGTCACGCCCAGCTTGTGATCGGCCGTGCCCACCTTGATCTGAGCCAAACCATATCGATACGCCGGTTTGGAGAGATCGACGAGCGGCGTCGGCGCCTCGTAACGGCGGCCTTCGTTCCAGAACGCGTGCACCCATTCGAGCGGAGCCTTCCATCCCCACGTGAAGAACGAGTACCACGGAACCTCGTGAATCCGCCCGCGCAATGCCAGCACCGACACGTATACATTCGGGCCCCAGCCCGGCTGCACCTTCAACGAAACCGTCGGATCCTTGCCGTCCAGCTTCACGACGTGCGTCTCGATAACACCCTCACGCTCCACCGCCACGAGCGCCGTGGCGAACCGGAACGGCATCCGCACTTGGAAACGCGCCGTCTCGCCGGGTTGGTAGGCGGTCTTTTCCGGGAGGACGTCCATGCGGTCGGTGTCCTCGCCGCCGAACCAGAGTTCGTCTTCGCGCGTCACCCACACAGACGTCGTGGCCGTCGATACATTGCCGTCGCCATCCTTGGCCGTCGCGACCAGATCCACGTTGCCGGCTTCCTTGAGTTCGGCGTCGCAGCGCAACAGCCCGTGATCGTCGCTCTTGCCGCTGCACAGCGTGCCGAGGTCCTTCGTCTCCGTGCGGTTGTCGTAGGAATAGAAGCCGCCGACCATACGCTTGCGCGTCGAGACCGTGATGCGTGCACTCCCGCGCACTTCAAGCGGCACGCCTGCGCGGGGCTTACCCTGCAAGTCCACCGCGAGTGCTTGCACGGGCACCGTGTGACCGACAGACACCCATTGCCCCGACTTCACACCCGCCACGACGGCCGCCGGCCACACTGTCGCATTGCCGCTGATGGTCTGCACTTCGCCGTTCGGATCGGCAAAAGTCGCTTCGAGTTGCAACCGCTTCGGCGCGTCGACGTGCGGCAGGTCCTTGAGCATGACGGCGCCGGCGCCGTTGCGATCGAGCGTCACGGGTACTTTGTCGGCGATGAGCTTGGACGAATCGCTGTCCGCTTGCTGTTCCGTTTGCGCCTCGTCGTCCGAAGGCGACGATGTGGCGCCGTCTTTCGGCTTCACGTACGGCTCGAAGCTGAAATCGGAATAGGTATCGGCGAACGACGGAGCGCTCGTCGTCATCAACGCTGAGATCTGCACCGGCAAACTTGCCGCGCCGCCGCCGGACGTATAGTCGATTTGCAACGACAGCGGCGCTTGCGTTGCCGCGACGAGCGGATGCGTTTTTTCGTCGCGCACGCCGATGCTGCCTTTGAAAACCGGCAAGCGGAATGCTTCCACGCGGAAGCCGCCCGTGTCATAGCTGTGCGCCGGTGAATCTTCCGCATCGGCGCTGTCGGCGTCCGATGCGGTGCTGCCGGGCTTGCCGTCGTCGAGCGAGACGTCGTACTCGCCCAGCTTGGCGGAGGCCGGAATCGTGAACGTCGAATCGGCGGTGTGATCGGCCGTCCACGTCAACGGGAAATGCCAAGTTTGCCCGCTGCCGAGATGGCGAATCGTCAAACGCGTCGGATAGGTCTTCGGAAAACCGAAGCCGTGCATCGTCTCCACGCGCAGGAAGTGCTTCATCGAGACCGTCTCGCCCGCACGCAGCAGCGTCCGATCAAATACCGTATGCGCACGGACCGTCTTGTCCTGGCTCGTGTCGGTCGGGACGTTGAAGCGCCAGGCTTCGATACCGCGATTCCAATCCGAACGCACGAACGCCATGTCGGGGCCGGTCTTTGGATCGTCGACGCGCGCCGATACGAAAATGCCGTCGAAGCTGCCATCGCGGCAGTTCGGGGGCGAAGCCAGCCGTCCGTCGATCGTCAGCAGCCCGTGCGCATCGGTTTTGCCCGACGCGAGTGGCGTGCCGTTGCAGTCGCTCACGTGCACGGCCGCGTTCGGGACAGGATCGCCCTTATCGAGCGTCGTCACCCATACGAGACTGTTCTCGCGGCCCTGTTTCAGATGAACGCCCAGGTTCGTGACGAGCACCGCCGTGCGCACGTACATCGGCGCCTTCTTGCCGAGCAGCGACGCGCCCAGCGCCGGGGACGACAGCTCGATGATGTAGAAGCCGGGCTTCGCGATCGGCACGCCCACCACTTCGAACGGGCGCAGCGTTTTGGGGTCGGCCTTCGGCAGCGTCAGTGCCTCCACGCCCGGCATGCCCGCGAGCAACGATAGCGAACGCACGTCGATGGCCGGATCTTTCGCGTCCGCTTGCGACGACGCACCTTCGTCATGGACGATCACCGGGTGCGGATTGTGCCGGAGCAGCTGCGGGATCCGTTTATTGATCTCGCTGCGCCGCATCGTATAGTTGTCGAACAGATTGACGTCGCGCATCCAGCGCACGATGCCCTCGTCCGAATTGACGCGCAGCGTGGTGAACTTGGACGTGCCCGCATTGAGGCCCTGAATGTGCAGATCGGCCTCGACGTTGCGCAGCGTGACGGGCACGAGCGCGGGCATGCCGGGCTCGGCAAAGCGCTCGATGATGCCGAATGTCCCCGAAGAAAACTTCGCGAGCGGCGGCAGCGCCGCCGTGGCGGTCTTCAACGGGAACATATCGGCGTTGGCGAGCGGCCGGCCGCTGACGTCCTTCAGATCCGAAGGCAGGACGATGGTCAGATCGGCGCGTTCGGGCAACGGCGCCGCGAATTCGACTTTGTCTGTCTGCGGATCCTTGTCGTCGTCGGCAAACTTCGGCTTGATCTTGCCATCGGGGCCTTCGATACGGATTTTCTCGGCGTCTTCACGCGAGATCGGCGCATTGAACTGGAGCCGAACCGGCAACAGCGGCGTGCACGGCGCTTTGGCGTTTTCACGCTCGCACGAGAATTCGACCGAGAACGGATCGCGCACGGAAAAGTTGAACCGACGTTCGACGTCGTTCGCGATGCCGCTCGGGCTTGCCACGCCCTTCCCGTAGACGAGCTGCGCCTTCGTTCCGGACGGCAATGCCTGCTGGCATTGGAGCGTCAGCACACGCGACGCTTCCTTTTGCAGATCGAAGCGTTTGAGCAACGCGGTGCGCGTCGCGGCGTCCACGTTCTGGATGGGGATGCGGTTGCCCAGCGCACTTGATTCACACCAGATGTGAGAGAGGACCGAGGCGTCCGTGGCGGGGCCATTCAGGCGCAGCACGAACGCTTGATGTTCCTCGATCGTCACGTCGTCCGGTTCGATGCTTTCGACGAACGGGCCGCCCGTTTGAAAGGCGTAGTGCCGGGGACCGGACAGCGTGCTACCGGCGGACGACTTGAGCCCGTCTTTCAAATCGACGGAACATGCCAATCCCGGCGGCAAATCGGTGGTGAAATCCCACGCCCAGGTTTTATTGTCGATCCAGCGCGATTGGCCGGCGCTTGCGTGAGGATCGCTGCATTTGATCGACGCCGGCGCCGGCAAGTCAGGTGCGCCGAACGCCACCATCGATTCGTCGAACTTCACGACCACCTGCCGAACCTGCTTCACCGTGCCCTGCGGCGAGACTTGCGTGATGCGTGCGGCATCGGCACGCCACATTGTCGCGGCCAGCAGACTCAAGGCCGCGACTGCCGCGGCACCCCATTTAATTGTTCGTTCAATCGTGCCGCGTTGCATGGCGCACGCTCCCGGTATTCATTGTTTTTGAAAATTTGGGGGCGATTCTAAACTAGTTGCGCGACAGTTCGTGGAGAGATCGGCTCTGTGTTCGCAAATACTAGTGATGTGCCACTAGTGATGTGCCAGCCATTGGGATGTGGCGGTGCTGTTGCACGGTAGATATCGTCCGCCACGTTTCACCTCGCGCTGAACCATGACGGGAGACGCACGTCGTACACTGCCTCGACGTTTCAATTGCCGAGGCATCGATGAAGCAGACCTATGCGGCCTATCCCGCCGATCCGTTGCAAGCCGTCACCCACCGCGATCCGTACCCGTACTACGCGACGCTGCGTCAGCAGGCACCGCTGACCCGCCACGATAGACTAAACCTCTGGATCGCCGCCCGTGCCTCAACCGTTCGCACCGTACTGGAAGATGAAAGACTGACTGTGCGCCCCATCAGCGAACCCGTGCCGCGTGCGATCGCCGGTGGACCCGCGGGAGACGTGTTCGGCCAGCTCGCTCGCATGAACGAAGGCGAACCTCATCGCATCGCTCGGCGGGCACTACTCGAAGGGCTCGCTTCAGTGGATGTCGAGCATGTATTCCAAGCGGCCCGCGCTCGCGCCACGGGCGCGATCGACCGCGCCCACGCCTGCGATGATCGCTTGCTCGACGTATTGGCGTTCGCACTACCCGCGCATGTCATCGCCGAACTCGTGGGCCTGCCCGCCGATGACGGGCTCGAAGCCGCCGTACGGAAGTTCGTAGCCTGCCTTTCGCCGATGTCGAGCGCGCCAGCACTGCAGGAAGCGCACGACGCCGCATTTCAGCTACAAGGACGATTGCACGCGCTGACGCACGACAAAGTGCGCGTATCGGCACTCGTGGAACGCATCCTCTCCGGCGGCCTGGAACGAAGCCCCGAGTTTCCCAACGTGCTCGTATCGAACTTGCTTGGATTGTTTTCTCAAACGTTCGACGCCACGGCCGGCCTCATTGGCAACAGTGTCGTCACGCTGACGCGGCATGCTCAAATCGCGGCCGATCTGCGCGAATCGCCTTCCGCCACGCATCGATTCGTGCGGGAAGTGGCGCGCTTCGATCCGGCCGTCCACAATACGCGTCGCTTTGCACGAGAGGCAGTTTGCATCGAAGGCGTCACCTTGCAGCCCGGCGACGCGATACTCGTCGTGCTGGCCGCGGCAAGCCGCGACGAAGCGGTCTTCGACGATGCCGAGCAGTTCATCCCCACGCGTTCGCAGCAACCGCTCCCCGGCTTCGGCGCCGGACGCCACGGGTGCCCGGGCGAGGGGATCGCACGAGCGATCACGGCCGGGATTGTCTGCGCGCTGGTCGAAAGCAGCTTCGATTTCGCGAACCTTGCGCTGCATTGGACTTATCGGCCTTCGTTGAATGGACGGATACCCCAATTCACGTTCATCGAAAGGGACAACGGATGATGACCGTCATGCTCGAAGTCCTCCGCGCACAGTCGAAACCTCTATGAAGCGGTCGTGACAGCCGGCGTCTGCGCGAGCGCTTCGATGCCCGCGAAATCCAATGCCTCGAGGTAACGGCGCAATTCCGCAATATATCCGGCATACCCGGGTTGTACCGCGCCGACGGCATCGATCCATCGCTCGATATCGGTCAGGCGCCCCTCTTGCGCCAGCCTCGCCAACTGCCTGCGATCGTCTTCGGGCGGCGCGTCGACCGCACGCCTGCCCCCGCGTCGTGCCCGGCTTACGCCGGACCCTAACGACGAATAAGGCACCCGCTCCGACATCCCGGCGGCCGACGCACCGGCATCCGGCACGACGATCTCGAATGCGAACGAGGTGCCACGCCCCGGTGTGCTCTCTACCCGCAACTCGCCACCCATCGCATTGACGATCCGCTGTGCGATGAACAAGCCAAGGCCCGTGGTGCCGTTCACCGACTGCATCTGCCGAAACGCCGAAAACAAATTCGATTGCCGTTCAAGCTCGATCCCGATGCCTGTATCGGCCACTTCAAAACCCATATGCCAGTGTCCGTCCCGCGCACGCGCTCGCACGGTCATCATCACGACGCCGTCGCGTGTAAATTTCGAGGCATTCGACAGCAAATTGAGCAGCACTTGCTGCAACCGCCGGCCGTCGATCGTCAACCGGCAAGGCAGCGAGGTCAATGCTTGATAGAAGAACCGATTATTCAACTGCGCGCAAAGCGCGATGGAATATTCGGCGATGTCGTTCAGCAGCGCCGGCAGATCGGTGGTCGTCGGGGCGATATCGAGCGGCCGCAGCTCCGTTTTCGCATAGCCGACGAGTTCGTCGATCAGCACCAGCTGATAGCTGACGCTGCGCTCGATCGCGAGAATCAACGACGCCTGGCTGGCATCGGCTCGCTCGTGCAACAGCTTGGCGTAGCTTGCAATCGTCGCCAGCGGTGCACGCAGATCGTGGCTGACATAACCGAGCGTTTCGATCTTCTGCTGATTCTTTTCCTGCGCATCGGCCAAGGCATTGTTCAGCGCCAGCGTGCGCCGAGCCACTTCCTGCCGCAATCGCTCCTGCTCGCTCGTTTGCCAGTCGGCCAGTTCCTCCCTGGCTTCTTGCCGCTGCTTTCCGACGTGATTGATCCACGCAGCCAGAACGACGAGATTCGTGGCCAACCCGGTGATCGACACAAGCGGGTTCGGATGAATGTCGGAATTGAGCCAAGCCGGGCCCGCCTTGAGCCCCCCGAGCGTTTCGACCACGTGCACCGCGAAGGTCAATAGCCCGAAGCTGACCGTCCCGAGCATGAGCCGCGCCGTAGGCGTGGCTTGCCGCGAGAGCATGGCCGCGATGCACACTTCGGCGATCCCCACGCCGGCGCTGACGTACAGCCCGGCTTGATCGAAGACATACACGCTACCGAATGCGGCACCGGCTGCCGAGATTCCCTCCAGAACGGCAAAGGCTAATAAGATCCGGCGCGCCGGGACATGCGTTCGCTCGCCCTGAGCGATGCGCAGGATAAAGACGAGAAACAGCACCGCGCTGACACAGCCGAACACGGGAATACTGCGTGCGCTCCATTGAACCGCATGCGGCCATAGATAGAGTTTGGTATAACCGCGAATCGCAGCTTCATACAAAGCTGTCGTCACGCACAGCGCGGCCAGCACAAGGGGCGAGGCGCTTCGGGAAAAATAGGCAACCAGCAGCGCACACCAGCCGAGCGCCAGGATGCCGCCGATCAATGCACCGCCCCAAAGCGCATCGCGCCGCTCCAAGGTGCTGTGGTCGGCTGCCGTATAGAGCGTCGGTTCGAGTGAGAGCGCGATATCGCCCGCCGCTCGAATGAGAACGGGAACCTGCTCACCCGGTGCGAGCGTGAGTCGCATCAGCGGATAACGCGACAACGATGAAGCGGTCGCGGCCGCCGAAGTCGAATCGGGCACGTCGTGCAGCCACCGGCGGCCGTCATCGATATAGAAGTCGACATACTCCAATCGTGGCTCAGGCAGCGCGAGAACAAACGATGCGGCCGCCGCTCCGCGATTGCTGATGATCGCGCGCACCCACCACGCCGATCGAGAGAATCCCGGCTTCACCCCGCCTCGTCCGACCGGCAGAAAACCGCCGGGTCGCCCCGTTGGCAACGACAGTATGTCGTCGAGCCGCATCCGGCCCGAGACATCTTCGAATACCTGAACTTGCTCCAGCGACGCCGCCCCCGGTGCTGGCTCCATCCATTGCCCCGTGCGAGGACCACCGGCCGCCAATGCGGCGGTCGCCCATGCGCTCCCGCACAGCCCCCAGCCAAGGGCCAGGTATAGCGCGACGAGCAACCATCGACCGGCAGCCTGCGTCACGGCGCGGTCACACCGCGTCGCCATACGGCCGCTCGATATGCCCCACGCCGGGCACACGTTGTTCGCCGTTGTGCGCGCGCTCCTGCCGATAAACGGACGGGCTGACACCGAATCGCTCCTTGAACGCCGTGGCGAAATTCGCCGCACTCGAAAAGCCGATTTCTTCGGCGATCTGCGCGATGCTAAGCGGCGTGCTGCTAAGTAGATGCTGCGCGACCGCCAGGCGTTCGCCGCGGACGTACTCGAATACCGTTTGGCCCAGCTCGTCGCGAAACGCGCGCGATAACCGCTTTTCATTGGTGCCGACCAGCCGGGCGAGCTGTTCGACGGTGGGCGGCGTACTTAAGCGCTGCGACAGATGCCGGGTGGCAGCGCGAACGAGGGCGCTGTCTCCTGCCGAACCGGATCCGCCCGTCCCCGCCTCGTCTGCCGGCTGGCGGCCCGCACGGCTCAGGTGGACGCGGATCCGGGCCAGGACTTCGGCGGGCTCGAACGGCTTCGAGACATAGTCGACGGCACCGATGTTCAACCCCTCCAGCCGCTCGTGCAGTTCATCGGCGGCGGTCAGAAAGATAATCGGGATCGCCCGGGTGGCCGGCGTTGCGGCCAGCAGGCGGCACGCCGCGAATCCGTCCATGCGCGGCATGCGGACATCCATCACGATCAGGTCGGGCGCAATGGCCAATGCGCGCTGATAGGCTTGCGACCCATCGAAAGCAATGCTGATGCGACATCCCGCGTGGCGCAGGACGTCGATCAACAAGCGCAACTGGTCGGGTTGATCGTCGACGACCAGGATGTGCGCATCGTCAAGGACGGAACGGCTGTTCAACATGTGGGATTTTGGAAAACGGGGCGCCATTTTGCCAGGGAATCCCCCGCCAAAACTTTTTCCGCCAATCAAACGATTTCGCCACTCTATCAAAGGCGGAGGGTGGCGTCGCGTCAACACAATGCGCCGGAATACCGGTAAACCCGGTAAGTGGATCGACGCGCTGGCCGATGAGGGTCGGTCATCGAGTCGTGGTCATGCCACTGTCATGAATGAACGTGGCGGGTCAGGCGGTACCAATTCGGGAAGAGGCATTGATGAACATCACCAGAGAACGCTGGGTACTTGCGTCGGGTGCGGGCACGCAACGCGCACTGTGGAGACAGGCGGCAAAGCAGCGGAAAAACGGCAGCCTTGCGCGCGAGACGCACTGGATGTCGCGGACATGCGTAGCCATATTGGCAGCCGTCCTGCTGCTGCCGGCCGGAGAAGCGGCCCCGGAGAACGCCCTATCCAGCGGCTGCGACACGGCGAGCGCCGGCGCAGGGATCTTTCCCGCGGCCGCAGGTTCGCACGGCGCTCATTTCAACGAAGGGTTCGGCCTGAATGCGATGGCCAAAGGCGATGCGGCCTCGCCGTTTCCCTTTCGTTGATTCCGAATGCCGGCAGCGAAACCCGCTGCTCATGGTAGCGCGGGTGCGGGGATGAAGCGCCGCACTATCCTCGCCACATGGGATCGATAGCAAAAATCCTTCGTTCGCGCGGCGCCGTCCGCTCACTACACTGGGCTCGTCTTGTTATGACAAGCCCAGCATGTCCAATAACCTTCTTCGCCTCTCGCCGCAGCCGCTCTACGCGCAAATCAAGGATGCGCTGCGCCAGCGAATTCTAGACGGCACGTACGCGCCGCATAGCCAGATGCCTTCGGAGCATGAGCTATGCGCGACGTTCCGCGTCAGCCGGATCACGGTCCGGCAGGCGCTCGGCGATCTGCAAAAGGAAGGGCTGATCTTTCGCCTGCACGGCAAAGGCACGTTCGTCTCCAAGCCCAAGGCGTTCCAAAACGTGACATCGCTGCAGGGATTCGCCGAAGCGATGTCGTCCATGGGCTACGAGATCGTCAATCGCCTTCTGAGCTTTCGCATCGTCAAGGCCGATCGCCGTCAAGCCTCCCGTCTTCAATTGCCGGAAGGCGCCCCGCTGGTCGAGATTCACCGTGTGCGCCTACTCAATCGCGAGCCGGTTTCGCTCGAGTGCACCTGGGTACCTGAATCGATCGGCAAGCGACTGGCCAACGCAGACCTCGCCACCCGCGACATCTTCCTGATTCTGGAAAACGACTGCGGCGTATCGCTCGGCCATGCCGACGTGACGATCGACGCGATCCTCGCCGACGACGAGATTGTCACGGCGCTGGGCATCGAAGAAGGCGCCCCCGTCCTGCGCATCGAACGGCTCACGCACGATGCGACGGGCCGCCCCATCGACTACGAATTCCTCTATTTTCGCGGCGACGCCTTTCAGTATCGGCTGCGTACCGACCGAAACAAACCCCAGCCGCGCACAAGGACTCAACCATGACAATCGAAGTGCTCGAATACGACATCGTCGTGATCGGCGGCGGCACCGCCGGCCCGATGGCCGCCATCAAGGCCAAGGAGCAGGACCCGAGCTTGAAAGTCTTGTTGCTCGAAAAGGCCAACGTCAAACGCAGCGGCGCCATTTCGATGGGGATGGACGGGCTGAACAACGCGATCATTCCCGGTCACGCGACGCCGGAGCAATACACGCGCGAAATCACGATCGCCAACGATGGGATCGTCGATCAACGAACGGTCCATGCCTATGCGACACACAGCTTCAAGACGATCGAACAGCTCGATCGCTGGGGCGTCAAATTCGAGAAGGATGGCAACGGCGACTTCGCGGTCAAGAAAGTCCATCACATGGGCGCCTATGTCTTGCCGATGCCTGAAGGCCACGACATCAAGAAGATTCTGTATCGCCAACTGAAGCGCGCGCGCATCGAGATCACGAACCGGATTGTCGTCACACGCGTGCTCACCGACGCACAAGGCCACGCGTGCGGTGTACTCGGGTTCGATTGCCGAACCGCGCAGTTTCACGTCGTGCGAGCCAAAGCCGTCATCCTGTGCTGCGGCGCTGCTGGCCGTCTCGGTCTGCCCGCCTCGGGCTACCTGATGGGCACGTACGAGAACCCGACCAACGCCGGGGACGGTTACGCCATGGCCTATCACGCCGGGGCGGCACTCGCCAACCTCGAGTGCTTTCAGATCAACCCTTTGATCAAGGACTACAACGGCCCGGCCTGCGCGTACGTGACCGGCCCGCTCGGCGGCTTCACGGCGAACGGCAACGGTGAGCGCTTCATCGAATGCGATTACTGGAGCGGCCAGATGATGTGGGAGTTCTATCAGGAACTTCAGGGCGGCAACGGCCCGGTGTTTCTGAAACTCGATCATCTGGCCGAAGAAACGATTCAAACCATCGAGCAGA
>NZ_JBQCDN010000468.1:0-6947 GCF_051961175.1 Trinickia sp. | reverse complement strand
CCAGCAAGGCTGCCTCGCGCGTCACGGCGGAAGGCGTGATTGCTTCGCACATCGCCGGCAACGCGGGTGCGCTCGTCGAATTGAACTGCGAAACCGACTTCGTCGCGAAGAACGACGATTTCATCGCCTTCACGAAGCAAGTCGCCGAACTGGTCGTTTCCCAACACCCGGTCGACGTGGCCGCGCTGTCGGCGCTGCCCTTGAACGGTCAGACGGTCGATGCAGTGCGCCTGGCACTCGTCGGCAAGATCGGCGAAAACCTGTCGATCCGCCGCTTCTCGCGCTTCGAAACGCCGAACAAGCTCGCCGCGTACCTGCACGGCACGCGCATCGGTGTGCTCGTCGAGTACACGGGCGCCGACGAGCAAGTCGGTAAGGATGTCGCGATGCACATCGCCGCGATGAAGCCGGTTTCGCTGTCGTCGGACGACGTTCCGGCCGATCTGATCGCCAAGGAACGCAGCATCGCTGAGCAAAAGGCCGCCGAATCGGGCAAGCCGGCCGAAATCGTGGCGAAGATGGTCGAAGGCAGCGTGCAGAAGTACCTGAAGGAAGTCTCGCTGCTGAACCAGCCGTTCGTGAAGAACGACAAGCAAACGATCGAGCAAATGCTGAAGGCGGCCGGCTCGTCCGTGCAGAAGTTCGCGTTGTTCGTCGTCGGCGAAGGCATCGAAAAGCGTCAAGACGATTTCGCCGCCGAAGTGGCTGCGCAAGTCGCGGCGGCAAAGCAGCAGTAAGGCGGTTCGCAGTTTGCCGTACCCGCGGCGGGCGCCATGCTCGCCGCGGCGGGTTCGCTCGGCGAACCGCTCGGGGTTAACCCGGCCAGCCTGGACGGGTCCCGCCGGGCGGTGGCCGAGCTTGCCCCGGGTAATGTTTCACCCCTACAGTTCCACATTGTCGTGATCTCTTCGGCGCGATCGGATACCGCTATGCCCACAGCCTACAAACGCGTTCTTCTCAAACTCTCCGGTGAAGCTCTGATGGGCGACGATGCCTTCGGCATCAATCGCGCGACGATCGAACGAATGGTGGCCGACGTGGCCGAAGTCGTTCGACTCGGCACGCAGCTCGCCGTCGTGATCGGCGGGGGCAACATCTTCCGCGGCGTAGCAGGCGGAGCAGCGGGCATGGACCGCGCCACGGCCGACTACATGGGCATGCTCGCGACGATGATGAATGCCCTTGCGCTGCAAGACGCCATGCGCCATGCCGGCATCGAAGCGCGCGTCCAATCGGCGCTGCGTATGGATCAGGTCGTGGAGCCGTATATCCGGCCGCGCGCGATTCGCCAGCTTGAAGAAGGCAAAGTGGTGATTTTCGCCGCCGGCACGGGCAACCCGTTCTTCACGACCGATACGGCAGCTGCGCTGCGCGGCTCGGAAGTGGGGGCGGAGGTCGTTCTGAAGGCGACGAAGGTCGACGGCGTATACTCCGCGGATCCGAAGAAGGATCCGACCGCGACGCGTTATTCGACGATCAGCTTCGACGAGGCAATCGGCCGCAACCTGCAAGTGATGGACGCGACCGCGTTCGCGCTGTGCCGCGACCAGAAGCTGCCGATTCGGGTGTTTTCGATCGTGAAGCCCGGCGCGCTCAAGCGGATCGTACTTGGTGAGGACGAGGGCACCCTCGTCCACGTGTAAACTCCCGTGAGAGAAGCGGGGCGCGTTTCGCCCGGCAAGCGCAAGACGGCGCTTGCCGCGCGAATCCGCACAATGATGAAGTTTTGGAGGTCTAAATGAGCCTGGCAGAGATCAAAAAGGGCGCCGATCAAAAGATGCAGCGTTCGATCGAAGCGTTCAAGAACGATTTGGCGAAGATCCGCACGGGGCGCGCGCACACGGGGCTGCTCGACCACATTCAAGTCGATTACTACGGCTCGGCCGTGCCCATTTCGCAAGTAGCCAACCTGACGCTCATCGATGCCCGTACGATCGGCGTTCAGCCGTGGGAAAAGAAGATGGTCAGCGTCGTCGAAAAGGCGATTCGCGAGTCGGATCTCGGTCTGAACCCCGCCACGCAGGGCGATCAGATCCGTGTGCCGATGCCCGCATTGACGGAAGAGCGCCGCCGCGAGCTCACCAAGGTCGTCAAGAGCGAAGGCGAAACGGCGAAGGTGGCCGTGCGCAATTTGCGCCGCGATGCGAACGAACAGCTGAAGAAGCTCGTCAAAGACAAAGAGATCTCGGAAGACGACGAGCGTCGCGCAGGCGATGAGGTGCAAAAGCTCACGGACAAATACGTCGCCGAGATCGACAAGCTCGTTCATTCGAAAGAAGCCGAGATCATGACCGTCTGAGGCTGGTTCGTCTCGACGCGTCCTTTATTTTTTGCAGTGTGAGTCTCGGCGGCCATGACCTATACCAGCTCTACCGTTCGCGTGCCTGATGTTGCGGCTGTGCCGCGGCATATCGCGATCATCATGGACGGCAACGGCCGTTGGGCCACGCAGCGGCGTTTGCCGCGCGTGGCCGGTCATACGCGCGGCGTCGAGGCGGTACGTACGGCTGTCGAATCGTGTGCCCGCGCCGGCGTCGAATATCTGACGTTGTTCGCGTTCAGCTCCGAGAACTGGCGTCGTCCCATGGACGAAGTGTCGTTCCTGATGCGGCTGTTCGTCACCGCCCTCGAACGCGAAGTCGGCAAGCTCCACGCGAATGGCATCCGCTTGCGCGTCGTCGGCGATTTGTCGCTGTTCGATACGCGCGTGCAGGATCTCATCCGCCGCGCTGAGACAAAGACAGCCCGCAATACGCGGCTGACGCTGACGATCGCGGCGAACTACGGCGGCCGATGGGACATCATGCAGGCGGCCCGCAAGCTGGCCGAGCAATCGGTCAGCGAGGGCCGCGTGGTGCCGATCGACGAGGAATCGCTCGCGCAACACCTGGCACTCGCCTATGCGCCGGAACCCGATCTGTTCATTCGAACCGGCGGCGAAACGCGCATCAGCAATTTCCTGCTCTGGCAGCTCGCCTATACCGAGCTCTACTTCACCGACGCGTATTGGCCCGATTTCGACGCCAAGACGCTTTCCGATGCGATTGCCTCGTATGCCCGCCGGGAGCGCCGTTTCGGCCGTACCAGCGCGCAGCTCGAGCCGCAGTCACAAGACGCCGATTCTCTTCCATGCTGAAAACCCGCGTCATCACCGCCGTGGTGCTGCTGGCGGTGCTGCTGCCGGTCACGCTGTTCGCACCGGTAGCGGCTTTCGGCGCACTGATCGCGGTCGCGCTCGTCCTGGGCGCCTGGGAATGGGCGCGCCTGCTCAAGCTGCCGGGCGGGGCGCCGGTGGGCTATGCGATCGTCGCCGCGCTCGCGCTGGCCGCGAGCACGCGCCTCGGTCTGGGCGCGCAGGCCGCCCGGCCGCTGCTCGAGGCGGCGGCCGTCTTCTGGGTGCTGGCCGGCCCGTACGCGCTCGTGCGCAAGCCAACCCTCGCACACGGTGCCTGGCGGCTGTTTCTGGCGGTTGCCGGCCTCGTGGTTCTGGTGGCCTGCTGGCACGCGCTCGTCGCGGCTCGCATTCTAGGCGTATCGTTCGTGTTGTCGGTCCTGCTGGTCGTGTGGCTGGCCGATATCGGCGCATACTTTGCCGGCAAGGCGTTCGGCAAACATAAGCTTGCCCCGGCGATCAGCCCGGGCAAGACCTGGGAGGGGGCGGTCGGCGGGTGGCTCGCGGTCATGGTCGTGGCGCTCGCCGTCATGGCGTTGTTCGCATTCGAGCCGACGCTCGTGTCGGCGCTGGGCGAGCGTATCGGTACGGTGCGCACACTGCTCGTGCTGACGGTGCTGGTCGCGTTCAGCATCGTCGGCGACCTGTTCGAATCGATGCTCAAGCGTCAGGCGGGCGTGAAGGACTCGAGTGGGCTGCTGCCGGGTCACGGCGGCGTCCTGGATCGCATCGACGCGCTGCTGCCGGTCCTGCCGCTGGCGATGCTGCTTATCCGCTAGGCTAGGGCATCAGGGATTAGAGATATGAAAAAACGTCTGACATTGCTCGGCTCCACTGGCTCGATCGGCGACAGCACGCTCGACGTCGTCGCCCGCCATCCGGAGCGCTTTTCCGTTTATGCACTGACGGCGCATCGCAACGGCGACAAACTCGTCGCTCAATGCCTGCGCTTCGCGCCCGAAGTCGCGGTGGTCGGCGATGCCGAGACGGCCGCGCGCGTCGAGGCGCAACTGAAGGCGGCGGGCTGCAAGACGCAGGTGGCCTACGGCCAGGATGCGCTGGTGCAAGCGGCGCAAAGCGGCGCGTGCGATACCGTGGTTGCCGCGATCGTCGGTGCCGCCGGCCTCGCGCCCACGCTCGCGGCGGCCCGTGCCGGCAAGCGTATCCTTCTGGCGAACAAGGAAGCGCTCGTGATGTCGGGCTCGATCTTCATGGACGCCGTGCGCGATAACGGCGCCACGCTGCTGCCGGTCGACAGCGAACACAACGCGATCTTTCAATGCCTGCCGCGCGATGCCGCCGAACACGGCGGGGTCACGAAAATCATTCTGACAGCCTCGGGCGGGCCGTTTCGCACGCGCGAGCCGGCCACGCTCGTCAATGTCACGCCGGACGAAGCCTGCAAACATCCGAACTGGGTCATGGGCCGCAAAATCTCGGTCGATTCGGCGACGATGATGAACAAGGGCCTCGAGGTCATTGAAGCGCACTGGCTGTTCGGGTTGGGGGGCGATCGAATCGATGTCCTGATTCACCCGCAAAGCGTGATTCACTCGCTCGTCTCGTACGCCGACGGTTCGGTGCTCGCACAGCTCGGCAATCCCGATATGCGTACGCCGATCGCCCATGCGCTCGCTTATCCCGAGCGCGTCGATTCCGGCGTGGCGCAACTCGATCTCGCGCAGATCGCCTTGCTGCAATTCGAGAAGCCCGACTACGACCGCTTCCCCTGTCTCGCTCTGGCGATGCAGGCGCTCGCCGCGGGCGGTATCGCCAGCGCGGCGCTCAATGCGGCGAACGAAGTGGCCGTCGACGCGTTCCTCGAGCGGCGGATCGGCTTCATGGACATTGCGAGCACCGTCGATGCCGTACTGGCACGGTTGACCAATCGCACGCCGAGCGGCCTGGCCGACGTCCTCGACGCCGATACCGAGGCGCGCAGCGCAGCACGCGAACTCATCGCCGGGCGCGCGCTCGTGGCGCAAGCGGCGAACCGCACAGGCTCCGTCGATCGCGCGGTGCAGTGAGACGCCGATGAACGTGCTGATCGAAGTCGCTGCATTCGCCGTTGCGATCGGCGTACTCGTGGTAGTGCACGAGTACGGCCATTACAGCGTGGCGCGGCTGTGCGGCGTCAAGGTGCTGCGCTTTTCGATCGGCTTTGGCCGGCCTCGGGTGAGCTGGGTCGGGCGCAAGACCGGCACGCAATGGACGATTTCGGCGCTCCCGCTCGGCGGCTACGTCAAGATGCTGGACGAGCGCGATACGGACTCCCACATCGCGCCGTCCGATCTGCCATACGCATTCAACCGGCAACACGTCGCCAAGCGCATCGCCATCGTATTGGCAGGGCCGCTGGCCAATTTCGTGCTGGCGATCGCGCTTTTTTCGGTCGTTTTCGCGACGGGCGTGACCGAGCCTGTCGCCACCTTGGCGACGCCGCCGGCCGGCACGGTCGCCGCTCGGGCGGGTTTCGAGGGCGGCGAGACGGTCGTGACGATCGGCGACGAAAGCGGGGCCGATGTCGAGGCCGTGCGCTCGTGGTCGGACCTGCGCTGGAAGCTGCTCGATGCCGCTTTCGATCATCGGCGGGTGGTTTTACGCGCGCACGACGGGCGGGGTACATACGATTTTCAAGTCGATCTGCGCAACGTGCCCGAGCGCGACCTCGACGACGATTTTCTTTCCAAGCTCGGTTTCGATCAGGGCGGCACGTTGACGGTTGCCGCGGTGGAGCCGGGCAGCGCGGCTGCGCGCGCCGGCCTCGTTGCGGGCGACACGCTGCGTACGGCGGGCGGCGCGCCGATCGACGGTGCGCAGGCGTTCATCGCCTATGTGAAGGCGCACGCGGGGCGCCCGGTGGTACTCGGCATCGAACGCGGCACACCGGGCGTGCTACGCACGCTGACGGTCGTGCCCGACGCGCATGAGGACGACGCTCGAACGGGCGCGACCTCCGGCCGCATCGGCGCCGCGCTGGAGACGCACGTGCAAACCGTGCGGGTGCGTTATGGCCTGGCGGACAGCGTCGTGCGCGGTGCGCGGCGCACCTGGGACATCGCCATCTACTCGCTGCGGATGTTCGGACGCATGCTGACGGGGCAGGCGTCGCTGAAGAATCTGTCGGGTCCGGTGACGATCGCGGATTACGCGGGCAAGAGCGCGCAACTCGGCTGGGCGCCGTTTCTGTCCTTCCTTTCGCTCGTCAGCATCAGTCTCGGCGTACTGAACTTATTGCCGATTCCGGTATTGGACGGGGGGCATCTGTTATATTATTTGGTTGAAGCCGCAACCGGCAAAGCCGTGTCGGACCGCTGGCAGCTCGTTTTGCAAAGGGCTGGTCTCGTGTGCATCGTCGTTTTGTCGGCGATCGCGCTCTTCAACGATCTGGCTCGTTTAATCCATTTCTAAAGTGTTCGACGGTCCGCTTGCCGCGGCCGCGACGGACAGATGCAGCTAAAAACTCTGGGGATGCACGTTGTTCAAACCTCATCGCTTTGTTCCTAAGACGGTTGCGGTCGCGGCGCTTGCCGCTCAAGGGGTCGCCGCTCATGGGGCGACGGCGCCTTTCGTGGTGCAAGACATCCGGATCCAGGGCTTGCAACGGGTCGAGCCCGGCACGGTGTTCTCCTACCTGCCGATCAAACGGGGCGATACGTTCACGGACGACAAAGCGTCGGAAGCGATTCGCGCGCTGTACGCCACGGGCTTCTTCAGCGACGTGCGCATCGCGACGGAAGGCAATGTCGTGATCGTCGACGTGGCGGAACGCCCG
>NZ_JBQCDN010000467.1:0-18992 GCF_051961175.1 Trinickia sp. | reverse complement strand
CATTGTTCGACAGCGCCTCGACCAGCGTCCGCAGTCGATTTTCGAGACCTTCGACTTCGCTCGCGAGCGTTTCATGCCCCGGGGCGCTCGACAGGCGTGCGTCGAGCTTGAGCGAGCGCGCCGCGTTCAGGAGTTCCGTTGCCCGCTTCAGTTGGGCACGGCGTTCCTCGCCGGCGCGGCCGTCCTCGGTCGAGCGCGCGCGCCGCAGCGTCCAGCGCAGGATCAGCACGATGGCCGCGATCAGAATCGCCAGGCCGATCCACATGCCCATCGACGGGCCGCGATGCGTCGGCGCGGGCGTGGACGGCAACGCTTGCGCGAACGCGTTGGCGGCGCTATGCGTCGGCGCCGGCGAAGCATTGGCGCGGCTGGCGGCCGCGCGAATGCGCGATTCGACTTGCGCGAAGCGGCCCGGGCTGGCAAAGCGCAGTTGCGGGTCCAGCGTCTTGGCCTGTTCGACTTGAGTGAGGGCGTCGGCGTAACGGCCTTCGTGCTCGAGCACTTGCGCGTACAAATAGTGAGCGTGAGCGCTGTTCGGATGGGCCGAGAGCACTTGCGAGAGGTCGGTATCGGCCTGCTGCCAATTGCCTTGCGCCATCGTGCGTTCGACTTGGCTGACGTTCGGCACGGCGAAGGCCGCGCTCGACGCGAACAGCAGGGCGGCCCCCAAGGCTGCGAGGAATGTCTTCATTGAGCGAATCGGGCGAACGGCGCCCGTCTCCATAACCATCAACCTGTTCGAGCGCGCGCGCGCCGGAGCGGCACGCGCATCGCCCGGCCTTACTGCGCCGGCGTATTCATCTGCTTCTTCAGTGCTGCCAGACGATCTTCGACGGACGGACCGTGGTCCAGCGCCGCCAGTTTATCGTCGAGTGCCTTGCCCGAAGACGTATCGGCCGAGTTCAGGCGCGCATCGGAACGTGCGTTCGACAGCGCCACTTTATCCTCGAGCTTGCGGAAGTCCTCAGACAGATTCTTGCCGCCGATGCCGCCCAGCGCGGTAGCCGCGACGTCCTTGGCCTGCGCGATTTCCTGCTTTGCCTGGAGGATGTTCGAGCGTGCATTCAGATCGTTGCGGCGCTGGCGCATATCGGCGATCTGGCTCTTGAGCTGATCGACGGACGGCTCGAGCGTGGCCAGCTCCTTCGCGAGTGCGTCGCGCTCGGCTTCGGCGTTCGCTTGCGCGGAAAGCGCTTCGCGCGCGAGCCCTTCGTCGCCGGTTTGCAAGGCGCGTTTGGCGCCATCTTCGTACTTCTTCGCTTTTTCGGCCGCGGCGTCACGCTTGCTTTACTGCGTGGCCACCTGCGCCTCGATTTCGATCAGCGCATTTTCGGCCTTCGCGATGCTGTCGTCGAGCTCGCGCACGATTTGACGCGCATCGCGCGAGGGGTCCTGCACGGAATCCGCCGCATCGTTGAGCAAGCCTTTGACCGTACGCGAAATAGAGTCGAATAGCGACATGAAATCCTCCGTGAATTGAAATCGGCGCCGGGTCTGCGAGCGCGTGGCGATCAACGATATATCGACGCCTACATGCTACGCCGCGCGGCACCCGGCAGCGCGGCGCGCCTGCCGAATGTCGGGGCGCGCAACGCAATTGCAAGAACCGCGTCGCCATCGCATCCCAATTTTTGCCGCCCGCGGATAGTACATCAGCGAATCGTTAAAAGCCGCTTAAACCGAACGCGTCGATTCGGAATCGAGGAGCCGGCCGACGAGCGCTTGCGTTTCCGGATCCGCGGCATGCTCCGGTTCCGCGGCCTCGCTCGCCACGAGCGCCCGCGCGACGGCCGCGGCGACGGGCAGCGCGGCGGCAGGACCGTCGGCGATGGGCGAACCGCAGGCGCGCGCCGCTTTGTGGTTCGCTTCGTGGTCCGCTTTGTCGTCCGCTGCTTCGGCGCGCGCGGCGGCGGCCCCCGAGCTTGCGACCGGCAAGCCGCGCTCATGCTCGCGCGGGGCGGCTTGCGCGAGCCTCCGCAGTGGATCGCGCAGGCTGGCTTCGCTCGCTGCGCCCAACCGATCGATGAGGCCCGCCGCGCGCACCTCCTGACCCGTTTCGTCGAATGCAAGGACGGCGCGGCGCACAAGTTCGCTGAGGCTGATCCCCATTCGCTCCGCGCGGGCCGCGAGCACACGCTTTTGCGCAGGGGTCACAAAGACGACGAGGCGTTCGCTGCTGGCTGCGTTCATGGTCGGTTCGCTGTCAGGGGGGCGCGCCGTACGGCTCGCATGGCGTGCCCGGTGAATCGGAGCAGTGCAACAACATGTCCCATCATAGAGCGATACGCGCTGCCTCGAAATGACGTCGGCAGCGAAATTCGTGCCGCGTCAGCAACTTGCGCGTGTTTTCTGCCGGTTTTCCACAGGTCTTTCAACATTTTTTGTTGATAACTTTCCGCTATCGGGCGAATATTCCGCCCATAGTCAATTCTTACAAAAAAATTCCGATACGCGCGCGGCGATTTCATTAAAATGCGACGTTGGCCCCGGCTCGGCGGTTCGCTGCCGAACATGGCCGACCACACGATTACTACGAGTTGCGCGGCGGCGTGCAGTACCGCCCGCGCGAATAGGGCGCTGAGAGCCGCGCCATTCTTGCCGTCATGCCTATCATCAAAAGACCGCCTTCCGCCGGCCACGCTGCCGGCGACAGAGATCCTTCCCGTACCGCTCCCGCCGATCGTCCCCGTCGATCCCTCGGCGCACGCCTCGCATTGACCTTCGCCGGCCTTATGGCCACGCTCGCTGTCGTCGGCGCGCTGATCGTCGGCTACGCGCTGATCGTCATGGCGCCGCAATTGCCTTCGCTGGAAGCGCTCACCGATTACCGCCCGAAAGTCCCGTTGCGGGTCTATACGGCCGATCACGTGCTGATCGGCGAGTTCGGCGAAGAGCGGCGCAGCCTCGTGCGTTTCCAGGACATCCCCGACATCATGAAGAAGGCGGTGCTGGCGATCGAGGACTACCGCTTTTACGAGCACGGCGGCGTCGATTTCATCGGCATCTTCCGCGCGGGCACGACCGACCTGATGCACGGCGGCGCCTCGCAGGGCGCGAGTACGATCACGATGCAGGTGGCGCGCAACTTCTTCCTGTCGAGCGAAAAAACGTACACGCGCAAGATCTACGAGATGATGCTCGCGTACAAGATCGAGCGGGCGCTCACGAAGGATCAGATCCTCGAGCTGTACATGAACCAAATTTATCTGGGCGAGCGCGCCTATGGCTTCGCGGCGGCGGCGCGCGTGTACTTCGGCAAGGATTTGAAGGACATCACGGTGGCTCAGGCGGCGATGCTCGCGGGGCTGCCGAAGGCGCCGTCGGCGTACAACCCGATCGTCAACCCGAAGCGCGCCAAGATTCGTCAGGAATACATCCTGAAGCGGATGCTCGAACTCGGCTACATCACGAAGCCGCAATACGACGAGGCTGTGAAAGAGCCGATGCACACGAAGGCCGCCGGCAACGAGTACAGCGTGCACGCCGAGTACGTCGCCGAAATGGTGCGGCAGATGATGTACGCGCAGTACAAGGATGAAACGTACACGCGCGGCCTGACCGTCACGACGACGATCGACTCGGCCGATCAGGACGCCGCCTATCATGCCGTCCGCAAGGGCGTGATGGATTACGAGCGCCGGCACGGCTATCGCGGTCCGGAAGGCTTCGTGGAGTTGCCGGCAGCCGGCGACGATCGCGACGAAGCGATCGACGACGCCCTGGCCGATCACCCCGACGACGGCGAACTCGTGGCCGGCGTCGTCACAGAGGCCGGCCCCAAGCAGGTGACGGTGCAGTTCGTTGATGGCGGCGCAGTGCAGGTGAGCGGCGAGGGCCTGCGTTTCGTGGCATCCGCGCTGGGCCCGCGCGCATCGCAAACACAGCGGATCCGCCCCGGCTCGATCGTGCGCCTCATGCCCGATGCGAAGGGCAATTGGCAGATTACGCAGTTGCCGCAGGTGGAGGGCGCGCTGGTCTCGCTTTCGCCGCAAGATGGCGCCGTGCGCGCGCTCGTCGGCGGGTTCGATTTCAACAAGAATAAGTTCAACCACGTCACGCAGGCGTGGCGGCAGCCGGGCTCGAGCTTCAAGCCGTTCATCTACTCGGCGTCGATCGACAAGGGGCTGGCTCCGTCCACGATCATCGACGACGCGCCGCTGTATTTCCCGCCGAGCTCGCCGGGCGGGCAGCCGTGGGAGCCGAAGGATGACGATCACCCTGAAGGGCCCATGTCGATGCGCGTCGCGCTCGAAAAATCGAAGAACCTCGTTTCGATCCGAATCCTGTCGTACATCGGCACAAAGTTCGCGCAAGACTACGTGACGCAGCGCTTCGGGTTCGATGCCGACAAGACCCCGCCGTATCTGCCGATGGCCCTCGGTGCCGGGCTCGTCACGCCGCTGCAATCGGCGGTGGCGTATGCGGTCTTCGCCAATGGCGGCTATCGCGTCAACCCGTACTTGATCGCCGAGGTGGACGATGCGCGGGGCCAGCCGATCTCGAAGGCTCAACCGATCGTGGCGGGCCGCGATGCGCCGCGCTCGATCAGCGCCGGTAACGCGTACCTCATGAACAGCCTGTTGCATTCGGTGGCGACGGCCGGCACGGGGGCGGGCTCCAACGCTTTGCATCGCACCGACCTCGCCGGCAAGACCGGTACGACGAACGATGCCAAGGATGGCTGGTTCGCCGGTTATCAGCCGACGCTCGTGGCCGTGGCGTGGATGGGCTACGATCAGCCCAAGAGCCTCGGCAGCCGCGAATTCGGCGCGCAGCTCGCGCTGCCGATCTGGATCGACTACATGGGCCGTGCGTTGCGTGGGGTGCCCGATCAGCCGATGCCGATGCCCGATGATGTGGCGACGATCAACGGCGAGCTTTATTTGGCCGATAAGGTACCGGGCGACGGATTCATCGCGAGCATCGGGATGGAAGGCGCGGCGCTCGCCGGTGCCGGCGCCGCAAGCGATGCCAGTGCTGCCGTCGGCTCGATCGGCCCCGCGGGCCTGGCCACACCGCCAGCCCCGGCGCCTGACGTCACGCAGCAGGAGCAGAAGCAAATCCTCAATCTGTTCAAGGACAGCAATCCGTAACCCGTAGCGGCACTGCATCCGGGCGCAGCTTGCCTACGTATGTCGGACAGATTGCTTCGCGTGCTACGACGGAGGGGCAGATGGACGAAAACGAGGCGGGCGGCTCCGGTCAGCCGCACGAGGGTGGCACAGTACGAACCGGCATCGCGGGTCAAGTCGTGCTCGTGCTGCAAGGCGGCGGGGCACTGGGCGCGTATCAGGCCGGTGTCTATCAGGCGCTGCATGACGCGGGCATCGAGCCCGATTGGGTGATTGGCACGTCGATCGGCGCCGTCAACGGCGCGATTATTGCCGGCAATCCGCCTGACACCCGGCTCGCCCGGCTCGACGCGTTCTGGTCGCGCGTGGCCGCGGCGGCCAGCGTCACATCGGGATGGCTACCGGCGTTTGACGATTGGTGGCGCCGCGCATCGATCTTTCTGCAAGGGATTCCCGCGTTTTTCACGCCGTCGCCATCAGCATGGTGGGCGCTCAATACGCCGCTCGGGCGCGAGCATGCGGCGTTTTATACCACTCAGCCGTTACGCGAAACGCTGCATACCCTCGTCGATTTCGATTACCTCAACGCGTGCAATGTCAGGCTGACCGTTGGCGCCGTGCACGTTGCCGACGCGCGCATGCGCTACTTCACGAATCGCGACGCGCCTTTGAGCGTCGAACACGTGATGGCATCGGCCGCGTTTCCGCCCGGTTTTCCTTCGGTCGAGGTCGATGGCGAATCGTATTGGGATGGCGGCATCTATTCCAATACACCGCTCGAAGCGGTGCTCGACGATCGGCCTCGGCGCAGTTCTGTCATCTTCGCTGTGCAACTTTGGCCCACGAATGGGCGCGAGCCGCAATCGATCGTCGAAGCGATGGTGCGCCAACGCGACATTCAATATTCGAGCCGCTCGCAGAGCCATCTCGAACGTCAGCGCCAGATCCATCGATTGCGTCACGTGATCCGCGAGCTTGAGCAATATATTGCGGAGCCGATGCGCGAGACGCAGGCCGTGCGGGATTTGCTTGCCTGGGGTTGCGGCACGACGATGCAGGTCATCGAACTCGATGCGCCGAGTTTCGGCGAAGACGATTTGCACAAGGACATCGATTTCTCGCCGGGTGGGATCGAGCGTCGCCGCACGGCCGGCTACGACGATACGCGCCGCATGCTGGCGCGTGCGCCGTGGCGCGAGACGATGGATCCGATGGAAGGGATCGCCGTTCATCGTGCGGCGCCGGGCGCTTGAAAGCGGCAAGAAAGCTGAAGGCGAACCGTTGGGTCGCCGCTTCAACCGCCCCCTGCCACGAATGAAGCGCGGCAACAAAATCGCTGTACGTACAACCGCTTAGCGCGATCGCCGTGAGGTTATCAACAGGGTTGCCCCCAAAAACTGGGGATAACCCCAGGCCCCGCTCACTGCTCGTACGCACCGATATCGATATTCGTTCCTTGCACACGCGCATTGCCTGCGAAGTCCTCCGTACCCACCACCGCCGAGCCGAGGTTGATCCCGGCGCCCACCGCCGGCGAGTTCGTCGCGACGTGGAAATTCGGCGTCGTCAGGCTCACATAGAGCGGGTTAGCGAACTTCGAGTGCTTATCGTTGGTGGAACTGGTGACATAGGCAGGGAAACCCGTGATCGACAGCCCTTTCCAGGTCCACGTGCTGGCGGACGCTCCGTCAGCGGCGAAGTAGAGGTTGTAGTCGGAGCTGATTCCCGATGAGCTCGTGTACCCATTGATGAACAAGTCCTGCGCGCCGGCATAGACGACGTTGTTCTTGAAGACGTTATTCGTCGAGTAGTACTGAATCTGGAATTCGCCCGAGCCGGTGTTCTGCGTATCGTTGTTATAGAAGGAGTTGTTCACGAAATTGCAGTGATCCGTGCCGCCGCGGCTCGAATCGTATCCGCCGATCGTCAGGCCCGATACGTTGTTTGCGTAGATAAGGTTGCTGCGGACG
This sequence comes from Trinickia sp., assembly GCF_051961175.1. Taxonomy (GTDB): domain Bacteria; phylum Pseudomonadota; class Gammaproteobacteria; order Burkholderiales; family Burkholderiaceae; genus Trinickia. Next base: position 11,950 of record NZ_JBQCDN010000467.1, on the reverse strand, counting down.
CTGACATAGCTACTAAGCTTATTCGCGTGTTCGCTGGCCACTTCCACGCCGAAGTCGCTGTGATGGACAACGTTGCGTTCGATCGTGACCTGTGTGCAACCGTCGCAGTAAATGGCATCGGCGCCAAAACTATTGCCGTAAGCGGGATTGCCGTACGCCGTGATGTTGTAAACAGTGTTGCCGCTGATCGTGCCGTTGCGAGCCTGGTCGGTTGCGGTGCTCGAAGACACGCCTTCGAATCCGATTGCATCGATGCCGATGTTGTTATTGTCGTGGATGACGTTGTTCGTGATCGACCAGTTCTGAACGTTGCCATCCAGGGCGAGCGATTCGCTCGCACCGAGCGTCAGATGATCCAGCGTGTTGCCATCGATGATCAGGTTACTGATGGCCGTCGTCGGATTCGTCCCGTACACCCCCAATCCCAGAGCGTTCGCGTTGCTGCTTTGCGCGATGTTCGCGATGTTGTGGATGTGGTTGCTCTGAATCTGGATGTTATTGCTGGCGCCGCTGATCCAGATGCCGACGGGAACCTGCGATGTGCTCGACGCGGTGTAGTTGCGGATCTCCAGGCCGACGATCTTGATATAGCTGTGATCGACGATGTTGATCAGTCCGTTGTCTCCCGAGGTGGGAACGGTCAGGCCCGTTCCATCCAGGATCGCGGTTTCGCCGGGATAGCTCTGGAAGGTGATAAAGCCGCCCGAAGCCGAGCCGGAAACCTTGAACGTGACGGACTCGTTGTACGTGCCGCCGCGGATGTACACCGTATCGCCCGCGCTCAGTTTGCTGGCGGCATACTGGATCGTTCGCCAGGGCGAAGTGCTCGTGCCCGGGTTGGCGTTGTTGCCGCTGGTCGAGACATAGTGCGCATTCGCGACCACGGTGGCGGAAGCGCTGCTGGACTGGCTGCCGGCGTTGCTGCTGGCGCTGCTCGAGACGCTGGAGACGCTGGATGGGGAAGTGCCCGCGGATGCGGAAGCCCCCCCGCCGCCGCAAGCGCTCAAGGATACGGCGAGCACCGTGAAAGCAACCGATAACAGACGCAGCGACATAGCGATTCTTATTGGTGTGTATGGGGGAGCCGTCCGCATGGCGGCAATCGCGTGCTTCGCAAACGATTGCGGGACATTGTGCCCGATTTTATGAGGAGAATGTAAAACGCCGCGGTCAGACTCGAACGGACTCGACCTGCGCGGCGAACGTCACCGGATCCGTGTTGGAGCCGCACAGCAGGATACCCACCCGTTTACCCTGCAGCGTTTCGCGCAACGGGCCGACGAGCGCGGCGAGCGGGGCCGCACAGGCGGGTTCGACGGCGATCTTCAAGCGCGTGAAAAGCTCGACCATCGCGCGGCGCAGCGCATCGTCCGAGACTGTGACGATCCGATCGATGTGACGGCGGCAGAGCTCGTAGCTGTATTGCTCGGTGTGGGGCGCCGCCAGCGAATCCGCGATCGTGTTCATCGCCCCCATCTTGATCGTATGGTTGGCGGCAAAGCTCTTGCTCATGACGTCGGCGCCTTCGGGCTCGACGCCATAGACATGCACGCGCGAATTGGCCAGTCGCAACGCTGTGGAGACGCCCGCGGCGAGCCCGCCGCCGCCGATCGCCACGACCACGGCATCGAGGTCGGGCGTTTGCGTCGCCCACTCGTAGCCGAGCGTCGCGGCGCCGAGCACAGTGCGATAGCCGTTGAACGGATGCACGAAGAAGCGGCCTTCCTCCGCTTCGATGCCGCGGACAAGCTCAAACGCCTGAGCGAGCGTATCGGCCATGACCACCTCGGCACGGTATTGCCGGCACAGCGCGAGCCGCGCTGCGCTCGTCGTACGCGGTACGACCACCTTCGCGCTCACGCCGAGCCGCATCGCCGCATAAGCGACGGCCGCCGCGTGATTGCCGCCGGAGACGCACGTGACGCCAACGCTGCGTTGCGCGGCATCGAGTGCCAGCAGATTCGTGAAGGCGCCGCGCGCCTTGAACGAGCCGCTCGCCTGCAGCAGTTCGAACTTGAAGTTGATCGACGTGCCTTCGAGCGATGGCAAATCGTGCCGCTCGAATACGGGCGTGCGGGCGACCCAGGGTGTCAGCGCGAAATGCTGCGAGGCGATCGCATCGAGCGTCGGGATCGGTTCTGCGTCGATGGTGCGGGCGGGGGGCTGCGGCATAGCGGTGGACATGGCTCGGTGCACGTCGTTAAAAAGGCTGCGCTACCCCTGCGCGCCGGCCGACATACTGTGGATGAATTTGCGCAGGAAAGCTTCGCAGGCCGACAGTTGTGCGAGTTCGACGTATTCGTTCGGCTTATGCGCCTGCTCGATATCCCCCGGACCGCAGACGATACTCGGCACGCCGGCGCGCGCGAACAACCCGGCCTCGGTGCCGTATGCCACCTTGCGCGTTTCGCGATTGCCCGTCAGCGCGCGCACGAGTGCCGTGATGGCGGCTTGTTCGGACGCGTCGAGGCCCGGCGCGGCGGCAATCTTCGCAAATTCGATCGCCGCATTCGGGTGCTCGCGCCGCATTTGCGGCAGCAGCGTTTCATGCGCGTAACGCTCGATGCGCTCGAAGATCGCTTCGGGATCGAGCGTCGGCAGATTGCGGAATTCGAACGTGAAACGGCACTCGGCCGGGACCGTATTGATCGCGTTGCCGCCTTCGATCATGCTCGTTTGCGCCGTCGTGAACGGAACGTCGTAGTGTTCGTCGAACGGGCCGTCGCGACGCATCCCATCGGCCAGATCGCGAATGTGGCAAACGAGGCGTGCGGCGTACTCGATCGCATTGAGCCCCTTCGGCGTGAGCGACGAATGAGCCGCGTGGCCGCGTACGCAGCAGCGGTACGCGTTGATCCCTTTATGGGCCACGATGGGCCGCATGCTTGTCGGTTCGCCCACGATGCAGCCGTCAGGCTTCACGCCGCGCTGAACAAGATCGGCGATCATGTACGGCGCACCGGCGCAGCCGATCTCTTCGTCGAACGAGAGCGCAAGGTGGATCGGCTTCGCCAGCCTGGCGGCTTGCATCTCCGGCACGAGTGCGAGTGCGCTGCCGATGAAGCCTTTCATATCGCAGGTGCCGCGGCCATAGAGGCGACCGTCGCGCACCACGGGCTTGAACGGATCGCTATCCCACGTTTGACCGTCGACGGGCACGACGTCCGTATGCCCCGAAAGCACCACGCCGCCGTTCGTCGCGCCGTCGTGAGCGGGGATCGTCGCGAACAGGTTCGCCCATTGCCCGCGATCGTCGTGCGTCAGCGTCGAAACAATGCCTTGCGCCGCCAGTGCGTCGCGCACCATCTCGATCAGACCGAGGTTCGGGACACGGCTCGTGGTATCGATCGAAACGAGTCGTTCCACCCAGGACAGGCCGAGCGGTGAGGGCGAAGCGGAAGCGGGGAGGGCCGAAGCCGGCTGAGACGGGGGGGAAGGTGGGGAAAGCGGTGCTGTTTCAGCAACCTGCGACATGATGAAGCTCCAACCTTTGAGTGGTTCGATCATACCGAAAAAATCGGCGAGGGCCCAGGCAAAGGCAAGGGTTGACGCTTGTGCAGTGCGCCATTGCGCGGGCCGGGGCCCGCTCTTGTGCGCTGCGCTTTAGCGGCCAGCGCAAGCCTGGAATGAGCGAGGACAGGACACGGGGACAGCCACGCCGCGCGGGCGATCCGCTGTTGCGCCGCGCCAATGCATGCCGGCCGCGGGCCTCGGATACGGATTGCGCTCCGGTTCAACGCCCGGTCGCGCCCGCGCTTTGCCGGGCCGGCGCGCCCAGCGCACGCAGCGATTCCTTCACGGTCGCCAGACGCACCGACAGGTCGGGGCTGCGGGTTTCGATCCGCAGCTTGTCCTGCCCCGCGAGCTTGATGTGCTTGTGCTTTTGCACCATCTCGATGATGCGCATCGCGTCGATCGGCGGGTTCGGCACGAATTGCAGGCTGATGGCCGCTTCCCCGGCATCGATCTTCGAAATGCCGAGCGGTTTCGCCGCGAGCCGAAGCCGGTGCGTTTCGACGAGCGCATGCGCCTGTGCGGGCAGTTTGCCGAATCGATCGATGAGCTCTTCCTGGATGTCGTCGATCGAATCGCTCGTTTCGCAACTGGCGAGCCGTTTATAGATCGACAGGCGCTCTTGCACATCGCCGCAGTAATCGGCCGGCAAAATGGCCGGTGCGTGCAGGTTGATTTCGGTGGTGGCGGCGAGCGGTGCCGTCAGATCTGGCTCCTGGCCGTTCTTCAGCGCCTTCACGGCGTCGGCCAGCATGTCCGAGTAAAGCTGGAACCCGATCTCGTGGATTTCACCCGATTGTTTATCGCCGAGCACTTCGCCCGTGCCTCGGATTTCGAGATCGTGCATGGCGAGATAAAAGCCCGAGCCCAATTCCTCCATCTGTTGAATGGCTTCCAGCCGGCGCTGAGCCTGCTTCGTGAGCCCTTGCGGATCGTGCACGAGCAGGTAGGCATAGGCTTGGTGATGCGAGCGTCCCACGCGTCCACGCAGCTGATGCAGCTGCGCGAGGCCGAACTTGTCGGCGCGGTGGATGATGATCGTGTTCGAGCTCGGTACGTCGATACCGGTCTCGATGATGGTCGTGCACAGCAGGACATTGGCGCGCTGCGCGACGAAGTCGCGCATGACGCGCTCGAGTTCGCGCTCGTGCATCTGGCCGTGCGCGACGGCGATGCGCGCCTCGGGCACCAGCGCTTCCAGCATCGCGCGCCGGTTCTCGATCGTTTCGACTTCGTTATGCAGAAAGTACACCTGGCCGCCGCGTTTCAGTTCGCGCAGCATCGCTTCACGGATGACGCTGTCTTCTTCGCGGCGCACGAACGTCTTGATCGCCAGCCGCTTTTGCGGCGCGGTCGCGATCACCGAAAAATCGCGCAAGCCTTCCAGGGCCATCCCCAGCGTGCGGGGAATCGGCGTGGCCGTCAGCGTCAATACGTCGACCTCCGCGCGCAACGCCTTCAGCGCTTCCTTCTGGCGCACGCCGAAGCGGTGCTCTTCGTCGATGATGACGAGGCCCAGCCGCTTGAAGCGCACGTCCGACGACAGCAGCTTGTGCGTACCGATGACGATGTCGACGGTGCCTTCGTTGATCTGCGCGACGGCAGTGTTGACTTCCTTCGTCGACTTGAACCGCGACAGTTCGGCGATGCGAACGGGCCAATCGGCGAAGCGGTCGGTGAAGGTTTGCGTATGCTGTTCGGCGAGCAGCGTCGTGGGCGAGAGCAGCGCCACTTGCTTGCCGGCCATCACAGCGATGAACGCAGCGCGTAGCGCCACTTCGGTCTTGCCGAAACCGACGTCGCCGCAGACAAGCCGGTCCATCGGCCGGCCTGCCGTCATGTCGCCGATTACCGAGGCGATCGCCGCGGCCTGGTCGGGCGTTTCTTCGAAGCCGAAGCTTTCGGCAAACTTCGCGTAATCGCGAGGTTCGAGTTTGAAGGCGTGGCCTTCGCGCGCCGCGCGGCGGGCGTAGAGGTTCAACAATTCCGCGGCCGTATCGCGGATCTGCTGCGCCGCCTTGCGTTTGGCCTTCTCCCATTGGCCCGAGCCGAGCGCGTGGAGCGGGGCGCTGTCGGGATCGGCGCCGCTGTAACGCGAAATCACGTGCAATTGCGCAACGGGCACATAGAGCTTGCTGTCGCCGGCGTATTCGAGGTGCAGGAACTCGGTTTCCCCTTCGCCCAGATCCATTGTGACGAGGCCCATATAGCGGCCGATACCGTGCTGCGCATGCACGACAGGATCGCTGACCTTGAGCTCCGACAGGTCCCGCACCATCGAATCGACGCTGCTCGCCTGCTCGTGGCGGCGGCGCCCGGCGCGGCGCGCGAGCGCGCCGTACAGCTCCGTCTCGGTGACGATCGCGACGCCTTCGACGGGCAGCGTGAAACCGGACGTCAGTGGCGCGACACCGAGCGTGAAACCCGCCTCGCTCGTCAGCCAATCCTCGAAGCTGTCGACGCCCTCGGGGCGCAGGCCGTGCTCGGCGAACAGCTGCGCGATCGTCTCGCGGCGGCCCGCCGATTCAGCCGCCACGAGCACGCGCCGCCCGCCGCTTTCGATATAGCGGCGCAGCGCGAGAACAGGATCGTCGGCATGGCGATCGATCGCGAGCGAGGGCAGCGCCGTGGCCCACGCGCCGCCGCCGTTCGCCGGCAGAACGAGCCGGGCGAACGGCTTGGCGAGCGTATAAAAATCGTCGTCGGATAAAAACAGGCGCTGCGGCTCGAGGATCGGGCGCTCGCGATCGTGCGACAGGAAGCTGTAACGCTGCTTCGTATCGGTCGTGAAGCGGCGGATCGCGCCGTCGAGATCGCCGACGAAGGCGAGATGCGTATCCTCGGGCAGATAGTGAAACAGCGTGGCGGTTTCGTCGAAGAACAACGGCAGGTAATACTCGATGCCGGCTGCCGGCACGCCGTTGCCGATGTCCTTGTAGATCGAGGACCGGCTCGGGTCGCCCTCGAACACTTCGCGCCAGCGGCTGCGAAAGGCCGTGCGGGAGGCTTCGTCGAACGGAAACTCGCGTCCAGGCAGCAAGCGCACGTCACGTACGGGATACAGGCTGCGCTGGGTATCGGGATCGAACGCGCGAATGGAGTCGACTTGATCGTCGAACAAATCGATCCGATAGGGCAGCGGCGAGCCCATCGGAAACAGATCGATCAACGAGCCGCGCACGCAATATTCGCCGGGGCGCACGACTTGGCTGACATGCTCATAGCCTGCCAGCGTGAGCTGCGCCTTGAGTTTGGTTTCGTCGAGCCGTTCGCCCTGCGCGAACGAGAACGTGTAGGCGGCCAGGAACGCGGCGGGCGGCATGCGGTACAGCGCTGTCGTGGCCGGCACGAGCAGGATGTCGCAGCGGCCTTCGCCGAGGTCGTGCAGCGTGGCCAGCCGCTCGGAAACGAGATCCTGGTGCGGGGAGAAAGTGTCGTAAGGCAGCGTCTCCCAGTCCGGTAGCAGGCGCACGCGGACATTCGGCGCGAACCAGGGGATTTCCTGCGCGAGGCGTTGGGCATCGACGGCGCTGGCGCAGACAACGGCCGTGACGGGCTGCTTGCCCGCCTGGGCGTTCGCCCGAGCCGCTTCGCTGTAGCGCGCGATCAGCAGGGCGTCGGACGAGCCGTGCGTGCCGTCGAACGCGAAGCGTTGACCGGCTTTGACGAGCGTGAGCGGCAGATTGGACGAAGCAGACGAAGTGGCGGATTGCGACATGACGAAGGGCGGGCGGCCTGGCTTGTAAACGTGGCAAAAGCGCGTGCCGGCGGGGCGGTGTGCCGCGCGGCGACGCTCTTTCGAGCGCCGGGCGTCGCATCGAAGACGAATGCGGTGCCCGGAGCAAAGCGCCTATTATAAAATCCGTCGTCCATTTTTGACTGGCGGCCTGCACGGCCCACCCCCCACTTCGTGACTTCACGCTTTTTCGCCCTGATTCCCTGCGCGGGTACCGGCAGCCGTTCCGGCGCACCGATGCCCAAGCAATACCGCTGCCTGGCCGGGCGGGAGCTGCTGTATTTCACGCTGGCCGCGTTCGATGCCTGCCCGGAACTGACGCAGACGCTCGTCGTCATTTCCGCCGACGACACCTATTTCGACGCCCAGCGGTTTGCGCCGCTGCGCTTTGACGCGCGCCGTTGCGGCGGCGCGTCGCGGCAGGCGTCGGTCAGGAACGGGCTTGACGCGCTGATCGAGATGGGGGCGGCCGCCGACGATTGGGTGCTCGTGCACGATGCTGCCCGGCCGGGCATCACGCCAGAGCTGATCCGCTCGCTGACCTCGGCGCTGGCAAACGACGACGTGGGCGGCATCATGGCGCTGCCCGTGGCCGATACGCTCAAGCGGGTCGATGCCGAACAGGGGGATCGGATCGCGCGCACGGAGTCGCGAAATGGGCTGTGGCAGGCGCAAACGCCGCAGATGTTCAGGATCGGCATGCTGCGCGATGCGATCGCGCGGGCCGAACGCGACGGCCATGATCTGACCGACGAGGCGAGCGCGATCGAATGGCTCGGCCACGCGCCGCGGCTGGTTCAAGGCAGCCTGCGCAACTTCAAGGTCACCTATCCCGAAGATTTCGCGCTGGCCGAGGCGATCTTGACGCAAGGCATGTAAGGCGAACGAAGCCTATGCAGCCGGCGCGGCGTCGGCATCGGCATCGACAGTACTCTGGTCGCCCTTGCCGTGCGCTCCTATTATCCAACCGCGGCCAGTGGCCGCGACAGCAGTGAGACTTGCAAATGAATTTCAGAATCGGACAAGGCTATGACGTACACGCGCTCGTAGAGGGGCGGCCGCTCATCATCGGCGGCGTGACGGTGCCGTACGAGCGCGGGTTGCTCGGCCACTCCGACGCCGACGTGTTGTTGCACGCCGTGACCGACGCGCTCTTCGGCGCGGCGGGGCTTGGCGACATCGGGCGCCACTTCCCCGATACGGACAAGCGCTTCGCAGGCGCGAACAGTCGCGTGCTGCTGCGCGAGTGCGCCGCGCGTGTCAAGCAGGCGGGTTTTGCGATTGTCAACGTGGACAGCACTGTGATCGCGCAGGCGCCGAAACTTGCGCCGCATATCGAGGCGATGCGCGTGAACATCGCCGAGGATCTGGCCTTGCCGCTTGCATGCGTGAACGTCAAAGCGAAGACGAATGAGAAGCTCGGGTACCTGGGGCGCGGCGAGGGCATCGAGGCGCAAGCCGCGGTGCTGCTGAGCGTGGTGGGCGACCGCGCGTAACAGGAAGGGCGCCTATGGAAGACACGCGCCCCGCCTGCACGGAAGCCTACTGCGCCGGGGGCGATTAGAACGGCCGACCGACCCGGCGTTTACAGCGTCGCCCCGCCCACCGCGCGGTTGCACGGACACAATCCGCCTGTTTGCAGGCCGTCGAGGATACGCAGGATTTCTTGCGTATTACGGCCCACGTCCAAGTTATTCACCGACACATGCTGGATCGTGTTGTCCGGATCGACGATAAACGTCGCACGCAGGGCTACGCCAGCTTCTTTGTCGCGCACGCCGAGCTGGTCGACCAGCTCGCCCTTGACGTCGCCAAACGAATAGTGATTCAGCTTGTCGAGGTCTTGATGCTCGCGGCGCCATGCCAGCTTGACGTATTCGTTATCCACGCTACCGCCGAGCAGCACGGTGTCACGGTCTTCAAAATCCTTTTGCAACTTGGCGAATTCGACGATTTCGGTCGGGCAAACGAATGTGAAGTCCTTCGGATAGAAATAGAGGATCTTCCATTTGCCGGGGAACGATTGTTCAGTGATCTCTTCGAAGGCCGACTGACCGTTCTCTTCATGCCGATTGAAGCCGGGCTTCGCCGCCGTCACTGTGAAAGCTTCGAGTTTATCGCCCACGGTTTTCATTGCGATGACTCCTATACCTGATTGGGGAGAGATGGCGCCGATCAAATGTACCGGTCCGGTGCAACGAATGCGTTACTTTGCGTGGAATGATGGCCTATCGATTTCTTTGATTTGATAGAGGGCGTCTAATCATCGGTGTTCGAAGCTCGAACGTTCCGCCGCCGACAGATCCGCCTACGGCTCATGCCGCGCCACGGACCTTACGCGCTCTTGGTCAGCGCAAATTCAATCGTCACTTCCAGCCCGGGGCCCGGCGCGCGGTTGCGCAGCTTCAGCGTACCGCGGTGGCGGCTCACGAGGCGCTGCACGATCGCCATGCCGAGACCCGTTCCGTTCGCTTGGCTGCGAGCCGAATTGACCCGGTAGAAGGGGCGGGTGACGAGGCCGATCTGGTCTTCGGGAATGCCGGGGCCTTCGTCGAGTACGGACAATTCCACACGCGAATGCGAGACGCGCGTCTCGACCATGATGTGCGGAATGCCGTCCGTTTCGCTCAAGCCGTACTTCTTCGCATTTTCGAGCAAATTCCCGACCACGCGGCGCAGGTCGGTTTCGTCGGCTTCGACCACGGCTGTTTCCGCGAGGCGCATGGTGAGCCGCACCCCGTCTTCGCTGGCCATGCGCGCTGCCATGTCGCCTGCGATGAGCGATAAATCGACGGGGCGCGAGAAGTGCTGAGGCGGACGGGCGTAATCGAGGAAGCGCCCGATGATGGAATCCATCTGCTCGATGTCGTCGACCATCGCATCTTTCGTGGCCTGATCCGACGGACTCATTTCGGTTTCGAGCCGCAGCCGGGCGAGCGGCGTGCGCAAATCATGCGAGATGCCGGCCAGCATCAGGGCGCGATCGGCCTCGAGCTGTTCGAGGTCGCGCACCATCTGATTGAAGCTGCGGTTCGTTTCGGCAGCGACGCCAAGGCCGCGCTCGGGTAGCGGCTCGGGCGTCTGGCCCAGGCCGACCCGGTGCGCGGCAGCCGCGAGGCGCGCGAACGGACGATTGACGAGGCTCGTGATGAAGGCGGCGCCGAACAGGGACAGCGCAAGGGCGAAAATGCCCCAGCCGGCCCATTGCAGCCCGGTGACGTTGTCCAACTGGTCGCGATCGAGTGCGACCCAGTAGTCGTCGTCGTCGATCTTGAAGCTGATCCAGACCCCGGGAATGTCGTTGACCGACTGGGCGATGACGGTGTCGTCGCCGAGCCGGCCGCGGATGTCGTGCTCGATGAGCCGGTTCAGCGATTCGTCGGGCTGCAGTGTGTATTTGTCGCTGCTCTCGCGCGGATAGACGCGCACGCCTTCATTGCTTTCGAGGTCCTGCAGCAACGCACGGCGCAAATCCGGGTCGGAGTACAGCAGCGCCGTGCGCGTGAGCTTCACGACCGCGACCAGCTGCAGCGCGACCCGCTGGGCACGCGGCTCGCGTTCGATCACGCGAAAGCTTTGAAACCACGCGGCAAGGCTGACCGCGATCAACAGCGCGATCAACAAAAAGGTACGCCAAAACAGGCCCCCAAACGCGTGGGCGAGGAACCGCCGGTTGATGCGCATGGGGCCTAGCGAAGCGCGAGAGGCGAGCGGCCGAGCGTCACGCGGAGCCGTCGGGAATGAACACGTAGCCGAGACCCCAGACGGTTTGAATAAAGCGGGGACTGCTCGGGTCAACCTCGATCAGCTTGCGCAGACGTGAAATTTGCACGTCGAGGCTGCGGTCGAACACCTCGTATTCGCGGCCGCGGGCGAGCTCCATCAACTTTTCGCGCGAGAGCGGTTGGCGCGGGTGGCGCGCGAACACTTTCAGCACGGAAAATTCGCCGGTTGTCAGCGGTATCTCTTGGCCGGCCTTGGTGAGCGTGCGCGTGGCGAGGTTCAGCGCGAAATCGCCGAATTCGAACACCTCGGCCGTCTCCGACGGCGCACCAGGCAGCTCCGACGGCGATTGACGGCGCAGCACGGCGTGGATCCGCGCCACGAGCTCGCGCGGGTTGAACGGCTTGGGCAGGTAATCGTCGGCGCCCATTTCGAGGCCGACGATGCGATCGACGTCCTCGCCCTTGGCCGTGAGCATGATGATGGGGGTGCGGTCGTTGCTGCCGCGCAGCCTGCGGCATATCGACAGCCCGTCTTCGCCGGGCAGCATAAGGTCAAGCACGAGCAGGTCGAACCGCTCGCGCACCCACAGCTTATTCATCGCGGGGGCGTTCTCCGCGACATACACGTTAAAGCCCTGCTCGCCCAGATAGCGGCGAAGCAGATCACGCAGGCGGGGGTCGTCGTCGACAACCAAAATCTTCGAAGGGTTTTTCGTTTCCATGGGCGGCATCTTATCGCGATTGCAAAGGAGGGCGCGAAAGTGGCAATTGTTGGGTTACAGACAGTTACAAAATTTACCCGCGTTGATGCGCGGCGTAAACGGTGCGCACATAAACTTCTTCACTGACAGCGGCTGTTCGGTGGATACTTCATCCCATTAACACCACTCTCTCGCGCTCGATGTTGGGTCGGGCATCAGTACACGTAATCCGAGGTAGCCGGTTGCCGCACGACGAAGGGAACAAGATGACGGTG
>NZ_JBQCDN010000466.1:0-30821 GCF_051961175.1 Trinickia sp. | reverse complement strand
GGTTTTCGGCGAACGAGACGCTGCGCGTCGACCTCACGGCCATCAAGTCGCCCTTGCGCAGCCTGGAATTCGCGACCCTGCGCGTGAAGGACGCCGTCTGCGATCGCCTGCGCAGCGTGAGCGGCGCCCGTCCGAGCATCGATACGGCCCAACCCGACGTGCGCGTGTTCGCCTTTTTGACGGCCACGGTCTGTACGCTCTATCTCGATACGTCCGGCGAGCCGTTGTTCAAGCGGGGCTGGCGGCTCGACAAGGGCGCCGCGCCACTGCGCGAAAACCTCGCCGCGGGCATCCTGCGCCTGACCGGCTGGACGCCCGATACACCGCTGTACGATCCGATGTGCGGCAGCGGCACGTTCGTCGCGGAAGCCGCACAGATCGCGCTCGGCGTCGCGCCCGGCGTCGAACGCCGCTTCGGCTTTGAAAAGCTCAAGCAATACGACGTCTCGGCCTGGCAGGCGATGAAGGTGGCCGCGCTCGACGCGAAGCGCCAGGCCGCCGGCAAGAAGGCCGATCTGCCGATCTTCGGCAGCGATATTTCGGGCGACATGCTGGACAAGGCCCGCACGAATCTCGCGCGCGCAGGCGTGCCCTCGCTCTGGCTCAAGCAACTCGACGCGCGCGCCATCGTGCCGCCGTCCGGCCAGCCGGGCATCATCGTCGCCAACCCGCCTTACGGCGAGCGTATCGCCGTGCGCGGCCGCGGCCCGCGCGGCGAAGTGCGCGAGCCGCGCCAGGGGAGCCGCGAAGCGGGTGCCGAGGCGTTCAGCCGTGCGCAGCCCGATGCGGCCGACAGCGAATTCTTCCGCGCCTTCGGCGATGCCCTGAAGCAGCGCTTTACCGGTTGGCATGCATTTGTGCTGACAGCCGACCGTTCGCTGCCGGGGCAAATGCGCCTGCGCGAATCGACGAAAACGCCGCTGTTCAACGGTGCGCTCGAATGCCGGCTGTTCCGCTTCGACTTGATCGCCGGCAGCGTGAAGTCGCGGCCGGGCACGCAAGAACCGCAGGCGTAATCCTTTTCTTGGTCTTCGTCTCCGTCTTCGTTAAATAGGAAGGAACGTCCGGTGGGTCGGCCCCAAAGGGTCGACGCCGGTCGCTCGCTCCGAACGAGGTCACCGCAACGCGCCAGCGCCCCGTCACGTGAACTCCAGGCTTGCGCTGGCCCTGGATCGCCATCACCTTTTTGCGTTTTTTGCGCGGTAGGCAGTGCCCCGCAAAAAGCAGACAAGCTGCTGACAGAACGGTGTCAGCAGCGCTGTCGCACACTCTCCCTTACGCGCCGTCCGGCGCCTTACCCAGCTTGTCTTCCCACCCTCGACGGAGACTGTCATGACTGCCACGGCCACTGCCACCGCTACCCGCGCCATTTCCTGGTTTGAAATTCCGGCGCTCGATTTCGACCGCGCCGTGCGCTTTTACGAAGCGGCACTCGATCAGCCGATGCATCGAGAAGTCTTCGGCGGCGTGCCGATGGCCGTTTTCGCACGCGATGAGGAAGCCACGGGCGGCGCCATCGTCTGCAACCCGCGCGACATGCGTCCGTCGGTCACAGGCGACGGCGTCGCCGTCTACCTGAATGCGGAGCCGACCCTGCAAGCCACGCTCGATCGGATCAAGCCGGCGGGTGGCAAGATCGATGGCTCGATCGTCGAATTGCCGAACGAGATCGGCTTCATCGCCTTCTTTATCGATACGGAGGGCAATCGCATCGGCCTGCATGCACGCCATCTGCGTTGATACACTGCCGCCATGACCCGACGCGCCGATCGCCTCTTCCAAATTGCCGAACTGTTGCGCGGCCGGCGCCTCACGACGGCGCAACAATTGGCCGAGTGGCTGCAGGTGTCGCAGCGCACGGTCTATCGCGACGTGCGCGATCTGCAGTTGTCAGGCGTGCCGATCGAGGGCGAGGCTGGCATCGGTTATCGGCTTAGCCGCTCGGCGAGCCTTCCGCCCTTGACGTTCACCGCGGAAGAGCTGGCCGCGCTGGCGGCGGGCGCGAGAATGATCGAGACCTGGGGCGGCGCCGCACTGGCCGGCGGCGCCCGTAGCGCGCTGGCGAAGGTTGCGTCGGCCATGCCGGCCGACAAGCGGGCGACGCTCGAACGTCTGGCGGTGTTCGCGCCGTCGTTCCATATCGATCGCGCGTTTTCCGAGAAAGTGGACACGCTGCACCGGGCCGTCGATACCCGGCATGTCGTGAGCTTCGCGTACCGGGATCGGCTCGGCGCGCATACGCAGCGCCGTATCTGGCCGCTGAGCCTCGTCTATTGGGGCGGGCGCTGGACGGTCGGTGCCTGGTGCGAGCTGCGCGGGGATTTTCGCAACTTCGACATTGCGAACATGACGGACGTCGGCGAGCACGAGCCGTTTCCGGATATGGAAGGACGGCGGCTCGCCGATTACCTGCGACGGGTAGAAGTACCCGCCGATCGCAAATCTCAAGTACCGCGCGCTACGGGCAACCCATAGCGCGTGCGGCTTCGCTTCGTCTGAAAAGACATCATCCACTTCGCATGCCGGCTGCCGCGCCAACTGCGGCAGCCCGCACCCGGAACATCATTCCACCGCCTTCACCATCTCCTCAATGACCTTCTTGGCATCGCCGAACACCATCATCGTCTTGTCCATGTAGAACAGGTCGTTGTCGAGCCCGGCGTACCCCGCCGCCATCGAGCGCTTATTCACGATGATGGTCCGCGCCTTGTACGCCTCGATAATCGGCATCCCGGCAATCGGCGATTTCGGATCGTTCTTCGCCGCCGGATTCACCACATCGTTCGCCCCGAGCACGAGCACCACATCCGTCTGCCCGAACTCGTTGTTGATGTCTTCCATCTCGTACACAAGGTCGTACGGCACTTCCGCTTCCGCCAGCAGCACGTTCATGTGCCCCGGCATGCGCCCCGCCACCGGGTGAATCGCATAGCGCACGTCCACGCCTTTTTCGATGAGCTTGTCCGTCAGCTCCTTCAGCGCATGCTGCGCGCGGGCCACGGCCAAGCCGTAGCCGGGGACGATCACCACCGATTCCGCATTGCCGAGCATGAACGAAGCGTCATCGGCCGAACCCGACTTCACGGGCCGCTGCTCCGCCGCCCCGCCCGCGGCCGCCGCACCCGGCTCCGCCCCGAACCCGCCCAGCAGCACGTTGAAGAACGAGCGGTTCATTGCATGGCACATGATGTACGACAGAATCGCACCCGAAGAACCCACCAACGAGCCGGCAATGATCAGCATCGCGTTGTTCAGCGAGAAGCCGATACCGGCGGCGGCCCAGCCCGAGTACGAATTGAGCATCGACACCACGACGGGCATATCCGCGCCGCCGATCGGGATGATGATCAACACCCCGAGCGCGAAGGCGATGATCGTCATGATGATGAACGGCAGCCACGATTGCGTCAGGAAAAAGAGGATGCCGAAACCGAGCATCCCGAGCGCGAGCATCAAGTTGATCAGATGCTGGCCCGGATAGACGACGGGCGCCCCCTGGAACAACCGGAACTTGTACTTCCCCGAGAGCTTGCCGAATGCGATCACCGAACCGGAGAACGTGATCGCACCAACGAACGTGCCGATGAACAGCTCGATGCGGTTGCCGTACGGCAGGAAGCCGAGATCGGGCGCATCGGGCGGCACGAGCCCGAAAGCGGCCGGCTCGCTGACCACGGCATAGGCAATGGCCACGGCCGCCAAACCGATCAGCGAGTGCATGGCCGCGACCAGCTCGGGCATCTTCGTCATCTCGACGCGCGCCGCGACGTACGCGCCGACGGCGCCGCCCACGACGAGCGCGGCAAACAGCAACCCCAGGCCGAGCGCGAGGTTCGAGCCGAGCAATGCGGCTTGCTTGACGATCAGCGCGAGGGTGGTCAGGATCGCGATCGCCATCCCGGCCATGCCGAACACGTTACCGGCGCGCGCACTCTTGGGATTGGACAACCCCTTGAGCGCTTGAATGAAGCAGACGGACGCGAGCAGATAGAGCAGCGTGACGACGTTCAGGCTCATTTAAGCACCCTCCTTGTTCGCCACTTTCTTCGGCTCTTTCTTTTTAAACATCTCCAACATGCGCCGCGTCACCAGGAAGCCGCCGAACACGTTCACGGCGGCCAACAAGACAGCGAATGTGCCGAAGAACTTGGCCTGCCCGCCCACGGTCAGCCCCGTCGCGAGCATGGCCCCGACGATCACAATGGCCGAGATCGCGTTGGTCACGGCCATCAGCGGCGTATGCAGGGCGGGCGTGACGTTCCAGACGACGTGATAGCCGACATACACGGCCAGCACGAAGATGATCAGATTGATGACGGTGTGATTGATGATTTCCATCGTCTCTCTCGCTCCTGTTCGTTATGCCGCCTTGCGGGCGACGGCGCCGTCGCGTGCAAGCAGCGTGGCCGCGACGATGTCGTCGTTCATGTCGATGTTGAGCGCCCCTTCCTTCGTCACGATCAGCTTCAGGAAGTCGAACACGTTGCGCGCATAGAGCGAGGAGGCATCGGCCGCGACCATCGCCGGCAGGTTCGTGTGGCCGACGATCGTCACGCCGTGCTTGGTCACGACCTTGTCCGGTTCAGTGAGCGGACAGTTGCCGCCGCGCACGCCGGGCAAACCGGCAAGTTCGGGGCCGCGCCCGGCGGCGAGATCGATGATGACCGAACCCGGCCGCATCGCCTGCACCGTCTCGGCGGAGAGCAGCGTCGGCGCGTCGCGGCCCGGGATCAGGGCCGTGGTGATGACGATGTCCGCTGCCTTGGCGCGCTCGTGCACGGCGGCCGATTGCCGCGTGAGCCACGAAGGCGGCATCGGCCGCGCGTAGCCGCCCACGCCCTCGGCCGCGTCGCGCTCCTCCTGCGTCTCGTACGGCACGTCGAGGAACTTGGCGCCGAGCGATTCGATCTGCTCCTTCACCGCCGGACGCACATCGGATGCCTCGATGACGGCGCCCAGGCGCTTGGCCGTGGCAATGGCCTGCAAGCCCGCGACGCCCGCACCGAGAATCAGCACACGCGCGGCTTTGACCGTACCGGCCGCCGTCATCAGCATCGGCATAAAACGGGGGTAGAGATCGGCGGCGAGCAACACGGCCTTATAGCCGGCGATGTTCGCCTGCGAGGAGAGCACGTCCAAGCTTTGCGCACGCGTCGTGCGCGGCGCGGCTTCGAGCGCGAAGGCGACGACGCCGGCTTCGGCCAGGCGCGCCGCGTTCTCCGTGTTGAACGGTTCGAGCATCCCGACCAGCACGCTGCCGCGCTTGACGAGCGCAAGCTCGGTCTCGCTCGGCGATTGCACTTTCAGGACGAGATCGGCGGAAAACGCCGCATCGGCTTCGACAAGTTCGGCGCCGGCTGCGGCATAGGCGTCGTCGGTGAAGCTGGCGGCGGCGCCCGCGCCGCGCTCGATCGTGACGCGATGCCCCGCTTGGACGTACTTCTTCACCGTCTCGGGCGTCGCGGCTACACGCGCTTCGTGCGCGCGCGTCTCGGCTGGCACTCCGATATGCACGTTATATCCTCCTCACCTGCTCGTGAATGACGCGAGTAAATGGGGCCGGCTGCAACACCGGCTCCATCGTCTGAATACGATTACACGGCTGCAAGAAAACGCTGGGCCATCCTGGGCCCTGCCGCGCGGCGGCAGGCTGGGAGCCCTTTCAACCGGTGCTGCGGCTTACGGTGCTGCGGCTTCGAACGCCCGCGACATAAACGGGACGCCGAGCGTCACTTTAACCGAAGTCGCCCCTGATAGACGAAAATGGGTGCCACAAAGCGAAGTGACGCGGAAGTGACGCGGAAGTGACGCCGCTACTCGGCCGCAAGGGCGGGAATGCCACAGTCACTGCGTACGCGGCGGGCAACGCCCGGCGCCACCCTGTAAAATGGCGGCCATGAAACAGGAACGCTGGACGCCCCGCGTCACCGTGGCAACCGTGGTCGAGCACGAAGGCCGCTTTCTGCTCGTCGAAGAGCACACGTCGGAAGGTTTGCGCATCAACCAGCCGGCCGGGCATCTGGAATCGGGCGAAACGCTGACAGACGCCGCCATCCGCGAAACGCTCGAGGAAACGGCGCTTTCGTTTGTGCCGGACGCGCTCGTCGGCGTCTACATGACGCATATGGATCGCCCGGACGGCGCAGCCGCCACCTTTCTGCGGTTCACGTTCTGCGGCCGGCACGAGCCGCCCCATGCGCCACGGGCGCTCGACACGGGCATCGTCCGCACGCTATGGCTGACGCCCGATGAATTGCGGGCATGCCAGGCGCGTCATCGCACGCCGCTCGTCATGCGCTCGGTCGAGGATTACCTCGCGGGCCGGCGTTTTCCGCTCGACTTCGTGCATACGCATTCGGTCGGGCCTCCTAACGGTCAGTCAAGCAGTCATTCGTAAATGGGTAAGCAAAGAGTCGTGGTGGGGATGTCGGGCGGCGTCGATTCGTCGGTGACGGCATGGCTCCTCAAAGAAGCGGGTTATGACGTCGTCGGCCTGTTCATGAAGAACTGGGAAGACGACGACGACAGCGAGTACTGCTCAACGCGGCAGGACTGGATCGACGTCGTCTCGGTGGCCGATCTGATCGGCATCGACGTCGAAGCGGTGAATTTTGCCGCCGAATACAAGGAACGCGTATTCGCCGAGTTCCTGCGCGAGTATTCGGCGGGCCGCACGCCGAACCCCGACGTCCTATGCAACGCCGAAATCAAGTTCAAGGCGTTCCTCGATCACGCGATGGCGCTCGGCGCCGAAACGATCGCGACGGGCCATTACGCGCGCGTGAGAGAGATCGACGGGCGCTTCGAATTGCTCAAGGCGAAAGATTCAACGAAAGACCAGTCTTACTTTCTGCACCGGCTCAATCAGGCCCAGCTATCGAAGACGCTCTTTCCGCTCGGCGAAATCCCCAAAACGGAAGTGCGCGCGATCGCAGCCAAGATCGGCTTGCCGAACGCTAAAAAGAAAGATTCCACGGGCATTTGCTTCATCGGCGAACGGCCATTCCGTGAATTTCTCAACCGTTACTTGCCGACCAAGCCCGGGCCCATGAAAACGCCCGATGGCAAGATCGTGGGCGAGCATGTCGGACTGGCGTTCTATACGCTCGGCCAGCGCAAGGGGATCGGGATCGGCGGCAGTAAGACGGGCAGCGGCGAACCGTGGTTCGTCGCCAGCAAGGACATGGCCGCCAACACGCTTTACGTCGTGCAGGGGCATGACCACGATTGGCTGCGCTCGCGCACGCTCGCCGCCGGCAATACGAGCTGGGTTGCGGGTGCCGCACCCGATGCAGGCGCGCGCTTCGGCGCGAAAACGCGCTATCGGCAAGCCGACGCAGCTTGCACGTTCGGCGCGCTCGAAACGAGCGACGACAACAGAGAACGCTTCACCCTTGCATTCGACGAGCCGCAATGGGCCGTCACCCCGGGGCAGTCGGCCGTGCTCTACGATGGCGACATCTGCCTCGGCGGAGGCATCATCGAATCAGCGCAGTCCGACGCCGGCACCGGTGCAAGCTCGGCTGTCCCTACGCGGGCGGCGATCCCGGCGGCTTAAATAAAGCGACGTGCTGTCGATCAGACGGAGGACGGTGCAATAGCCGCCTTAGCATACGATTCGCGTTCGATTTCAACGACCTGCGCGGACAACTGAAGGTGAACGCCTGACGGCGTGCCGCAGTGCGTCTTCAATACGGCCAGCACCTGCTCCGACAACGCACGCCGGGTATCCAGGGCCCGCCCGCTCAGTATCGCCAGCGTCGCATGAACAAACGCGCGGGGCTCGCTCGATGTGCCGACCCGAAACGCATCGCGCCGAACGCAGCGGCTCTTGATATCGATCTCTTCGAAATGGCCGCACGCGGCAAGCGCTTCATTGAGCGCGAGCAAAATCGCTTCCGCGTCGAAAGTATCGAGGTTTGCCGAATATTCCAGTGTCAAATGGGGCATCGCGTCGTCATTCTCATGATTCATGGGCTTGTGCGGAGCATGCGCCGTTCGCACAAGGTGGATCGACCGGCATGGCGAATCGTATCGCATCGCGGCCCTCGCTGCCCCTACTGATCGTTCCCGATTAAACTGGCGCATCTTTTTCACCCGGGCAACCGCTGCAACGGCAGCGTTCGCCGTTCAGGAGCCTCTCTCATGTTTTCTCGACGCTATTTCGCGATCTGGGGCGCGCTGCTGCTCGCTTGCGCCGGCGCGATCCTCGCCGCCCGGCATACGATCTCCTGGCTATGGCTCATCGTGCCGGCCGCATTGATCGCCGTCGGCCTCTTCGATTTGCGTCAGGCTCGGCATAGCATCTTGCGCAATTACCCGATCGCCGGCCATCTGCGCTTTTTCTTCGAATTCATTCGTCCGGAAATCCGCCAATACTTCGTGGAGGACGACACCGAAGAAAAACCGTTCTCGCGCGCGCAACGCAGCATTGTCTACCAACGCGCGAAGAACGAGCCGGACAGCCGCCCCTACGGCACCGAACTCGACGTCAAGGCGGTGGCACATGAATGGATCAGCCACTCCCTGGCGCCCACCCGGCTCGCCACGCACGACTTTCGCATCGTCGTCGGTCCCGATCGCGCGCAACCCTATTCGATGTCGATCTTCAACATTTCGGCCATGAGTTTCGGCGCGCTCTCGGCGAACGCGATCCGCGCGCTGAACCTTGGCGCGAAGAAAGGCGGGTTCGCGCACGACACGGGCGAAGGCTCGCTCTCGCGATATCACCGCGAGCACGGCGGCGACATCATCTGGGAAATCGGGTCGGGCTACTTCGGCTGCCGCAATGAGGACGGCACGTTCAGCGCCGAAAGATTCACCAGCCAGGCGCGCGACCCGCAAGTGAAGATGATCGAGGTCAAGCTCTCGCAAGGCGCAAAGCCGGGACACGGCGGCGTCCTGCCCGCGGCCAAGGTCACGCCCGAGATCTCCGAGGCGCGCGGCGTGCCGATGGGACAGGACTGTATTTCGCCGGCCTCGCATAGCGCATTCTCCACGCCGCGCGGCCTGCTCGAATTCGTCGATCGCCTGCGCACGCTCTCGGGCGGCAAGCCCACTGGCTTCAAGCTTTGCATCGGCCACCCGTGGGAGTTCTTCGCGATCGCCAAGGCCATGATCGAGACCGGCATCATGCCCGACTTCATCGTCGTCGACGGCGCCGAAGGCGGCACCGGCGCCGCACCGCTGGAGTTCACCGATCACATCGGCGTGCCGCTGCAAGAAGGGCTACTGCTCGTGCACAACACGCTCGTGGGTATCGGCTTGCGCGACAAGATCCGCATCGGCGCGAGCGGCAAGATGATCACGGCGTTCGACATCGCACGCACCCTGGCGATCGGCGCCGATTGGGTGAACTCGGCGCGCGGCTTCATGTTCGCGGTGGGCTGCATTCAGGCGCAGACCTGCCATTCGGGACGCTGCCCGACAGGCGTCGCGACGCAGGATCCGGTGCGCCAGCGCGCGCTCGTCGTGCCCGACAAATCGGACCGCGTCTACCATTTCCACCGCAATACGTTGCACGCGCTGCAAGAAATCGTGCAGGCCGCGGGGCTCGAACATCCGTCGCAACTGCGCGCGCACCACATCGTGCGCCGCGTCTCGTCGCACGAAGTTCAGCTGATGTCGGAATTGCTCAAATATCTGGAAACGAACGATCTCGTCAACGGCAACTACCGCTACTCGCTGTACGAAAAGTGGTGGCCGCTCGCCGATAGCGATTCCTTCGCCCCGAAAGTGCTGGCGCCATTGGCGACGGCTTGAGCCGTCGTGGGTTGAAGGCGGCCAGCGACGAGGGCGCGCCTTCGACCCGGCGGCCCGATTCCGCAGCGGCTATCACGCCCTATCACGCCATATCACGCCGCCAGGCCAAGCGTTTGCAGCGCCGCGCGCCAGGCGCGACGCCGGACGGGCCGTCAACTCGGGATGGTATCGATGAACGATTGGCGCTGCGACAGCTTCGCGAAATGCTTTTCGAGGTTCGGATACTTTTCGCGCCAATCGAGGTCGGGCATCCGGAAATTCAAATAGCCGAGCGCGCAGCCGACGGCAACATCGGCCAGCGAATAGTGGTTGTTCGCGCACCAGGGCTTGCCGGCGAGCCCTTGCGACATCGCCACGAGCCCTTCGTCGATCTTGCGCCGCTGGCGCGCCAGCCAGCCGTCGTTGCGCTGGGCCTCCTCGCGCTGGGTTGCTTCCAGACGAATGAGCACCGCCGCGTCGAGCATGCCGTCGGCAAGCGCCTCCCAGCAGCGTACCTCGACGCGCTCGCGGCCCGACTGCGGAATCAGCTTGCCGACGGGCGACAGCGTATCGACATACTCGCAAATGACGCGGGAATCGAATACGGCTTCACCGTCCTCCATGACAAGGCACGGCACCTTGCCGATCGGATTGAACGTATGAATGGTCGTTTCTGGCGACCAGACATCTTCGAGCACGAACTGATAGTCGATCTTCTTCTCGGCGAGCACGATCCGCGCCTTGCGGACAAACGGGCTCGCGAGCGAACCGATTAATTTCATCATCTGCCTTTCTCTCAAGAAAACACCGGGCCGCCCTCGAACGGGTTTCGCGCCCGCCGCGTCGTGCACGCGGCACCCATGCTCGGCCAGCGACGGCTTCTCACGCGAATCGGTTCGACAGGGCCCTGGCGAAGTGCGAGAAAGAGTATAACGTCGCCGGAGCCCGAAACGACGTATTGCCGACGCCATCATATCGGTCGGACAAGCCTGCGCCCCCGGAAAGTCGGCCCGATTGAGCAGTACAATCCCACGAATGAATACGCCGACCGAATCCCCCATCGCCGTCTCCGTCCATCAGGCCCGGCGCGAGCGCCTGCTCGCCGCCATGCGCGCCGCCGGAGGCGGCGTCGCGCTCGTGCCCACGGCGCCCGAGGCGCTGCGCAACCGCGATACCGATTATCCGTATCGCCACGACAGCTATTTCTACTACTTAAGCGGTTTCGCGGAACCGCAGTCGTTCATCGTGCTCGATGCGACCGCGCAAGCCGGCGAGCCCTCTTCCATTCTGTTTTGCCGGACGAAGAACGCCGAGCGCGAAACCTGGGAAGGATTCCATTACGGCCCCGAGGCGGCGCGCGAGGCGTTCGGGTTCGACGCGGCCTATCCGATCGAAGAGCTCGACACCCAGGTGCCCCGCATCATCGCCGATGCACCGGCGCTCTTTTACGGATTCGGACGCTCGGCCGAATTCGACAGTCAAGTGCGGCGCTGGCTCGAAGCCGTGCGCGCGCAAGGCCGCAGCGGCGTGGCCGCGCCCGTCAGGCTGGCCGACGTCCAGCCGATTCTCGACGACATGCGCCTCATCAAGGACGAGCACGAACTCGCGATCATGCGCCAGGCGGCGCGTATTTCGGCCGAGGCGCATCGGCGCGCCATGCAGGTATGCCGTCCCGGCATGCGGGAATACGAACTCGAGGCGGAACTTCTCTACACGTTCCGCCGCAACGGCGCCCAGGCGCCCGCCTACGGTTCGATCGTCGCCGCGGGCGCCAATGCCTGCGTGCTGCATTACCCGGCCGGCAATGCGATTGCCCGCGATGGCGATCTCATTTTGATCGATGCCGCCTGCGAGCTCGACGGCTATGCCTCCGACATCACGCGCACGTTCCCCGCGAACGGCCGCTTCTCGCCGGCGCAGCGCGAACTGTACGACATCGTGCTGGCCGCTCAGCAAGCGGCGATCGATGCCACCCGGCCCGGCGTCGGCTTCGAGGTGCCGCACGACGCCGCGGTGCGCGTCTTGGCGCAAGGGCTGCTCGATACGGGCATCATCGAGCGCACGAAGTATGCGTCGGTCGAGGATGTCATCGCGGAGCGGGCGTATTCGCGGTTCTACATGCACCGCACCGGCCACTGGATCGGCATGGACGTGCACGACTGCGGCGACTACCGCGAGCGGAGCGCGCTGCCGGACGCCTCGGGCGCCTTGCCGTGGCGCTCGCTGCAGGCATCGATGGCGCTGACGATCGAGCCGGGCCTGTACGTGCGCGCCGCCCCCGACGTGCCCGAACAATATTGGAACATCGGCATCCGCATCGAAGACGACGCCATCGTCACCGAGGACGGATGTGTTCTGATCACGCGTGACATCCCCGTCGAACCCGATGCGATCGAAGCCGTGATGCGCGACGGCCGGCAAACATCGACGGCCGCGTGAACGCATGAGCGAGAGGCATTCCGTGCACGCACCGCATGAATTCGACGTGACCATCGTCGGCGCGGGACCTGTCGGCCTCGCGCTGGCGGCATGGCTCGCGCGGCGCAGCGCGAGCGCCGCGCTTTCGGTTGCGCTCGTCGATGCCCGCGATCCGGAAGCCGCCGCCGGCGATCCGCGCGCCATCGCGATTTCCGAGGGCAGCCGCATGCTGCTCGAGCCGTTCGGGGCGTGGCCGGCCGACGCCAATGCCATCGAGCGCATCCACGTTTCCCAGCGCGGCCGCTTTGGGCGCACGCTGATCGAACGCAGCGAACATGGGCTGGCGGCGCTCGGCTATGTCGCACGCTACGGTTCGATCGTCCATGCGCTGGCCGGCGCTGTGCGCCGCACGCACACGCATTGGTTCACCGGCTGCCGCGCGTTGCCGCCGCATGTCGAACCAGGCGCGCAGGTCGTCAAGCTGACGATCGAAAGCGCGCACGTTCAGCGCACGCTGAGCACGCGCGTACTGATCAATGCCGAGGGCGGACTCTATGGCGAAGCGCACGGAAAGCGCTCCGGCGCGGAAACCGTCGATGCGGATACCCCATCCGCCAGCTTGGCCGTCAAGCGCGCAACACGCGATTACGGCCAAACCGCGATTGTCGGCACCGTGACCGTATCGTCGCCTCAGCCCCACGTGGCGTGGGAGCGCTTCACCGACGAAGGCCCGATCGCGCTGCTGCCGATGGGGGGCGTACGCCACGCCGATTACGCGCTCGTCTGGTGCATGCGCCCCGCCGAGGCTGCGCGGCGCGGCGAGCTTTCCGATGCGGCGCTGCTCGCGGAGCTCGGTATCGCGTTCGGCGAACGCATGGGCCGCTTCGAATCGATCAAGGGCCGCGCGGCCTTTCCGCTCGGGCTCGTCGCGGCCGACACGCTCGTTCGCGGCCGGATCGCGTCGATCGGCAACGCGGCACAAACGCTGCATCCCGTGGCCGGCCAGGGATTGAACCTCGGGCTACGCGATGCGCACGCGCTCGCCGATGCGCTCGCGGGTCGCGGAGCGACGCCGGAAGCGCTCACGCAGTTCGCGCGCCGGCGCGCCTTCGATCGCCGCATGACGATCGGCGCCACCGATACGCTCGCGCGGCTGTTCACGCTCGATGCCGGCCCGCTCGCCACGCTGCGCGGCCTCGCGCTGACGGCGCTCGAGTGCGTGCCGCCGGCCAAGACGGCACTCGCGCGCCAGATGATGTTCGGCCAGCGCCGCTGACCTGCCGGTCCGGGCGCCCGAACCGCGCATGGCGCGTTGCTACCGGCTCTGCGCGCTCGCCGCCCTCAGTTAACGGTAAAATACGCGTTTCCCTGGCCGCCTTCCCGCGCCCGTGCCCAGCCGGCTCGGGCAGCCGCTCCATTCCATGATGCCAACGCTCGGCTCGCACACTCTGCGCAACAACCTTTTCGTCGCACCGATGGCGGGCGTGGCGGATCGGCCGTTCCGTCAGCTTTGCAAGCGGCTCGGTGCCGGCTACGCCGTGTCCGAGATGGTCGCATCGAATGCGCAGCTGTGGAAAAGCGAAAAAACGATGCGCCGCGCGAATCATGCCGGCGAAGTCGAGCCGATCGCCGTCCAGATCGCGGGGGCCGATCCGGCGATGATGGCGGAAGCGGCCCGTTTCAACGTCGATAACGGCGCGCAGATCATCGACATCAACATGGGCTGCCCGGCGAAGAAGGTCTGTAACGTCGCGGCCGGCTCGGCGCTGTTGCAGAACGAGCCGCTGGTCGTGCGCATCGTGGAAGCCGTCGTCGCCGCCGTGGGCACCGGCCCGGGTGCGGAACCGGTCACGCTGAAGATTCGCACGGGCTGGAACCGCGAGAATCGCAACGCGGTGCACATCGCCCGGCTGGCCGAAGCCGCCGGCATTTCGATGCTGACGGTTCACGGCCGCACGCGAGCCGATCTTTATCACGGCGAAGCCGAGTACGACACGATCGCGGCCGTGAAAGCGGCCGTGCGCATTCCCGTCGTCGCCAATGGAGACATCGATTCGCCGGCCAAGGCGCGCGCGGTGCTGGCCGCAACGGGTGCCGACGCGATCATGATCGGCCGGGCGGCACAAGGACGCCCGTGGCTGTTTCGGGAAATCGAACACTTCCTTGCAACGGGCGAGCTGCTGCCGCCTCCGCGTATCGCCGAAATCCGGCAAGTGATGAACGAGCACCTTGAGGATCACTATGCGTTTTACGGCGAATATACGGGGGTGCGCACGGCACGCAAACACATCGGCTGGTACACTCGCGGCCTTTCCGGCGCCAATACGTTCCGGCACCGGATGAACACGCTCGATACCTCACGCGAGCAGCTCGTCGCAGTCAACGCGTTTTTCGACGAGCAGCAGGCGCTGTCGGACCGGCTCGTCTATGTCGACGAGGACACGCCCGCACACACCGAGCCGAACCGTAACGAACCTTTAGCAGCATGAGCAAGCACAATATCGAACAATGCGTCCGCGACAGCCTGGGCATGTACTTCCAGGACCTCGACGGCGCCAACCCGCACGACGTCTATGACATGGTGATGTCATGCGTCGAGAAACCGATGCTCGAGGTGGTGCTCGAGCGGGCCGGCGGCAATCAGTCGCTCGCCGCCGATTATCTCGGCATCAACCGCAACACATTGCGCAAGAAGCTGCAGCAGCACGGCTTGTTGTAACGCGCCACCTTCGTTCCTTTCCGGCCATCGTTCCCATCATGATCAAGCAAGCGCTCATTTCCGTCTCCGACAAGTCGGGTATCGTCGAATTCGCTCGTTCGCTGTCGGCGCTCGGCGTCAAGATTCTGTCGACGGGGGGCACCGCCAAGCTGCTCGCCGACGCCGGTCTTCCTGTGACCGAAGTGGCCGATTACACCGGCTTTCCCGAGATGCTCGACGGGCGCGTGAAGACGCTGCATCCGAAGGTGCACGGCGGCATCCTCGCCCGCCGCGATTTGCCCGAGCATATGGCTGCTCTCGAAAAGCATGACATTCCGACAATCGACCTGCTCGTCGTGAATCTGTACCCGTTCGTCGCGACGATCGCGAAGGACGAGTGCACGCTCGAGGACGCCATCGAAAACATCGACATCGGCGGCCCGACCATGCTGCGCTCGGCGGCGAAGAATCATCGCGACGTCACCGTCGTCGTCGATCCGGCCGATTACGAGACGGTGCTCGAGGAAATGCGCGCGAACGGCAACACCGTCGGCTACAAGACGAACTTCCGGCTCGCCACGAAGGTGTTCGCACACACGGCCCAGTACGACGGCGCGATCACGAATTATCTGACGAGCCTCACGGATGCCCTGCAACATGCGTCGCGCAACACGTATCCCGAAACGCTGAATCTCGCCTTCGAAAAAGTGCAGGACTTGCGCTACGGCGAGAATCCGCATCAAAGCGCGGCGTTCTATCGCGATGTTGCCGTGCCCGCGGGCGCGCTGGCCGCGTATCGTCAGTTGCAAGGCAAAGAGCTGTCGTACAACAACATCGCCGACGCCGACGCGGCGTGGGAATGCGTGAAGACGTTCGACGCCCCCGCCTGTGTCATCGTCAAGCATGCCAATCCGTGCGGCGTGGCCGTCGCCGGCAATTCGGCCGAAGCCTATGCGAAGGCATTCCAGACCGATCCCACGTCGGCGTTCGGCGGCATCATCGCGTTCAACCGCGAAGTGGATGAAGCCGCGGCTCAGGCCGTGACGAAGCAATTCGTCGAAGTGCTGATCGCCCCCTCGCTCACGGAAGCCGCGAAGCAAGTGCTTGCGGCGAAGCAGAACGTGCGTGTGCTCGAAATCGCACTCGGTGCGGGTCAAAATGCATTCGACTTCAAGCGTGTCGGCGGTGGTTTGCTTGTGCAATCGCCCGATGCGAAGAACGTCCTGCCGCGCGATTTGCGCGTGGTCACCAAGCGCTACCCGACCCCGCAGGAAATGGATGATCTGATGTTCGCCTGGCGCGTGGCGAAGTTCGTGAAGTCGAACGCGATCGTCTTCTGCGGCAAGGGCATGACGCTCGGCGTGGGTGCAGGCCAGATGAGCCGTGTCGATTCGGCGCGCATCGCCAGCATCAAGGCGCAAAACGCCGGCCTTTCGCTGCAAGGCTCCACCGTGGCGTCGGATGCGTTTTTCCCGTTCCGCGACGGCCTTGATGTCGTCGTGGCCGCGGGCGCGACGTGCGTGATTCAGCCCGGCGGCTCGATGCGCGACGACGAAGTGATCGCAGCGGCGGACGAGCACAACATCGCTATGGTCGTCACGAGCGTGCGGCATTTCCGTCATTGAACGTTCACTGAACCTTCATCGAAACCGACGCTTGGCGGCTTACGTCGCCGCGTAGGAACCCGGCTTCGGCCGGGTTTTTTGTTGCTGCCCCCAGCATCGGGCAGTTTCCCTTCGAGCGGCCATGGGCGCAATACAAAATCGCTCATCTTCCGTGGCCGGACCATAAAGCTTTGCGGCTGCCGTCCGATATCAAAAGAATGGCCGTGAAGTTCTGCGCCCTCAAAACGGGGTCCGTCACGGCAGGCGGGCGGCTTATCTCTGCACAACCCATGCGGCTGCGATGGTCCTCGGGGCCCGCGAGCCCATTCCATCTTCTATGAGAACCCAATGAAGAAGCCCCTGTTGCTGCTTTCCCTCGTCTGGCTTGTCTGCTTGAGCGGGCCTGCGATGGCAGCAGCTAACTACGTCGCACTGGTCAGAAGCGTATCGGGAAGCGTCAAGGTGACACGCGACGGCGCGACACTCGACGTGGCCAGCAATACGAAACTCGAGATCTCCGATCGCGTAATCGCGGCCCCTAAAGCCACCGCGGCCATCGTGTTCAAGGACGGTACGTTGCTCACGCTGGGTGGCGGCGCCGACATCCTGGTGCGCGACTACGTGTTCGAACCCGACGCCGGTCAATACGCTTTCTCCGTGTACATGGCCAAGGGCTCGGCCATCTACGAATCCGGCAGGATCGGCAAAACCGCGCCCCAGTCGGTGAAGATCGAAACGCCGACGGCTACCGTGGGCGTGCGCGGGACGCGCTTCCTGATCGAGGCGAACTGAGCTTTGCCATGCCTCATCTGAAACTGCGATGCGTCAATGGCTTGGCGATCATTCTATTTGCGCTTGTCACATTGCTCTCCGGTTGCGCGGCCGGGACCGGGACCCGCGTCACGCTTTTGCCGGACCAGGGCGGGCATGTCGGCGCGGTCACGGTGACCACTGCACGCGGGCAACAACGCATCGACGAGGCGTACGGCAGTGTCTTCGTCGAGAACGCCGGCGCGGCGCCCGATGCGCCCATGGGCATGGAGCGGCAGGCGTTCGACCAAGCCCATCGCCGCCTGCTCGACGCCGAGCCGCCGCGATCGTGCAGTTTCATCCTCAACTTCGAGTTCGATAGTGTGGTCCTGACGCCCAAGTCGCGGCAGATGCTGCCCGAGATCCTTCGAACCGTGCACGATCACATGCCGACCGAGGCCACGGTCTCCGGTTACGCCGATGAGGCCGGCACGGCAGAGCACAATCTGGTGCTGTCGGCCAAGCGTGCCCGGTTTATCGCGGCACTATTGAAACAAATCGTGCAGGACCTGCCCGTCGACGTGCAGTACTTCGGCGACAAGAAGCCTCTCGTGCCCACGCGGCGTGGTGTGCGCGAGCCGCGCAATCGGCGCGTAGAGATCTTCGTTCTTTAAGGCAGGCGCCGCGATGACCCCGTATGCCACATCCGCGAAACTGCCCCGCCGCCCCGCTCTGGTGTTCGTACTGGCAGCCCTCGCACTCGCGCTGGCCATCGGGCTGAGCGGGTCGTTTCAGCTTGCGCCGTGCACGCGCCTGGACCGGGCGATCCTCGATGCGCTACAGGTGCACACGGCGTCGGGACGGCCGGCAGCGAACACCGTCGTGGTCGACGTCGACGAGCTTTCGCTCGCTGCCGTGGGCCAGTGGCCGTGGCCGCGTTATCGTGTGGCGGCGCTGATCGATCGGATTGCCGCGGAGCAGCCGTCAGCGATTGCGCTGGACGTCATGCTGCCCGAACCGGACCGCGTTTCGTTGACGGAAATCCAGCAGACGTTCAAGCGCGATTTCGACGTCGACCTTTCCTTCAACGGCGTACCGGCCGCCCTGCGCGATAACGATGGCTATCTCGGCCAGCAGATGGCACGAGCCGGCGTGGTGGGCGCGCGTTATTTTTATTTCGACCATGCCACCAGAGACGATAGGCCTTTGCGTCCGGGCATCGGATTCGACGGGCGCGTCGATTTGCTGAGCCTCGATCGTGCATCGGGTGTCCTGGAGAACGTCGAGGCGATTGCGCACCAAACGCGCGTCAACGGCTTCGTCAACGTCCGTCCCGACCATGACGGCGCGCTGCGCAGGCTACCGTTGTTGATCGAATATCACGGCGTGGTGCACGCGAGCCTCGCGCTCGCTGCGACAATGCACGCGCTGGGGGTTTCGTCAGCACGCGTGGAGTCTGGGCGTGATGGCCTATCCCTTCGGATTGGTCAGCATGAAGTCCCCATCGACCCATCTGGCTACGCGCTTCTCCGTTTCAACGGCCCCTCGCATCGTTATCCCAGCATCTCGGCGGTGGATGTGCTGGCCGGTCGTGTGCGCGCGCAGGATCTGCGCGGCAAGATCGTCTTCATCGGCTCGACTGCGGCGGGGCTCAACGACCTGCATGTGACGGCCGTGGATCGTCTTTTCCCGGGACTCAAGATTCAGTCGGTACTGACGCAGGACATCCTGGATGGTGATGCCGTGCGCGTTCCCGTATGGGCGGGAACGGCCGGGCTGATCGTGAGCGTGTTGCTTGCCGCGCTGCTGTGCGGTTTATTCATCGCCGGCCTCAGCCTGGCGATGCTTGCCACGGTCGGCTTGTCCGCTGCGGCCGTGCTGCTGGCGCTGGTCACAGGCACCTTCCTGCATGCCAGCATGTTCGTTCCGGTGGCCGCACCGCTGCTGGTGCTGGGCATGTTGACCGGGCTCTGCGTCGTCGTGCGCGCGGCCTTCCATCAGCGTCGCGCGCGGCACTGGCGCAAGCAGTTGGAGAACGCCCGCCAGGTCACCATCGAGTCGATGTCCGCCGTCGCCGAGACGCGCGACCCGGAAACCGGCGCGCACATCAAACGCACTCAGCATTACGTGCGCGCGATCGCTCGGCGGCTCAGGGGCAGCGGCCACTACGTCAATATCCTCACCGATGAATATATCCACCTGCTATTCCTCTCGGCGCCACTGCACGATATCGGCAAGGTCGGCGTGCCGGACAACATTCTGCTCAAGCCTGACCGTCTGACGGAGCAGGAGTGGGTCATCATGCGCAAGCATCCCGAGTTCGGCCGGCAAATCATCCTCAGCACGGCGCAGCAGATCGAGGGCGACAACTTTCTCGCCATTGCCGGTGACATCGCGGCCACGCACCACGAAAAGTGGGACGGCACCGGCTACCCGGCTGGCCTGCAGGGTCAAAGCATCCCGCTTTCCGGTCGAATCATGGCTGTTGCCGATATTTACGATGCATTGATCAGTCGGCGCTGCTACAAGGAACCGTTCTCACACGAGGTGGCCACGACGATGATGCGCGAACTGCGCGGCACGACATTCGATCCCGTGGTGCTGGACGCCTTCTTCGAGATCGAAGACGAGATCCGCCATATTGCAGGAAGCTTTCGCGACGAGGACGAAATCGATTCGTCGCAAACACGCGCGAGCGATGCCTTCGTATCATCGCCGGAACTTCGGTCAGTCTGAAATTCACGCGATTCCGTGATCGCCTGCCGCACGCTGTCATGCTCGATGCTCCCGCCACCACCGAGGGTCATCGCATGCCTTACGCTCTTGTCGAGCCCGAGCATTTCTCCTCCGAGCAGCAGTCGTTTATCGAACGATTCGCGCACACCATCGAAGTCGCCTCGTCCGGCGGCAGTGTCATCGCTGGCATAAAGGACATTCGATCACGTCATGTGACTGCCACCGATCGTTACGGGAAGATTGTCGGCCTGTCTCGCGGCAACGATGTGGCTGGCCGTATGGATCACGATATGCCGTGCGAAGGCACCGCCGCGTTTGCCGATTGCTTCGTACGAGAAGACCGCAGCTTATTGGACTGCGGCGACGCCGGCGCGATGAAGTCGGTGCTGAACATCCATCGGTACGAAACGGGCCTCAGCGCGCTCGTATTCGACAAGTTCTTGCTGAAGCATAGGCCGTCAGATTCGGTGCTGGGTATCGTCTATTGCGCATACGAAGTTGATCTGGCGCGGTTCACCGCTCTGTTTCCCGGCTACTGGTCACAGTTTGGTCTCGGATGCAGCCTCGATCGCACGCAGTCCGAGATAATCGAAGGGGTCGGCGAACTAGCCGGTATCGAGTACGAAGTCGCATTCCTGCTGGCCTTAGGTCATCAGGCCGATGCCATCGAGCGCTTTTTGCGCCGCTGTCGCCCAACGATCGATGCCGACGTTGGCAGTGTGCTCCTCGGGATCACCGAGAAGATGGCGGCGGTGGGGATCCCGATCGGGGGCATACGCAATCGGCTGATCGAAGCCGGTGTTCATCAACGCATTCCGTCGAGGTTTTTCGATAGCGTCGTCGGCGTGCAGCACGCTTAGGAGTTCCCTTGTTACCTTCCCGCAACCTTGGCCCGAATGCGTACCTCTTAGGCGTACCCGGCAGCCGCCATACCCTCGACACGCCGGCGCTCGTGCTCGATCGTCTGGCGCTGGAAAAGAACATCGCCAAGATGGCGGCTATCGCCGAACGCCACGGCATTGGATTGCGGCCTCACGTCAAAAGCCACAAATCGGTGCGCATCGCGCGGATGCAGATCGAAGCCGGCGCGCTCGGCGTGAGCTGCGCGACGCTCGGCGAAGCCGAAGCCATGGTCGAAGCCGGCATCCCCGGTGTGCTCGTCACCTCGCCCATCGTCGGCACAAACAAGCTGCGCCGCTTCGTTGCCCTCGCGGATCACGCCGGCCCGCGGCAGTTGATGGTCGTCGTCGACGATCCTCGCAACGTCGCGGAACTGGCCGTGCACGCCGCCCGGCTCGCTTACCCGCTCGACGTCGTGATCGATTACCACGCCGGGTATCACCGGACGGGCGTCACCGATGAAAACGCCGCTCTGACGCTCGCGCGCGCCATCGCCGATACGGGCATGCTGACACTGCGCGGCGTGCAGGCTTACGGCGGGCACTTTCAGCACATCGAAGCGCCCGCGCAGCGTAAGGCAGCGGCCAGCCAACTACGCGACGCCGTTGCGTCGCTCGTTGCGAAACTCGAGTCAGCCGGCATACCCATCGAACTCGTGACGGGCGTGGGCACCGGCACGCATGAAGCCGACGCGTCCGCCGGCGTGTTCACCGAAATGCAGCCGGGGTCGTATGTCTTCATGGACGTGGAATACAACGATGTCTTAGCCGAGGGCGCAGAAGCCTCGCCGTTCGACACGTCGCTGTTCGTCCAAAGCACGGTCATCAGCACACAAGCGCCTCAGTGGGTCACGATCGATGCAGGCACGAAGAGCTTCGCCACCGATAGCGGCTCGCCCGTCGCCGCAGCGGGCGTCGAAGGCACTTCGAGCTATGCGTTCTTCGGCGACGAGCACGGCAAGCTTATCGTCGACCCGGCGCATCGGCCGTCACTCGGCGCGCATGTCGAGTTCATCACCCCGCATTGCGATCCCACGGTCAATTTGTACGATCGCTATCACGTGATTGAGGGCGATACGCTCGTCGATATCTGGCCGATCGAGGCACGCGGCAGGCTTTGATGATGATTGAGCAGGCGCCATTGCGACGGAATGGCGCCGCGCAGTTCGCGGCGATGCGCCCCACCATAGGCGCAAGCCGCCGTTCGTTGTAGTATCTCGGGCACTTTGTCCGGTTTTTGTTCATGAGAATCCTCGGCATCGACCCAGGCTTGCGCGTCACGGGCTTCGGCGTCATCGAGCAGGCGGGTCAGCGGCTCACCTATGTCACAAGCGGCGTCATCCGCACGAGCGAAGGCGACTTGCCCTCCCGTCTCGGCACGATCTTCGACGGCGTCTCGGCGCTGATTCGCCAGCACACACCCGATCAATCGGCGATTGAAAAGGTGTTCGTCAACGTCAATCCGCAATCGACGCTGCTGCTCGGTCAAGCGCGCGGCGCGGCGATTTGCGGGCTCGTGGCCGGGGGCGTCCCGGTAGCCGAATACACCGCGCTGCAACTGAAGCAGGCCGTCGTCGGCTACGGCCGCGCGACCAAGGAGCAGATGCAGCAGATGGTCGTGCGCTTGCTGAACCTGTCCGGCGTACCCGGGACCGATGCGGCCGACGCGCTCGGCATGGCGATTTGCCACGCGCACGGCGGCAACACGCTCGATACGCTGGGCGGCCTCGCGCCCGCGCTGGCCAAAAAGGGCCTGCGTGTGCGGCGCGGGCGGCTCGTGGGATAGCAGGGAAGCAGCCCGTTTCCGATCGGCAGCCGCGGTGCGCTAAACTCGCGCTTTCGGTTCACGCCTACCCGCCATGATCGGTCGTATTGCCGGCATCCTGCTCGAAAAGAATCCCCCGCATCTGCTCGTCGATTGCAACGGCGTCGGCTATGAAGTCGACGTGCCGATGAGCACGTTCTACAATCTGCCGTCGACGGGCGAAAAAGTCGTCCTGCTGACTCAGCTCATCGTGCGCGAAGATGCGCATCTGCTGTATGGCTTCGGCACGGTGCAGGAGCGAGCCACGTTCCGCGAATTGCTCAAGATCAGTGGTATCGGCGCGCGCATGGCGCTGGCTGTGCTTTCGGGCATGAGCGTGCAGGAACTCGCCCAGGCCGTCACGCTGCAGGACGCCGCCCGCCTGACGCGCGTGCCCGGCATCGGCAAGAAGACAGCCGAACGGCTGCTACTCGAATTGAAGGGCAAGCTCGGCGCCGACATCGGGGCGGCCGCGGCGGCGGCTTCGCCGTCGGACCATGCCTCCGATATCCTCAATGCCCTGCTTGCGCTGGGCTACTCGGAGAAGGAAGCGCTGGCGGCGATCAAGAACGTGCCGGCCGGCACCGGCGTGTCCGAGGGCATCAAGCTCGCGCTCAAATCCTTGTCGAAGGGCTGACGGCGCCCGCGCGCCGGGGTGCGTGGCCGGGCCTGAGCGGCCGGCGCGCGCGGTACAATGGCACGCATGATCGAAACCGACAAGCTCGCCAGCGAGCGCATCATTGCCGCCACGCCCGCGTCGTCGCACGAAGAAGCATTCGAACGTGCGCTGCGTCCGCGCCAGCTCGACGAATACGTCGGACAGGAAAAGGTGCGCGGTCAGCTCGAAATCTTCATCGAAGCCGCGAAACGCCGCTCCGAAGCGCTCGACCACGTCCTGCTGTTTGGGCCACCCGGCCTCGGCAAAACCACCCTCGCCCACATCATTGCCCGCGAAATGGGCGTCAATCTGCGCCAAACGTCGGGGCCCGTGCTCGAGCGCGCGGGAGATCTCGCCGCGCTGCTGACGAATCTCGAAGCGAACGATGTCCTGTTCATCGATGAAATCCACCGGCTTTCGCCTGTTGTCGAGGAAATCCTGTATCCCGCGCTCGAGGATTACCAGATCGACATCATGATCGGCGAAGGCCCAGCCGCGCGCAGCGTGAAGCTCGATCTTCAGCCGTTTACGCTCGTCGGCGCGACGACCCGCGCCGGGATGCTGACGAATCCGCTGCGGGACCGGTTCGGTATCGTTGCCCGCCTGGAGTTCTACGATGCGGAGCAACTGTCGCGCATCGTGCGCCGTTCGGCGGCGCTGCTCGGCGCGCAGATCCACCCCGACGGTGCGTTCGAGATCGCCAAACGCTCGCGCGGCACACCGCGGATCGCGAACCGCCTGCTGCGCCGCGTGCGCGATTACGCCGAAGTCAAGGCGGACGGGTCGATTACGGCGCGGGTGGCCGATGCGGCGTTGGCGATGCTCGACGTCGATCCGGTGGGATTCGATCTGATGGACCGCAAGCTGCTCGAAGCGATCCTGCACAAGTTCGACGGCGGCCCGGTCGGCGTCGATAACCTCGCCGCCGCGATCGGCGAGGAGCGCGATACGATCGAAGACGTGCTCGAACCGTATCTGATTCAGCAAGGCTTCTTGCAGCGCACACCGCGCGGCCGCGTGGCCACGCTCGCCGCCTACCGGCATTTTGGCCTGGCCGCGCCCGACGCCCAAAGCACCGTGCGCACGTTGTGGGACGACGCGGGCAACGCGTAAGCGCGCCGTCCCCCTTCTTCTAACGGCTTCGAGGCGCCGCAACGATGTCCGAACCGGCCGATCGCCCAATCAACGCGCCTAACGCGCAGCTTCCCGAGTTCGTCATGCGCTTGCGTCGACGGATCTCGCAAAGCGTACTCAGCGTCACGAGCGGGAGCGGCCCGACGCTCGATTATGAGCAACCGCCCGGCGATCCGGGCCTGTTCGGCCCCGGCGCCGTCTGCTGGCAGGTGCATGCCGATTTCACCTCGATGATGATCGGCGGCATCAGCGCGTTGATGCTGCAGGCGCTGCACCCGTTGGCGCTCGCCGGCGTTTGGGATCACTCCACGTTTCGCACCGACATGCCGGGACGGCTTCGGCGCACGGCCACGTTCATCGCGGGTACAACGTACGGCTCACGCGCCGATGCGCTGGCGCTGATCGAGCGCGTGAAACGAATCCATCTTTCGGTGACAGGCACGGCGCCCGATGGCCGCCCTTATCGGGCAAGCGATCCGGCATTGCTGACCTGGGTGCACGTGGCGGAAGTGTCGAGCTTTCTGGCGGCGCATTTGCGGTATGTGAATCCCGCGCTATCCCCAGCAGAACAGGATCGCTACTACGCGGAGGTGGCACAAATCGCGAAACTGCTCGGTGCGCGCGATGTTCCCGAGACGCGTGCACAGGTGGCCGAGTATGTGTCGTCGATGCGCCCCGAGCTTGAGGCGGGGCCCCGGACGCATGAAGTGGTGCGCATTTTGCGACATGCGGCGCCGCCCGATCAGCCGCTGCTGAAACCGGTGGTGAGTTTGATGCTGAGCGCCGGCGTCGATTTACTGCCGCCGTGGGCGCAGCAGATGCTGGGGTTCACGCCGCTTGCGCGCATGCGTGCGATGCTCGCACGCCCGGGCGTACGGCTTGTCGTCCCGGTGATTCGTTGGGCGCACGTGAATGCGGTGTCGAAACGTGCCAGACGAAGGGCGGGGGGCAAGGCAGAGGTTTAGGCGCGCCCCTTCGCCAACCCATCATCATCACTCGCGCCACTCAGGTGCGAGACATCCGCCCAATCGAGCACCGTCGCCGCCCCGTCATCGCCGAACTCAACGGTGTTGATACTCGTATTAAGCAACGCGTAGCTCCGCGGCGCGTCAAGCGCGAGGCCGTGCGCATAGCGATAGACGCAATCAAGAACCCCGCCATGCGTGACACAAGCGATGCGGCCGCCCGGATGCTTGGCCACGATCGCTGCCACGGCATGCACGATCCGGTGATAGAACGCCCGCACCGATTCGCCGCCAGCCGGCACGAACCCCGGATCACGCGTTTGCCAGCGCGCGTAATCGTCCGGATAGCGCTGCGCGATTTCCTCGCTGTCATGGCCCTGGAAAATGCCATAGGCGCGCTCGCGTAAGCCTTCGTCCAGCCGCGGCACGATCCCGAGCGCCGACGCCGCAGGCAACGCCGTTTGCTGCGCGCGCTGCAGATCGCTCGAATAGATGGCATCGAGCCGCACACCCTCGCGCGCGTCGCGCATGAGCCGCTCGGCCAGGCGCTGCGCCTGTTCCAGGCCGGTTTCGGCAAGCGGGATATCGATGTGCCCTTGGATCCGTTTCACACGGTTCCAAGTCGTCTCGCCATGTCGGATAAAAAGCACTTGCGTGGGCATCGGCAGCCAATCGAGAAATGAGTCAGGGATGCGTTTGCAGCCAGAACGTCACGGGCCCATCGTTGACGAGCGACACCTGCATCATCGCCCCGAACTCTCCGGTTTCGACGATAGGATGGCTCGCACGAGCCTTTGCGACGAAGTAGTCGAACAGCCGCTTTCCCTCTTCGGGCGCCGCCGCCGGCGTAAAGCTCGGCCGCAGGCCGCTGTTGGTATCGGCAGCGAGCGTGAATTGGGAAACGAGCAGCAGGCCACCCGCACGGCCTGCCCCGTCGATATTCGTCACGGGCAGATTCATCTTGCCGGCTGCATCGCTGAATACGCGATACCCGAGCACCTTGGCGAGTAGTTTGTCAGCAGATGCTTCCGTGTCGCCGCGTTCGGCACAGACAAGCGCAAGCAGCCCCACCCCGATCTCGCCCGTGACGCGGTCGCCCACGCGCACACTGGCCTGCGTCACGCGTTGAATCAGGGCGATCATCGACACCCTCTCTCGCGAATGGCGCCCGCCTGTGCGGCGCAACGCCAAGTGAACACGAACCGCTCCTTACGCCGTAAGCGTGACGCGCGCGAAACGGCGCTTGCCGACCTGCACGATGAACTCGCCGGCTTCGAGTTTCAGGCCCTTGTCGGACACTGTCGCGCCGTCGATCTTCACACCGCCTTGCTCGATGTTGCGCAGCGCCTCGCTCGTCGACGGCACAAGGCCCGCTTGCTTGAGCAACTGACCGATGGCGAGCGGCGCGCCGGTGAGCGCCACCGAAGGGATATCGTCAGGCACACCGCCTTTCGCGCGGTGATTGAAATCCTCCAGCGCGCGCTCGGCATCGCCCTGCGAATGGAAGCGCGCGACGATTTCCTGCGCGAGCAGCACCTTGAAGTCCCGGGGATTGCGGCCCTCTTCGGCTTCACGTTTAAAGCCCGCGATTTCGCCGAGACTGCGGAACGAGAGCAGCTCGAAATAGCGCCACATCAGCACGTCTGAAATGCTCATGAGCTTGCCGAACATGTCGGTCGGCTTTTCGCTAATCCCAACGTAGTTGTTCTTCGACTTCGACATTTTGTCGACGCCGTCGAGCCCTTCGAGCAGCGGCATCGTCAGGATGCACTGCTGTTCCTGCCCGTATTGCTTTTGCAATTCGCGGCCGACCAGCAGGTTGAACTTTTGATCCGTACCGCCCAGTTCCAGATCGGCGTTGAGGGCGACCGAATCGTACCCTTGCATCAACGGGTACAAAAATTCGTGGATCGAAATCGGCACGCCGCCTTGGAAGCGCTTCGTAAAATCTTCGCGCTCGAGAATGCGCGCCACCGTATAGCGCGACGCGAGCTTGATCATCCCGTCGGCGCCGAGCGGCATCGACCACTCGCTGTTGTAGCGGATTTCGGTTTTTTCGCGGTCGAGCACGAGCGCTGCTTGCTCGAAGTACGTCTTCGCGTTCGATTCGATCTGCTCGCGCGTGAGCGGCGGACGCGTGGCGTTGCGGCCGGACGGATCACCAATCAACGACGTGAAATCGCCGATGAGAAAGATGACGGTGTGGCCGAGGTCCTGAAGCTGGCGCATCTTGTTCAGGACGACGGTGTGCCCGATGTGGATATCGGGAGCGGTCGGATCGAGGCCCAGCTTGATTCGCAGCGGCGTACCCGTGGCCGCGCTGCGAGCCAGCTTTTGCGCGAACTCGTCTTCGATCAGCAGTTCATCGGCGCCGCGCTTCGCGACGGCCAGGGCGTGACGCACCTCGTCCGTGATCGGAAACGGCGAGGCAGGCTTGGAAGTGGACTCGGTGCTCATTCTTCAGATCGGTGATCCGGCTGACGGACGGTGCAAAAGGTTCGATTGTCCCATATCTGAGGGAGCGACTGACACGATCGAGCGGCGCTTAGCGCACGGCGCCGTTCTCGCGGATAATCGGTCCGCAAGACAGCCGCAAGGCAATGGATGCTTTGTCAGGGCGCCTTCACGGGGCCACCCACAACGACGAGGAGTAGGAATTGGCCGCAAGTGCGACACAAACCGGTGCCGACGGCGTGTATTTCGGGCTGATGTCGGGCACGAGCATGGATGGCGTCGATGGCATCGCCGTCGAGTTTCGCAGGGGCGAGGCGCCGCGCGTGCTCGCCGATGCGTTTGTCGGTTTCGCCGACGGCCTGCGCGAGGCGCTATTCGCCCTGCAGCAGCCGGGCGAAAACGAAATCGAGCGCGAGGCGCTGGCCGCCAGCGCGCTGGCCGCACGCTACGCTGTGTGCTGTCATGAGCTCTTGCGCGGCGGCAACGTCCCGCCCGCACGCGTTCGTGCCATTGGCGTGCACGGCCAGACCGTGCGCCACCGTCCGGAAAAGGGCTACACGAAGCAGATCAACAATCCCGCGCTACTCGCCGAGATGACGCATATCGATGTCGTCGCCGATTTTCGGACCCGCGACGTGGCAGCCGGTGGACAAGGCGCGCCGCTTGTTCCGGCGTTCCACGCGCAGATCTTCGGCGCGGAAGATGAAACGCGCGTCGTATGCAATCTGGGCGGCATCAGCAACATTACGGTTTTGCCGCCGGCACGGATCCGAGCGACGAGCCGGGAGGACCGGGCGAGTGGCGGCAGCCGCGACGGCGAGGCCATCCGCGGTTTCGATTGCGGCCCCGCGAACGTCTTGCTCGACGAATGGGCGCAGCGTCATCTGGGCACCCCCTACGACGAAGGCGGACGATTCGCGGCAAGCGGCGCCGTGCATCAACCCCTGCTGAACGCCCTGCTCAACGAGCCGTTCTTCGAGCAGGCGCCGCCCAAGAGCACGGGGCGGGATCTGTTCAATGCGCAGTGGCTCGACGCCAAGCTCGCGGGCTTCGAAGCGCTGGCGCCGGCTGATGTCCAAGCGACGCTAGCCGCGCTGACGGCCGTGAGCGTCGCCCGCGAAATCGAACGGCATGCGCCGGGCTCCCGTGCGGTGTACGTCTGCGGCGGCGGTGCCCGCAACCCGGAGCTGCTGAAGGCGCTCCAATACGCGCTCGAACGAAGCGGCGTCTGCGGCGTGTCGGTCATGACGACCGAAGCCCTCGGCGTGCCGCCGCATCATGTCGAAGCGCTGGCCTTCGCGTGGCTCGCCATGCGCTGCATCGAGCGCACCGCCGGAAACTTGCCCGCCGTCACGGGCGCGGCCGGGGAACGCGTGCTCGGGGCGATCTATCCACGCTAAGGGTACCGCCGCATGAAGCGGCGGAAAGAGCCCGGCCCAGCGGCGGGAACGGCAGCACGGCCGTGCTATCGCCTATCGCCTATGCCGCACCAATAAAAAACGGGGCCGAAGCCCCGTCGCATCGATGGGCGGCGAAACAAACCGCCCTCGCCCATCGATCGTTCAGCGATGCATCAAACCGAGAACGACGAGCCGCAGCCGCAGGTGGTCGACGCGTTCGGGTTCTTGATGACGAATTGCGCGCCGTTGATATCGTCCTTGTAGTCGATTTCCGCGCCGACCAGATATTGGTAGCTCATCGAATCGATCAGCAGTTGCACGCCGGCCTTGTTCATGACCGTATCGTCTTCGTTGATCGTCTCATCGAACGTAAAACCGTACTGGAAGCCCGAGCAGCCGCCCCCTTGCACGAACACGCGCAGCTTGAGGTCGGGATTGCCTTCCTCGTCGATCAGTTGTTTCACCTTATCGGCCGCCGCGTCCGTGAAGACGAAGGGGCTCGGCATTTCGGTCACGGGGGTATCGGTGACGGCGGTCATTAGAACTCTCCAAAAAGCTGCTAAGCGCGATTGCTTACACGCGCTATTGTATGGCCCTTCGCCGACTCGTGCTGTGCCCTTCTGCGGTAACCCTATGAATGCAATGGGTTCTCGCACCAACCGCCGCGGCGGCAAGGGCGCCGGCCTACACCCCCAGATAGGGGCGAACCAAGCGAAGTAAAGGCGAACCCAAACAAAAAAGCCGCCGTGCGGATGCAGCGGCGGCTTTTTCGGCAGCACCCCACAGCAAGCGGGCGCTTCGAAGCGATTAACGCTTCGAGAATTGCTTCCTGCGACGTGCCTTGTGGAAGCCGACCTTCTTACGTTCGACTTCACGCGCATCGCGCGTCACGAAGCCGGCGTTCGACAGAGCCGACTTCAGCGTCGCGTCGTAGTCCATCAGCGCGCGCGTGATGCCGTGGCGAACCGCACCGGCTTGACCCGTTTCACCGCCGCCCGATACGTTGACCTTGATGTCGAACGTCGTGGCGTGGTTCGTGAGTTCCAGCGGCTGGCGCACGATCATCAGCGACGTTTCACGCGAGAAGTAATCCGCGATGGGCTTGCCGTTGACGACGATGTCGCCCTTGCCTGCCTTGATGAAGACACGAGCGACGGCGCTCTTGCGGCGGCCCGTACCGTAATTCCAGTTACCGATCATGTGGGCTCCCCTTAGATCTCGAGCGCCTTCGGCTGTTGAGCCGAATGCGGATGCGTGGCTTCTG
Source organism: Trinickia sp. (assembly GCF_051961175.1). Taxonomy (GTDB): domain Bacteria; phylum Pseudomonadota; class Gammaproteobacteria; order Burkholderiales; family Burkholderiaceae; genus Trinickia. The sequence continues at coordinate 296 of NZ_JBQCDN010000466.1, read as the reverse complement.
CGTAGACCTTCAGCTTCTTGATCATCGCGTAGCCGAGCGGGCCCTTCGGCAGCATGCCCTTGACCGCCTTCTCGAGCGCACGGCCCGGGAAGCGTTCCTGCATCTTGCCGAACGTCGTTTCGTAGATGCCGCCCGGGTAGCCCGAGTGACGGTAGTACTTCTTGTCCAAGGTCTTGTTGCCCGTGACCTTCAGCTTGCCGGCGTTGATGACGATGATGAAATCACCGGTATCGACGTGCGGGGTGAACTCAGGCTTATGCTTGCCGCGAAGACGGCGTGCCACTTCGCTGGCGACA
>NZ_JBQCDN010000465.1:0-4269 GCF_051961175.1 Trinickia sp. | reverse complement strand
AGCCAACACTGGAGTCGATCATGCCGTATCAGCACATCAAGGTTCCGACGGGCGGTGACAAGATCACCGTCAACGCGGACTTCTCGCTCAACGTTTCCGACCAGCCCATCATTCCGTACATCGAAGGTGATGGCACGGGCTTCGACATCACGCCGGTGATGATCAAGGTGGTCGACGCAGCGGTCGAGAAGGCATACGGCGGCAAGCGCAAGATCCATTGGATGGAAATCTACGCAGGCGAAAAGGCGACGAAGGTCTACGGTCCGGACGTCTGGCTGCCGGAAGAAACGTTGCAGGTCCTGAAGGACTATGTCGTGTCGATCAAGGGCCCGCTCACGACGCCCGTCGGCGGCGGCATCCGTTCGCTGAACGTCGCGCTGCGTCAAGAGTTGGACCTGTACGTCTGCTTGCGCCCCGTGCAGTACTTCAAGGGCGTGCCCTCGCCGGTGCGCGAGCCGGAAAAGACGAACATGGTGATCTTCCGCGAGAATTCGGAAGACATCTACGCCGGGATCGAATGGGCGGCCGAATCGGAGCAAGCCAAGAAGGTCATCAAGTTCCTGCGCGAAGAAATGGGCGTGAAGAAGATCCGCTTCCCGGAAACGTCGGGCATCGGCGTCAAGCCTGTGTCGCGTGAAGGGACGGAGCGTCTCGTGCGCAAGGCGATCCAGTACGCGATCGACAACGATCGCCGCTCGGTTACGCTCGTGCACAAGGGCAACATCATGAAGTTCACGGAAGGCACCTTCCGCGATGCCGGCTATGCGCTGGCGCAGAAGGAGTTCGGCGCGGAACTGATCGACGGCGGCCCGTGGATGAAGTTCAAGAACCCGAAGACGGGCAACGACATCGTCGTGAAGGACGTGATCGCCGATGCATTCTTGCAGCAGATCCTGCTGCGTCCGGCCGAATACGACGTGATCGCCACGCTGAACCTGAACGGCGATTACATTTCGGACGCGCTGGCCGCGCAAGTGGGTGGTATCGGTATTGCGCCGGGTGCGAACTTGTCCGATTCCGTGGCGATGTTCGAAGCGACGCACGGTACGGCGCCGAAGTATGCCGGGAAGGATTACGTGAATCCGGGTTCGGAAATTCTGTCGGCCGAGATGATGCTGCGTCACATGGGCTGGACCGAAGCGGCTGACGCCATCATTGCATCGATGGAAAAGTCGATCCTGCAAAAGCGTGTCACGTACGACTTCGCGCGTCTGATGGAAGGCGCGACCCAAGTGTCGTGCTCGGGCTTCGGTCAGGTGTTGATCGAGAATATGTAAGCGTTGGTTCGGGGACGTTCCGTAACGTCCCGGCGAAGTCATAAAAACCCAGCGAAATCGAAAGATTAGCTGGGTTTTTTGTTGCCCTCTCGAGAGTGCTGCAACGGCCGGCTGAGGCTCCTGGGCGTCTGTTGCTCAGCGTCCCGGACAACGACCGCGGAGCGCGTACAGCGGCGGGAATTCACGAGCTGCCTTCGAACCGGTTTCGCCATCCCTGGGGCCATGTGCGCAATGCGTGAGACGTCTGTATTGACATTTCAGATGATACCAATAAAAATTATGGGTCTACGTTAGCGCACTTGCCTATGCCCGATGAACCTACACCGTTTCGCCTGAACGACCGGAACCTCCGCCGTTTGATTAACGAGACGGCGCGGGATGCGAACCGCGTCTTTTTTTACGCCGCACTCGAAACAGCGGATGCGGCAGCGAAAAATCGATGCGGATTAAGTACTCGATTGTTTGCGCAGCGGAGTGGTATCGGAGTCGGCGCATACAAATTTGCATGGCAACTGGCAATGCACGCTAACGCGCCTGAACGCAGGTGGCCAAATTTCGGTTGCGGCAGCGCTTGACCGGACGGAAGACGGCGATTGGGTCATCGTGATAACTGTTTATTGATGAGAGGTTATTGTGTACCACTACACGGAAAGCGGGCTCGATAACATCTGGCTCGAGAACGGATACACCAAGCGCCGCACGCCGTACGGGGTAGCAACAGCAGTGCAGGATGTCGCCGGACTCTTCAAGGCGATCGGTCAAACGCTCGCGCTGAAAGGGCATTTAAGCGGCGCCGAGTTCCGCTTTCTTAGAAAGAGGCTTGGTCTTTCACAGGCGCGTTTCGCTGCGCTGATCGGCAAGACCGAACAGGCCGTTGCGCTTTGGGAGCGCAAGGGAAATGTGCCGGAAACCGATGGCCGTTTGTTGTGCGCGATCTATCTCGAAGCGGAAGATGGAAATTTGGGCCTAAAGGGATACCTCGAACGCATCGCGGAGCTTGACCGGAAAGAGAAGGAAAAGCTGATATTTCACGATACCGACAAGGGGTGGCTCGTCGCTGCGTGAACGACCAATCGGGCAATGTGGTCGTCACCCGGTGAAGGATCTAACGTTTTTTGAGACACGAAGGACGTTCGGCAACGTCCCTTGAAGCGATAAAAACCCAGCTCAATCGAGAGATTAGCTGGGTTTTTTGTCGGCCCGACCTTTATGTCGTGGCCCTCGACCCGTGAGCCGCAGGCGTCGACGGTGGGTGCCGATGCGTCGCCCCTACTTGTTCGACAAGTGCACGCACATGGCCGACACCCACTGCCGGATAAATTCGCGGTCGTTCGGCCGGAGGTGGGCCAGCAGCGACGATATCTCGTCGGCTGGATCAAGCTGACGCCCGCCGCCCCCGGCGATCAGCGATTCGGGTGGCACGCCGTAGAGGGTGGCGAGCTCGAACAGCCGGAATAACGGCGGAGCGGTGTGACCTCGTTCAAAGCGGCTGATCGTCTCCGGATTGACGCCCAGCCTTTCAGACACCTCGTCCTGCGTCATGTGCCTTTCGAGTCGCGCGCGTGCCAAGGCGTCTCCAATGCGCTTGAGGAAAATCTTTTCCTGCGTCGATGTAGGCCGGCGCTGCTCGTCGCTCCCTACCTTCGCGTCGGTTCGCGCACCGCGCGCTCGCGTATCAGTCATCGGTCTCCCCCTGTTTTCATTTGATGCCATTCCCCTCACAGGCGCGCTGCAGCCTGCTGCCCCGTTCCTCACATGCGGTCACGGCTGCCTATCCGGCTTTGTTCGATCGTGCAACAAAACAATGTTTAATGTTGCCTCCTAGCGACTCGAAAAGTCGACTGTGTCTCAAATATCGTTACAAGCAACGCGATTTCCGTAATTATCGGCCAGACTTCGGTAGGAATCGGCCACGAAGCAGGGCCTCATGCTTTCGGAGCCTTACCAGGAAGAAGCAAAGCCAAACTGTTTTTCAACGGACTGACACAGGTAAAGATGAGTGCGAATCGAGTTGCGGCCACGCCCGCAAAGTCAAAAATTTCCCTGTCCATCCTGACGGCGCTTGCGCTGACGGCAGGTTATGCACACGCAGACAACCTCGCCGTGGGCGGGGAATCGGCGGGCATCGTTTCCACTGCGGGCGGTGCTTCCGCTGCACCGACAGCAACGACGGGCGGTACCAACCCGGCCGTCGCAGGCGCCGACGGCACAAGCCAGAATACCGCCGTTGGGAATGCGGTCGCGGCGCAGGGCGGCCAAGCTACGGCTGTCGGCGATCGCGCAACGGCGAACGGTACGAACGCTACGACTGTCGGTGCGAACGCCACCGCTACGGGCGCCAACTCCGCAGCATTCGGCGGCGGATCGGTAGCGAACGGCACCGGTGCAACCGCGTTCGGCGGGACGGCCCGAGCGACAGGCGTAAATACTATCGCAATCGGTAACGGAAGCTCTGCTACAGGGCTCGGCGCGATAGCGCAAGGCGCCGGCGCGGTTGCCGACGGGGACGGAGGGGGGGGTGGCGCCGTCGCCATTGCGATCGGCTCAAACGCGAGAGCAACAGCAACGGCGGCTGCGCCTGCCTCGCCCATTGCAATCGGCGTGAATTCGCAGGCGGTGAACGGCGAAGCCGTCGCCATCGGCAATGCCGCTTTTGCCCAAGGTAATGGGTCCATTTCCATGGGGGTGAGTGCCAGAGCGACAGTAGCCGGTACGGTCGCTCTGGGTGGCCTTGCTCAAGCAACGGGCGCCAATTCGAACGCGATCGGTAACGGAGCCGTGGCGTCGACAGCTGAATCGACTGCGCTCGGTTCCGGAGCGGTGACACGTGCTGCAACGAACGTGAGTAGCGCCACGGTAGGCGGGTTGTCGTTCGGTGGCTTTGCGGGCGCGACGCCGACCGGCGTCGTAAGTATCGGCGCGGTTGGTCAGGAACATCAGTTGCAAAATGTCGCCGCGGGGCAGATCAGCGCCACCAGCACGGACGGGGTGA
>NZ_JBQCDN010000464.1:0-4340 GCF_051961175.1 Trinickia sp. | reverse complement strand
TCCGAATTTGGTGGCCATGTCGTCGTCGGACAAGTACGTGATGTGGCCGATCATGCGGGCGACGCGCAGGCCGCGCCGGGGTTTCACGCCGTGTGCGTAGTAATCGCCGCCATGGAAGTCGGGATCGGAGAGGATGGCCGAGCGTGCCACTTCGTTGAACGCGATGTTCTGCGCCGACAGCTTCGGCGTGGACGCGACGATGATGCAATGGCCCACGCGGTCCGGATACATCAGACTCCACGCGAGCGCTTGCATGCCGCCGAGGCTGCCGCCCATGACGGCGGCGAAGCGTTCGATGCCGAACGCGTCCGCCAGGCGTGCCTGCGTATGCACCCAATCTTCCACCGTCACGACAGGAAAGCGGGCGCCGTAGGGCTTGCCCGTGGCGGGATCGAGGCTCATCGGGCCCGTGGAGCCGAAGCACGAGCCGAGATTATTGACGCCGATGACGAAAAAACGATTGGTATCGAGCGGCTTGCCCGGCCCGACCATGTTGTCCCACCAGCCGACGTTCCTCGGTTCATCCGCGTACACGCCGGCCACGTGATGCGAGGCGTTCAGCGCGTGGCAGACGAGCACGGCGTTCGAGCGCGCGGCGTTGAGCGTGCCGTACGTTTCGACCATGAGGTCGTAACCGGCCAGCGATGCGCCGCTGCTCAGCGCGAGCGGCTGCGGGAAGTGCATACGTTGTGGAGTGACGATGCCGATCGATTCCATGTATTCCGCCTTCTGACAGGGCGGCTAAATGGTGTCGGCGATGCGCGGGAGAATGACAGCGCGCGGCTGACGACCTCTTTAGCCGCATTTATAGTGAACCCGGGACCGGCTTGGGTTCGCGCGCCCGCAATCGAGTCGACAAATCGGCGCGCCGCCTTTCGCAAGACCAAGCTGCCGACCTGCGAGAGGCACGAAACAGCTTCGCTTAAGGCGATAGACGACAAAGCATAGCGGAAATCGTAATGATGCGCTATGGGGCCATCGTCACGGAGCCGGCTCCACCGGGGGGCGCTGTATCGCCGTCCCGACGTTCGCGCGCAAGAGTTCATCGCGATTGAACCCGCCGCCTATCGTCCCGAGCACGACCAGGAAGCGCGCGAGGAGCGCCCAGCCATTCGCGCCGCCGCGCGAAGCATGATGCTGCGCGGATCGCCAGATTCCCACCATCGACCAAATCAAAGCGGCGCTCAGACGTGGAGAATCAAGCGCAATTGCGCGTCGGCGTGCTCGCCGGGCGCGCGCGTGAAGCCGCTGCGCGCATACCGGTGCCAGCGCCCAACCACGTAACTGACGAGCAGATTGGCGCGCATGGCGGGATCGTAGTCCGGCGGCAGATGAGTGCCAGCGGGCGCAGCCGTCGGCGCCGGTGCGTCCGCGGCTTGGTTCGCCTCCAGCAGCGCGATGCGCAGACATTGCTTGACCGACGTTTCGACGCGCTCGAGCATCTGCGTCACGCGTTCGGCCAGCCGCGCGTGCTCGCCAACCAGGGCTTCTCCCGTCAGCACGCGCGTCATACCGGGGTTTTTTGCCGCGAAGTTCAACAGCATCAGGCCGATCGCGCGCGCTTGCAGTATGCCGTTCGGTTCTTTTTCCGCGATTTGGTTGATGAGTCCGAAAAACGTGGTCTCGATGAACTCGATGAGCGCTTCGAACATTTGCGCCTTGCTCGCGAATTGGCGGTAGAGCGCCGCTTCGGATACCCCGAGCCGCGCGGCGAGCGCGGCCGTCGTGATCTTCTCGTTTTTGGGGGCCTCGAGCATGGCCGCGAGCGTCTGGAGAATATGGACGCGCCGCTCGCCCGGCTTCATACGCGGTGCGCGCGCGGCGCTCGACGGCTGCGTGTCGCGGTCTATCTCCGCGTCTTGCTTTCGAAACGGCTCCATCTGCGCCCCGCATCGTGACCCAGTCGGAGCGATTTTAATGAACGAATGCGACGATCGACATAGTGCGGCCGCCCGCTACCCGGCAAACGTGGGGTTTTCCCCGCCTGATTGATCGGCTTCGGCAGGTGCCCGACGATCCACACGGTGCCGATGCCGAGCCGCTTGTAGCGCTTCAGATGGGAGCGCGTATCCTCGACGAGGATGGCGTCCTCCATGGGCACACGCGCCTCGCGCAGCACCTGCCGCAGCATCGGCAGATCCGGCTTGGCGTGCCAGGCGCCACGCCGGCGCATCTGCTCGATCGCGATGACGCGCTCGAACAGCCGCTCGATTCCCAGTTCGCGCAGAACGTCGCGCGCGTAGGTTTCGGGCGCGTTCGTCAGAATGATCTTGCGGCCGGGCAGGCCGGCGACCAGGCGCGCCAGGCCGCGCTCGGCGCGCACCATCGCGGGCAAATCCGGGAACGTATGGACGACACGCAGAAAATCGTGTGGATCGATCGGATGATGGCGCGCGAGCCCGAGCAGCGTTGCGCCGTAGCGATGGGTGTAGCGCACGCGCAGCCAGTCCGCCTGCGCCGTTTCGACGCGCAGCACATCGACGATGTAACGCGTCATCGCCGCGTTGATCGCCGGGAAAATCGAATGCGACGCGTGATGCAGCGTGTTGTCGAGATCGAACAGCCAGACGGGCCCGCCCGCGCGCGGACGCGCTCGGGGGCGCCTGTGGGAGATCGGGGACGAGGACATCGGGCGGAAAAACGAACGCGGCCGTTGCATCCGGGCCGGCGGCGTGCCGCCTGCGCCCGGACGCGCAGGCGCTCAGTGCGAGCGGATCATCGTGCCGAACGGCTGCTCGGTCAGAATCTCGAGCAGGACCGAATGCTCGATCCGGCCGTCGATGATGTGAACCGAGCGCACGCCGCTCTTGGCGGCATCGAGCGCCGATGCGATCTTCGGCAGCATGCCGCCCGAAATCGTGCCGTCCTCGAACAGGGCATCGATTTCGCGCGCCGACAAATCGGTCAGCAGCGTGCCCGATTTATCCATGACGCCGGGGATGTTCGTCATCATGACGAGCTTTTCGGCGTTCAGGACGACGGCAAGCTTGCCCGCCACGAGATCGGCATTGATGTTGTACGACAGGCCGTCTTCGCCGAAGCCGATCGGCGAGATCACGGGGATGAAGGCGTCGTCCTGCAACGCGCGCACGACTGCCGGATTGATCGATTCCACTTCGCCCACCTGGCCGATGTCGACATACTGGCCGGGGTTGTCGCGGTCGGGCATCATCAGCTTGCGGGCGTGGATGAGGCCGCCGTCCTTGCCGGTCAATCCGACGGCATGACCGCCAAAATGATTGATGAGCGTGACGATGTCTTGCTGGACTTCGCCGCCGAGCACCCATTCGACAACTTCCATTGTCTCTTCGTCGGTCACGCGCATGCCTTGAATGAACGTGCCTTGCTTGCAGATCTTCTTCAGGGCCTGATCGATCTGCGGGCCACCGCCATGGACGATGACCGGATTGATACCGACGAGTTTGAGCAGAATCACGTCGCGCGCGAAGCCTTGCTTCAGGCGCTCTTCGGTCATCGCATTGCCGCCGTATTTGATGACGACGGTTTTGCCGTGGTATTGGCGGATATAGGGCAATGCCTCGGCCAGAATTTCGGCTTTCAATGTGGGCGCGATCTGGGTGAGGTCGACAGGCTCGGACATGGCGGCAAGCTCGGCAGGCAACGGTTCAAACGGGGGGCGAAAACAGGCGGAATTGTACAGGACTGCGCCGGAAGGCCGCGGTTTTTGGTCGCAGCGGGCGTATAAGGCGCCGATTCTTTGACAAACATGCATGCGGCGTGCCGAGAACGCTGGCATCATCGGTAAATCGTGTTGTTTTTACAACGTTTTTTGCGCTCGTTCGCATAGATGGCATGTTCATGGAAGTCGGACATCCTTTATTTCGGCTCGATTCGCGTGGGCGCTGCCCGCGTTGCGGGGGCGCATTCGACTGCGGCGGCATGACGCGGCCGTTCGACTGCTGGTGTACGCGGATGCCGGCGCTCTCGGCCGTACGAGCGCAACCGGGCGCATCGGCCGTGCCGGCCGTCGATTGCCTCTGTCCGGCCTGCTATGCGCAAGCGCTCGCCGTCTTAGGCGAATCGAGCGGTGCCGCTGCCGGCGCCCCCGCCGTTCGCGACAACTCCATTGGCTAGACTTCGATGCACCGAATTACGAACACCGGCCGGATGAACCTCGGGCACCTGTTTTGGCTGCGTTGCCTGGCCATCATCGGGCAACTTGTCACGATTGCCGTCGTCCAGACGTTCTTCGGCGTGACGCTGCCGTTGCCGGCGATGCTGATCATCATCGCGCTCGAAGCGATCTTCAATGCGGCGACGTGGATTCGCGTCTCGAGTGCGCGGCCCGAAACCGATCTGGAGCTGCTGGGGCAACTGTG
>NZ_JBQCDN010000463.1:0-3212 GCF_051961175.1 Trinickia sp. | reverse complement strand
ACCCCTTCGAGCGCGTCGAGCCATTCGCCGGTTTCCTGGGGGTCGTCGTCTTTATCGGCGGCGACATATTTCATGACTTCGTCGGGCACAGCGGACATTCTCGTCTCCTGGATGGGGAATGCTCTTTTGAACGGACGACGCAGACCGGGTCGGACCGCGGCAACTGTCGCGATTGTAAAGAGGCTTACGGCGCCTTAGCAATCAATTTTTCGAATTGCGAGATCATTTCTCATAATGCGAAATATTGCTGCAACGCACCCAAAAAGCATGGCGATCGGGCGTCAATGTGACGTCAGTTGCATCGAACGATACGGGAATACCCCCCTTTTACGCCGATTGGCGATGTCGCGCTGCGCTACAATTCGAGCCATGTTGACCGATCGGCTTTTCGCACGTTCGGCGCGGCCGTCCGGTAAACGGGCGGAGACGGCGCCGTCACGCTGGCACCACGGACCGTGGTGGTCCAATTCGTATCTGCTCACGCCTTTGCTTTCCATCCTGGTGTTCCTGGTGGTGATGAGCCTCATCCTATGGAGCTTGAACAGGCGCGAGCAACAGCAACAGGAAGACACGCTATACCGGAACGTGGCTTGGGCGCAGCAACAGATTCGCTTGTCGATGACGGGTGCGCAAGAGCAGCTGCAAGCCCTTGCGCGCGACATCGCGGCCGGCCACACGGATCAGCATGCATTCGAGATGTCCACGGCCGACATCATCCAGGCCCATCCCGAGATTCTCTACCTGAACTGGTACACGTCGCAGAAGCTGCCGCGCTGGCCCAACACTCCGCTGCCGCTCGCGGGCCAACGGTTCACGCGGCTGACCGATGCGCAGACGGACGAGGCCGTCAAGGCTGCCTTCGCCGAAGCACGCAGCACGCGCCGCCAGGAGTATTCGCCGCTGATCTACGACGATATCGGCAACGGCTATCTCACGCTACAGACGCCCATCTATCGCGACCGGGAATTTCTCGGCTCGATCGCGGCCGTGTTCTCGATCGAGGGCATCCTCAAGCACGACATCCCGCCCGAGCTATCGGCGAAGTACAAGATTTCGATCACGGACGCGAACAACCGCGAGCTGGCCACCACATCCACACGCCCGCGTCTGCCGCGCGACATCTTCTACGACTTGCCGCTCGATCCGCCCGGCCAAGGCGTGACGGTGCGTGTCTATGCCTTCCCGCAAGTCACGAACTTCACTAACAACACGCTGGTCTGGCTCGTTGCCGGCCTCTCTTGCTTCGTGCTGTGGAGCCTCTGGAGCTTGTGGAAGCACACGCGCCAGCGCTTCGAGGCACAGCAGGCGCTGTACGCCGAAGCGTTCTTCCGCCGCGCCATGGAGAACTCGGTACTGATCGGCATGCGGGTGCTCGATATGCACGGCCGCATCACGCACGTGAACCCGGCGTTCTGCCGGATGACGGGCTGGGATGAAAGCGACCTCGTGGGCAAGACCGCGCCATTCCCCTACTGGCCGCGAGACTCCTACCCCGAAATGCAGCGCCAGCTCGACATGACGCTGCGCGGCAAGGCGCCCTCTTCGGGCTTCGAACTGCGCGTGCGGCGCAAGGACGGTTCGCTGTTTCACGCCCGGCTGTATGTCTCGCCGCTCATCGACAGCTCGGGGCGCCAGACGGGCTGGATGTCCTCGATGACCGACATCACCGAGCCGAAACGCGCGCGCGAAGAACTCGCCGCCGCGCATGAACGCTTCACGACAGTGCTCGAAAGCCTCGACGCGGCCGTGTCGGTGCTGGCGGCGGACGAAGCCGAGTTGCTGTTCGCCAATCGCTATTACAGGCATCTGTTCGGCATCCGCCCCGATGGCCATCTGGAACTGTCGGGCGGCGGCTTTGACAACTCGCAAGCCTCGTCCGATTCCATCGACATGGTGGATACGTACGCCGGGCTGCCGGCGGCCGCGCTGACGGAAAGCGCCGCGGACGCCCAGGAAATCTACGTTCAGAGCATCCAGAAGTGGTTCGAGGTGCGCCGCCAATACATCCAGTGGGTGGATGGCCATCTCGCGCAGATGCAGATCGCCACGGACATCACGACGCGCAAGCAGGCGCAGGAGCTTGCCCGCCAGCAAGAGGAAAAGCTTCACTTCACGAGCCGCCTGATGACGATGGGCGAAATGGCGTCGTCGCTGGCGCACGAGCTCAACCAGCCGCTCGCGGCAATCAATAATTACTGCTCGGGCACCGTCGCGCTGGTCAAGGCCGGGCGGACGACGCCCGATACGCTGCTGCCGGTGCTTGAAAAGACCGCTCAGCAAGCGGTGCGCGCCGGCATGATCATCAAGCGCATCCGCGAATTCGTGAAGCGCAGCGAACCCAAGCGGCAAGCCGCGCGCGTGTCGGATATCGTGGCCGATGCCGTGGGCCTGGCCGAAATCGAAGTCAGGAAGCGGCGGATTCGCATCCTCACCGAAGTGCGGTCGCGCCTGCCCGTTATCTATGTCGATCCGGTCCTGATCGAACAGGTGCTCGTCAATCTGCTCAAGAACGCCGCGGAAGCGATGCACGAAGCGCGGCCGAACGCCGTCGATCCGATCATCCGCGTGCTGGTCCGCCTCGATTCGGGCTTCGTCTGCATCAGCGTGATCGATCAGGGCCCGGGGGTCGACGAAGCGGCGATCGAACGGCTGTTCGAGCCGTTTTACAGCACGAAATCGGACGGCATGGGCATGGGCCTCAATATTTGCCGTTCGATTATCGAATCGCATCGTGGCCGTCTGTGGGTTGTGAACAACGTCGATGGGGACGGCAAGATCACAGGCGCCACGTTTCACTGTAGTCTGCCGATCGGCGAACCTAGCGATCCGGGCCAAAGCGGCACGGTCGCGGCACCGAGACCACAAACCGTAACGGGAGAACTATGAGCAGCCCAGCCACCAGTCAGGAAACCGTCTTCGTGGTCGACGATGACGAAGCCGTGCGAGATTCGCTGCGCTGGCTTTTGGAAGCGAACGGCTATCGCGTGCAGTGCTTCTCGAGCGCCGAGCAATTCCTCGAAGCGTATCAGCCCGCCCAGCACGCCGGACAAATCGCTTGCCTCATCCTCGACGTGCGTATGTCGGGCATGAGCGGGCTCGAGCTTCAAGAGCGCCTTATCGCAGAAGATGCCGCGTTGCCGATCATCTTCGTGACGGGTCACGGCGATGTGCCGATGGCCGTCTCGACGATGAAGAAAGGCGCGATGGATTTC
>NZ_JBQCDN010000462.1:0-6447 GCF_051961175.1 Trinickia sp. | reverse complement strand
TTCTTCCGAGGCTGGGCTTCAGGCGGAGGGCGCTGCCCGTCTATTAAAATTTCGAGGGAATTAGTACTATGGAAACCGGTGTCGTAAAATGGTTCAACGATGCTAAAGGCTTTGGCTTCATCACGACCGACAAGGGCAATGAGGACGTGTTTGCGCATTTCTCCGAGATTCAAGCTGAAGGCTTCAAGTCTCTGAAAGAAAATCAACGCGTTCAGTTTGATGTGAAGACCGGCCCGAAGGGCAAGCAAGCGGCGAACATCCGCCCGCTGTAATACGTTTGTCCAGGCAAGCCGCGCCCGGCCGTTTTCGTGACGGCACCTGTCGGCGCGGCACGCATCCTTCCAAGGGCGCTCGGGTGGTGCATACTTCGTTAGTCGAAGCACCCGAGCGCCCTTATTCATGTCAGATCCAACGTTGCTGCCCCCATTGATCGATGCGCCCATCGTGTTCGTTGATCTCGAAACCACGGGCGGCTCGGTCGCCGAGCATCGAATTACCGAAATCGGCATCGTGCAAGTCGGGCAGGGCGGCGTCTCGCGTTGGAGCACGCTCGTCAATCCTCAGCAGCGCATCCCCCCCTTCATTCAGTCGCTTACAGGCATTACCGACGACATGGTTCGGCATGCGCCTACGTTCGCGTCGCTTGCCGCCGAATTGTTCGAGCGGCTGGATGGCCGGCTGTTCGTTGCCCATAACGCGAGTTTCGACCGAGGCTTTTTGCGCGGCGAGTTCCAGCGTGCCGGTTTGGCCTTCAATCCCGACGTCCTATGCACGGTCAAGCTTTCGCGCGCGCTATGGCCGCACGAGAAACGTCACGGGCTCGATGCGCTGATCGAACGCCACGCGCTCGAGCCGCTGGCGCGCCATCGTGCGTTGGCGGATGCCGATTTGCTCTGGCAGTTCTGGCAGCGGCTGCACGGTGCCTGGGCGCCTGATGTCCTTCGCGCTCAAATCGATCGCACGGTGCGGCGCTACCGTATCGCGGGAGACATCACCGAGGACATGATCGATGCCGCGCCGGCAGGGCATGGTGTTTATGCGTTCTTCGATGCGGCCGACGCGCCGCTTTACGTCGGCCGCAGCGTGCGGCTGCGGCAGCGGGTACGCGCGCATCTGACGGGCGAGCGGCGCTCGGCCCGGGAAACCCGGATCGCCGAGCAGGTGCGCCGGGTGAAGTGGGTGGCGACCGGCGGCGAAGTCGGTGCGCTGCTGACGGAGGCGCAGTGGGTGGCTGCATTGCGCCCGCTGCATAATCGGCAGCCGCGCGCCGGGCGCGCCGAATCGCTGGGTGCGGCGTGGCCGTTCGAGGCGGCGATCGTGTTCGAAGAGCGGGGCGACGAGTCCGCGGCCGAGCCGGTGTTCCATGTCGTCGACCGGTGGTGCTACCTGGGCGCCGCACCCACGCTCATGGCGGCGCGTGCCCTTGCGGCTGCAACAGCCGAGCCGGCGTACGAGCCGTCGACGTTCCGCGTCTTGCAGGCGCATCTGGCTCGCGGGCTTCGTGTGACGCCGTTGGAAGCAATAGGGGTGCGCGAGGCGGCTGACGCGGCGTAGCCTGCGAGCCGCGCGCAGGGGAGGGAGGCTAGCCTTGGGCGCCGACGCCGCCCGATGCGCAGACGTGGGAAAGGGCTGTGTTGAGCGCGGATGCGTCGATGGCCCCATAGCGCGTCAGCGCTTTCCAATTCGTTACGCTGTGTGCAAGCCGGGTAGGGCAATCTTCGCTCTGGCGCGCAGGCTGCACGTGCGCTAGCGCCGTCATCAACGCTTGCGTCAGGCGATCGAGTTGCGGCCGGGTGCTCGTTGCCAGATCCGGTGCGACGCCGGATGGCGGCGCCGACGTGCGCCAGCGTGCGAATAGCGCCGTCTGCACCTGTTTGCTGGCGTCGATCTGATCCTGAAAAAACGCGCGAGCGAAGGCCGGGTCGACATTGGCTGTCTGTGCGCGCCGCTCGACGTCGGCGAGCAATGCGGACTCGCGGGGCGCGTCGGTGATCGGGCGATGGTTCGCCCATTTCCATTGAGCGACAGGCACGGCCAACGCCAACCGCTCCGATACAAGGGCGACCAGGTTAGTCATGGCGGTCTCGTCGCCATCGGCGCGCGCACCGGCACACGCCAGCGAAAGGGCGAAACAAAGTGCGACGACAGGCAGCGCCCTGCGGCGCGCGCGAGCCGTCATTCGGCGCAGGCTCCCAGGCCCGCGATCGTCATTTCGGTTCGCACAATTTTCGTTGCTCGTCGAAGAACGCGCGCACGTGCTCGGGCAGTTCGGTCGCCAGAAACTCCACGCCTACCGGTTCCGGATCCGGGCTGGACACTTTCTCGGGGGGCGGAATTCTGGTGGGCTTGGCTTCCATGATTGATCTCCTGGCACGTGACGATTATCCGACGCGGTTCCTTCGAAGCGCCAGCGCCGAATCTTTTTTTAACGCTTTGTTGCATTAACGGCACAGCCTCGCGCGCTTTGAAGAGAGCTCGATGATTCTTTGACGAAAATCAAATCGAGCGTATGTGCCGCGTGGATTCGCGTTGGGTGCAAGCTTGTGGCGCTTTTCAACGGATGTCCGTCTCGGAACGCACGTGAATACGCGGTTCTCATTGCATCGGGCGCCGTACGTGGGGAGATTCACGCAGTCTTTATCGCTTAGCCTCCTTGCCGGGTGGGTGAACCGGATGTCCGTTCTTTCATTCGCCGATTCGCTCATCGGCGCGTCGGCGCATCGGCGCATCGAATAACGGCACCCCCGCGCGAGCGGGGGGGCGATGCTTGGGCGTTACGTCCGTGGCGCCGGCACGTGGATGGGGCGATCGAACGCGTCGCTCTTGCTGCGCACGTCGACATGCCCATGGATGCGCGCTTGGTGGCCGTCTTCGAACATGTAGTACGGGAACGGGCGTGCGGGCTCGGAGACAGCATCGAGCCGCGCGCCCAGTGCCGGATCCAGGTCGAAATCGAGCGATGCCATCGAATCGCTCAACTGTTCGGGTTTCGTCGCGCCGACGATGATGCTCGCGACGCCGCGCTTGCGATGGAGCCAATTCAGCGCGACCTGGGCCATCGGCCGGCCTGCCTCACGGGCGACGGTTTCGAGTTCGGCGACGATGCGGAAATTGCGTTCCGTCAGTTTGTCGAATCCCGGCGGCGGCTTGGCGCCGGGGTTTTCGGAGAGGACCGTTTCGAGCCGGCCGCTCCCCGTGAAGCCGCCCTGCGACGGCTTATATTTCCCGGAAAGCACGCCCATCCCGAGCGGGCTCCAGGGGACGAGGCCCATTCCCAGCTCCGTCGCCAAGTCGGCGAATTCCAATTCGGCGTTGCGCTCGATCATCGAGTACTCGAGCTGCATGGCGGCAACCGGTTCGAACCCGCGCCACTGTGCCAGGGTTTGCGCACGCGCCGCGAACCACGCGGGCGTATCGGACAGCCCGACATAGCGAATTTTGCCCGCACGGACCGCATCGTCCATCGCCCGCATGACTTCATCGACCGGGGTCATGCGATCCCACGTGTGCAGGTAGTACAGATCGATGTAGTCGGTGTTCAGGCGCTTGAGCGAGCCGTCGAGCGCCCGCATGAAATTCTTGCGGTGGTTGCCGCCCGCATTGGGGTTGCCGGCTTGCGCGTTGTAGCTGTATTTCGTCGCTATCACCAGTTGATCGCGCAACCCGCGCGCCGCGACGAATTTGCCGACGAAGCGTTCGCTCGTGCCCTCGGTGTACAGATCGGCGGTGTCGATGAAGTTGCCCCCTGCGTCGACGTAGAGGTCGAACAAGCGTTGCGCCGTCGCTTCGTCGGCGCCCCAGCCCCATTCGTCGCCGAACGTCATCGTGCCCAGCGAAATCGGCGAAACGCGCAGGCCCGAACGGCCCAGGAGGGTGTAGCGGTTCATCGTCATGTCAGTGCTCCTTGCGTTGGGAGGAAGTGTCGATGGGCGTATCGTGCGGCATTTGATCTTATGGAAAAATAGCGGCTGGCTGGATTCATTGTGAAGCTCAGCTTAATAAAAGAACGAAGGGAGTCGGCTTATGGATCCGGCACAACTGCCCGCGCTCGTGGCATTCGCGAACGTTGCGCGCCACGGAAGCTTTACGCGGGCCGCGGCGGAGGGCGGCGTTTCGGCGTCTGCTTTGTCTCAGTCGATCCGCGCGCTCGAAGCTCGGTTGAACGTGCGGTTGTTCAATCGGACGACGCGTCGGGTGGCGTTGACGGAGGCGGGCGCGCAGTTTTTGGAACGCGTGCGCCCGGCGCTTTCAATGTTGGACGCGGCCTGTGAGGCGCTCGACGAATCGCGCGGCGAACCGGCGGGTACGCTGCGCGTCAATCTTCCGCGCATCGCGAGCGATTTGCTCGTTATGCCGCATATGGCGGAGTTCGCACGCCGCTATCCGGGCGTCGTGGTGGAATTGGCGTTGGAAGAAGGGCTGACCGATCTCATCGGAGAGGGGTTCGATGCGGGTATCCGCTTGGGCGAGCAACTGGCGCGCGATATGGTCGCAGTGCCGCTATCGGGGCCTTTGCGTATCGCGGTGGCAGGTTCGCCCGAGTATTTCGCGCGCTATTCGAAACCTTCGACACCAGACGATCTGATACGGCATAACTGCCTGCGTTATCGATTCTCGACGAGCCGCGGGATTTATCGTTGGGAGTTTGCCGAGGCGGGCGAGCCAAACCGCACCTTCGAGGTAGCGACGGCGGGAACGTTCGTCACCAACGATCTGCGTACGATGGTGTGTGCGGCGGAACAGGGCGTAGGGCTGTTGCACGTCATCGAGGATTTCATTCGGCCGCAACTGGCCGATGGTCGGCTCGTGCGCGTGCTCGACGATTGGTCGCTGACGTTCGACGGCTTTTCGCTTTATATGGCGAGCCGGACCCAGATGCCGTTGAAGCTGCGCGTGTTTGTGGATTTCTTGAAGGAGAGGTGCCGCGCGGGCAGGGGGCGATGAAGCGATCCTGTCCCGGACATCGCAGAAATGCAAAAGCCCGGCGGTTAACCGGGCTTGCGTTTCATCAAAAGGGAAGACCGCTGGGTACTGCTTTGCTTTCTGGGGCAACGGGGAAAGACTGTCTTTCGGTGCGGCTACCCACTCGGTCGTGGGGTGGGCCGGTCGTTGACTTGCCGAGATGAGGTTAGGCCCGTATAGTGAGCATCGTTGCAGGCGAGCGCGGAGCCAGTAGAGGTCGTCGCGAGACGGCAGCCCGAATGGGTGGGATCCTCGAATCCGGGGCCTGCAACAGTTCCTCCTTTCTTCTTTTCAGTTGGCAACCACGGCCAACACCCGCTTCTTCTCCTCCGCGTCGGTACACCAAAATTTCAGTCCGTATCCGTCGGCCGTTCCTCGATTCCGATAGATGTTGCGTGCCAATAGCCGCAGGTACCCGTCTTCCGTTTCTCCGTACACAGAGCGGTGGACCGAGTAGAAAACTCCTGTGGCGACTGCATCGACGATTTGTAGTCCGGCGAGTTGGTCGTGGGAGACTGCGCTGACTGCATCGGGATCGACGCTATCCCAATGAATTCGCACTTCTGACAGCGCTCGCAGGCGCCGCAAGTAATCGCGAAGATCCTCGTACGACATCGCCGAGCGATTCGAGAAGATCAAGTCTGCGAGACCATTACCCTTGTCCGTGGCCTGATAGTAGTCTCGGCAGAGCCAACTCACGCGCTCAAGCAGCAAACGGGTCGCATAGCGATAGAGCGAGAACTTTTCCTGTCGAAATTTTTCCGGGTCCGCGATCGATGGCTTATGGACGAGGATATGGATATGCCGCAGGGGCGATTCTCCAATTCGGCGAACGAACGGTACCCGCTGCTCGTGCTTGAGATGGCGGAAGTGCAGCGCGTACTTTGGTTCCTTCTTCAAGAGGATGCGCATGTCCTTCGCCAACTGTACAAGTTGAAGATCCCGCTCCTTTCTGATCACGACGGCGGACAACACGAACCATCTGGAACTCCCGTGTTCATTGGGTAGGAATTTGAAGCCCTCGTCTCCTGATTCGTCAATGTAGACGCGGAAGCTGCTCGGCATATCGCGTGGTCTTGAAGCTTGGAAAGGACGTGCATCCGTGGTGTCGATCGGTTGCGCAATTTTCGGATGCCACGATTCGCACGTTCGTTGTGTCAAACGCGGCGTAATGATAGGGGGAGGTCGGCGGCAGTCACGCAATGACGAGACTTATCAGACTCGTCCGAGGTCTATGCGATTCAGAGTTGTGCGATTCACGCCGCTCCATGCTGCCAACCGGTGGCGCGCAATCAGCCGCTACGCCAGCCAAAACAAAAAGCCCAGTCACGAGGACTGGGCTTTTTGCTTGAATCTTGTGGTGCCGGAAAGAGGAATCGAACCCCCGACCTTCGCATTACGAATGCGCTGCTCTACCGTCTGAGCTATTCCGGCATCAACATCAGAGAAACGCGATTATAGCGACACTTTTCGAAGGTGCGCAAG
>NZ_JBQCDN010000461.1:0-17628 GCF_051961175.1 Trinickia sp. | reverse complement strand
AGGTGTTCGTGAACAACTACGGTGCGGGCGGCGGCGTCGAATTGCCGTTCGGCGGTACGGGTCAATCGGGCCATGGGCGCGAGAAAGGCTTCGAGGCGCTATACGGCTTCACCACATTAAAGACGATCGCGATCCGGCACGGCTAGGGGCTGGTGCCGTAGAACGTAGCGCTTAGCGTTGCGCCCCTCGGCATCCGTTCCCGGCGTGTCGACACGTCGTCGATTGGGGCGGCGAAGTGTGTAGGTTTCCCGATATCGCGTCGAAATGGCAACAACCGCGACAACGAACGACCACAACAGCAACAACAAAAACATCGACATGAACGAAAGCGCACGGGACACGCAAAAGAGCGCGCGCATCAGGAGCGGAAGCCGAATCAAAATCTACAGGCCGACGAGGCCAGGAGGCAGACAGCATGCGATTGCAAGGTAAAACGGCCGTGGTGACGGGTGCCGGCTCGGGCTTCGGCGAAGGCATCGCCAAAACGTTCGCCCGGGAAGGCGCGAACGTCGTCGTCAACGATTTGAACGGAGCGGCCGCCGAGCGCGTCGCGAGCGAAATCGCACTCGCGGGCGGGCGCGCGATTTCCGTCGCCGGAGATGTCACCCGCATCGACGATTGGCACGCACTGCGCCAAGCCGCACTGGACGATTTCGGCAGCGTGCAGGTCGTCGTCAACAACGCAGGGACGACCCATCGCAACAAGCCCGTCATGAACGTGACGGAGGCAGAGTTCGACCGCGTCTACGCGGTCAACGTCAAGAGCATCTACTGGAGCGTGCAAGCCTTCGTGCCGTACTTTCGCGAGCAAGGAGGCGGTGTGTTCGTGAACATCGCGTCGACAGCCGGCGTGCGTCCGCGGCCGGGCCTCGTCTGGTACAACGGCAGCAAGGGCGCCGTGATCGTCGCGAGCCGCGCGCTCGCCGCCGAACTCGGGCCCGACCGGATCCGCGTGAACTGCGTGAACCCGGTCATGGGCGAAACGGGGCTGCTCACCGAATTCATGGGCTGCGAAGACACGCCGGAAAACCGCCAGCGGTTTCTTGCGGGCATTCCGCTCGGCCGCTTCTCGACACCGCAGGACGTCGCGAACGCCACGCTCTATCTCGCCTCCGACGACGCGGCGTTCATTACCGGCGTCAGCCTCGAAGTCGACGGCGGGCGCTGCGTTTGACTGATCTCGGCGCTGAGCGTCCGAAGGTGCGAAAGCCTGAAGATCCGAAGCGCCGAGCGCCCCGAGTCGCACGGCTCGTAGCACGCCCTCACCCCACTATCACAACGAAGAGGAGACAACGAACATGGCCAGTCCCAACCCCGTCGATCCGCTCGCAATGCCCGGCGCCGGTGCGCCAACGTCCAGCTTCGAGGCCGCCACTTACCGCAAGGTATCGTGGCGGCTGTTACCGCTTTTGCTCGTCTGCTACCTCGTCGCTTACCTCGATCGGGTCAACGTCGGCTTCGCCAAGCTGCAGATGGCGCAAGCACTGCATTTGAGCGATGCTGTCTACGGTTTAGGCGCAGGAATCTTTTTTTTCGGCTACTTCCTGTTCGAGATTCCTAGCAATCTGATCCTGCATCGCGTCGGCGCGCGGCTCTGGGTGGCGCGAATCATGGTGTCGTGGGGCGTGATCTCGGTGCTCACGATGTTCGTCACGACGCCCGCGATGTTCTATGCCATGCGCTTCCTGCTGGGGCTGGCCGAGGCCGGCTTCTTCCCCGGCATCATCCTGTATCTGACCTACTGGTATCCCGCGCACCGGCGCGGACGCATGACGACGTGGTTCATGACGGCGGTGGCGCTGTCGGGCGTCGTCGGCGGGCCCGTCTCGGGCTACATTCTCAAAACCTTCGACGGCGCGAACGGCTGGCAAGGCTGGCAGTGGCTGTTCCTGCTCGAAGGGCTGCCGTCCGTGCTGGCCGGCGTGCTCGTATTCTTCCTGCTCGACGATCGCATCGCCAACGCAAGCTGGCTCACCACCGCGGAAAAGCAGCTGCTCGAACGCAACATCGGTACGGAAGACGCCGGCAAAGAGGATTTGCCGCTCGGCACCGTGCTCGCAAGCGGCCGCGTATGGCTCATGAGCTTCATCTACTTGTCGTTCGTCATGGGCCTGTACGGCGTGAGCTTCTGGCTGCCGACGATCATCAAGGCAACGGGCGTGAAGGACACGTTCGAGATCGGCTTGCTGTCGGCCATTCCGTTCGCGGCGGCTGTCGTCGCCATGATCGTCGTCGCACGCAGCGCGGACAAACACCGCGAGCGGCGCTGGCACGTGGCCGTGCCGGGCCTCGTGGGTGCGCTCGGGCTCGTGCTCTCCGTCGGCTGGGCCCACAACACGACGCTCGCGATGGCCGCATTGACGCTCGCCACGGCCGGCATCATTACGGCACTGCCGCTGTTTTGGAGTCTGCCTACGGCGTTTCTCGCGGGCGCCGGCGCGGCAGCCGGCATCGCCATGGTCAACTCGATCGGCAATCTCGCCGGCTTTTTGAGTCCTTACGCCGTCGGCTGGCTGAAGCAGACGACGGGGGCGAACGACTCGGGCATGTATATGCTCGCCGCCTTCATGGTGCTCGGCGCCCTGCTCGCCCTCAGCGTGCCGGCGCGGCTGGTGGATAAATAGGCGCACGTAGCGCCACGGCTCCTCTCCAGGGCAGTCACACGATCTTCATCGCCAGCGCACTGGCGCGATAATGCTCGGCAGCGCGGTCCGTATCGCCAAGTTGTTCGAACAGGCGCGCGAGCGCGCGATGCGTCCGGATGATGAGGGCGTCGTTGTCGTCGGCAAGCCGCAGCGCCGATTCCAGGAACGATTGCGCCTTGCCCCATAGCTGCTGATGCAGGCACAGACGGCCCAATGCGAACATCAGATCGGGATCCTCGGGGCGTTCCTTGCGCCACGCTTCCGCTTTTTGAATGAGCGGCAGCGCATCGGCCTGCGCCGTCTCCGGGTACCGCCGCAACAGCCGCGCATCCCAATTGTGAGCGAGCGCATCCTCGACGATCTTGCGCGCCTCCTGATGGCGATCCAAAGCGATCAGGAGCTCGGCAGCCAAATCGGCCAGGCGCGGCGATTGGCGCTCGGCCGGCGCCAGCGAATGCCACAGCGCGAGCAGCGCGTCGGGATCGTGACGACGATCGCGCAGCAAGTTCTCCGCCGCTTGCTGGCGCAGACGCACCGCGACGGCCGGGTGCAGCGCCTCGCGCTTTTCGAGCGTTTTCACGAGCTTGAGCACCTCGGCCCAATTCTTCAGCTGCTGCTGCGCGCGCAGCGCGATCTGCTGAGCGTGAATACGGCGCGTGCCTTGGGCCTGCATCTCCGTGAGGGCCGTGAGCGCACCGTCGGGATCGCGGCCATCGGCACGCATGTCGGCGCTCGCCATCAGGCGCGCATCCTGCCAATCGGGCGCATCGATCGCGCCGAGCCATTCGTCGCGCCGCACGTACTCGCGCATCCGATGCGCCGCGACGGCGGCCACAAGGCCCGCCGCGCCCTTGTTCGATTCGAGCGACAGCGCTTCCCGGGCCGCCTTCTCCGCCCGCGAGAACCGGCCCGCGTACAGGTTGCCGATCGCCTCGCGCAACGCCGCGTGCGCCTTCGCCTCTTTCGCCCGCACGCGATAGGCAGCGACGCGCTTCGGCATCGTCCAGACATTGCGGCCGATGCGGATCAACGCATAGAGGAGGATGAACGCGGCAATGATGCCCACCACCACGAGATTGAGCGATATGTCGACGCGATACGGCGGATAGACGATGAGCACCTGTCCCGCATCGAAGTGGCCGACCGTCGCCAGCACAACCGCGAGCACGAACAGCAACGCGAGCCACAAGAGTCCTCTGAGCGCCATCATCAGCCTCGGCTCTTGTAGTTGTGAACGGCCTCCAGGCTCGTGTTCAGGCTCGGCACCTCCACCGTCGCCGCGCCCTTCGTCACATCCTGGAGCAGTGCACGTACTGTCTGCGTGCGCTTGGATGTGCCGTCGAAGTAACGCGCGAGCGCCGCATCGGCCGCGTTCAAGTCCGCCGTGAGCGTTGCCTGGTTACGCGAGAGCAAGCCCAGGCGCGCCGACAGCAGCCGCAGCTTCACGTTGTCGCGGATGAACTCGCCCTGCTGCGGGGAATTGAGCATCGCATCGGCGTTGTCGAGCCGGCGCACCTGCACGAGACTCCGGAGCTCGGCGCCCGCTGCGCGCGAGAACACGCGCCACCAATGCAGCACGCGCGTTTCGCCGGGCACGGCGCCGCTCGCGGCGGACGGCGCCGATGCCGCTGCGGCCGGTGCCGCTTGCGCGCTCCGCGCTTCCCCGAGCAGGGGCAGTGAATCGATTTGCGCGATGGCATCGTCGAGCTTGATGGCGAGCCCGGTCAGATCGGTCGACGGCGCGGCCTTCAGCTTGTCGATGTCTTGCGCGATCGCGCGGCGCGCGACGAGCGCCTGCGGGCTGCCCGAGGCGGCCAGGCGCGAATCGGCGCTCTGCAGGGCGAACAGCGCGAGTTGCGTGTTGCCCGTGAGCTGCAGCTGCTCGCTCGCGCTCGAGAGCATCTGCTCGACTTCGGCGAACGTCCATTCGTCGCGATTGCCCGCGAGATCATGGTATTGCTGCTGAAGCGCTTGTTGCGCCGTTTGAGCATCGGCCAGCTTGCCTTGCAGCTGCTGCAAGCCGACGTCGGCCTGATGGGCTGTCGCCAGCGCCTGTTCCGTCTTGGCACGCAATTCCGCTGTCTGCGCCCCAAGCGTCTGCTGCCGGCCGGCGAGCTGCGTATCGAGACGATCGAGCTTGCGGTTGAACGCGAATGCGGCGATGCCTGTCGCGACGGCCAGCAAGATCACGACGATCCAGACGAAGCCACCGCCACGACGGCGCGGCGCATCGTACACGGGCGGCATCGGCGGAGGAAACGGCGGCGTCGCTGCCGGCTGGAACGAGGATGACGGTTCTTGGTTCGTATCAGTCATGCGCGAATGGGGCGTGGAAGTAGCCTGGGCCACGGAGGCCCGGACAGGTTGTTCGAATGAGGCGCGAGACGCTGCCGATAAAGCGCGCAAGGCCGCGAGGATGCGCGCATCGCCGGGGCCGGATGCCGTAATCGTATCAAAACCGACCGACCGCGCCGTCTCGGCAATGCGCGGATGCGGCACGACGAGCGGCGCGTGCAAAAGTGCCGCCCGATCGGCGGGTCCGAGCGAGGCCTGCGCAAGCGCCACAAGATTGCGGACGCCCTCCGAACTGGTGAGCAGCCAGGCATGCGGCGCACCATGCAGCAAGGCGCGAACGCGGGCCCAGGCGTCGGCGGCGGGGGCCGGTACGATTCTTCTGTACGCGCACACGGCCTCGACTTGCGCGCCCGCTTCGCGCAGCCGATCGGCCAGCCATTCCCGGCCGCCGTCCCCGCGCACGATCAGTACGGGCCGGCCGCTCAAGGCGGCGATGCCGAGACGCGTCGACAGCGCGGCGAACAGCGCTTCCGAATCGAATCGCGTGCCGGAATCGCCATTGCCATTGCCATTGCCATTGCCGTTCTCGCTTTCGCCGGGCATCGGGGCGCGTGCAACTGTAGTCGCATCGCCGGGGCGATCGGCTTTGCCGGCCATGTCGCCCACGGACGGCGCGTCGCCCGCCTGAGCCCCAGCCGGTGCGATGACCACGCAGGCGGGCGCGGCGATACCATGCCGGGCCAATTCGGCCACGCTGCCGGGCCCAACCACGCCGATCGGCACTTGTGCAGGCCAAACGAAGCCGGGCACCGCCGCGAGCGCACGTTCGATCGCATTCGGCGAGACGAAGACGACCAGCGCGTAGCGCTCCAGCGACGCAAATGCGGCCCGCAGCGGTGCGTCGTCCGCCACAGCGGCGATTTCGATCAGCGGAAAGTCGAACGCGTCGACGCCGTCACGCTCGAGCGCGGCGGCGAGTGCGCTCGACTGCCCGGCCGGGCGCGTCAGCACCGCCGTGAAGCGCACGGCGCCCGCGCGTTCGTTTGAAGAGAGGCCGCCGGGCTCGACGCTCGTCATCGGTCCGTGCCGGCGGTCACGCCGCCGGTTCGGCGCCGCGCGCCGCCGCGAGCTCGGTCACCACGGCGAGTGCGCCTTGCGCCACCAGCGAGCGTGCCACGGTGTCGCCGAGCGCGAGCGCGTCGGCCACGCTCGCCACCGCCGCCGAGGCGCTGGCAAATGCAGGCCGGCTGCCGTCGGGCATCGAGACGCGGCTGGCCAGATGCATTTCTGCGCCTTGCCATGCCGCATGGGCGGCAAGCGGCACATCGCAGCTGCCGCCGAGCGCACGCGAGACGGCCCGCTCAGCCTCCACAGCCAGGCGCGTGGGCTCGTGCCTCAGCGGTGCCAGCCAGGCTTCGAGCTCGGGCCGCTGTCCGCGAATTTCGATACCCAGCGCCCCTTGCCCCGCCGCGGGCAGGCTCTCGTCGACATCAAGCAACGCGCGGATGCGCGCGGCGAGCCCGAGGCGTTTCAATCCGGCCGCGGCCAGAATAATGGCCGCGTAATCGCCGCGATCGAGCTTGGCCAGCCGCGTGTCGAGATTGCCGCGCAGGGGCTGCACGACGAGATGCGGGTAGCGCGCGCGCAAAATCGCTTCGCGCCGCAGGCTCGATGTCCCGACGACGCTGCCGGCCGGCAGCGCGGCCAGCGATTCGTAATCGTTGGAGACGAATGCGTCCCGCGGATCCTCGCGCTCCATCACGGCCGCAAGCGTGAATCCCTCGGGCAGCGACATCGGCACATCCTTCAGCGAATGAACGGCCAGATCGGCGCGGCCGTCGGCCAGCGCGTTTTCGAGTTCTTTGACGAAAAGCCCCTTGCCGCCGACCTTCGAGAGCGTCCGGTCGAGGATCTGATCGCCGCGCGTCGTCATTCCCAGAATTCGGACGTCGCAAGATGGATATAATTTCCGCAGCGCATCGCGCACGAACTCAGCCTGCCACATCGCGAGACGGCTCTCGCGGGAGGCAATGACGAGTTGGGCAGGCGGTGCGGCTGAAAGCGTCTCGGAATTCATGTGTCAACACTTCGAATGACGGGATCGAACATCGGGAAATGGTAGCACGCACGCCTTGCCCCATTTTTCGCGCTTGCCGGCGGTCACGCGCGCACGAACGCGCCCCCGCGGCATCCGGGCGAGGCGGCCACGAGCGCTTCGCCGGCGGAATCGAAAGCGCACGCCAGCACGTTTGCAGTCGTTTGGTCAGTTTTGTGTAGTTGTCAGCAGTCAGCCCCCTTTTCACCCTGGCTTCACTGAGGAACCCACCGTGACGTCTTCCGGATCGGCGCGCACCGCCCGCCGCAACGATGCATCGCCTCGCGCGTCCGCAAAAAAATCTGCCGCGCTCGCCAGCGCCCCCTCGCCCGCAAAGGCCCGTGCCAACGGCGCCGCCACGCAGGCTAAAGCGACCAAAACGGTCAAAGCGGCCAGCCGCGGCCGCGAGGACAAAGATCAGCCGCTCTTTCAGGACATCCGCTACCTCGGCCGCTTGCTCGGCGACGTCGTACGCGAGCAGGAAGGCGATGCCGTGTTCAACGTCGTCGAAACGATTCGCCAGAACGCCGTCAAATTCCGGCGCGAGGACGACACGAGCGCCGCTCAATCGCTCGACAAACAACTGCGTGCGCTGACGCCCGAGCAAACCGTGAGCGTCGTGCGCGCATTCAGCTTTTTCTCGCATCTGGCGAATATCGCCGAAGATCGCCATCACAACCGCCGCCGCCGCATTCACGCGCTGGCGGGCTCGGCGCCGCAGGCCGGCACGATCGCCTGCGCGCTCGGCCGCCTCGCGCAGGCGGGCAACCTCGATGCCGGCTCGCTCAAGCGCTTCTTCGACGACGCACTGATCGTGCCCGTGCTGACGGCCCACCCCACCGAGGTGCAGCGCAAGAGCATTCTCGATGCGCAGCACGACATCGCGCGGCTGCTGGCCGAGCGCGATCAGCCGTTGACCGAGCGGGAGTTCGCCGGCAACGAAGCGATGCTGCGCGCCCGCGTGACGACGCTCTGGCAAACGCGGATGCTGCGCGATTCGCGCCTGACCGTCGCCGATGAAATCGAGAACGCGCTGTCGTACTACCACGCGACGTTCCTGCACGAACTGCCGGCGCTCTACGACGATATCGAAACGGCGCTCGCCGAGCATACGGGCGAACGCATTCACGTGCCCCCGTTCTTCCAGATGGGCAGTTGGATCGGCGGCGACCGCGACGGCAATCCGAACGTCACGGCACCCACGCTCGAACATGCGATCGTCCGCCAGGCCACCGTCATCTTCGAACACTATCTCGAGGAAGTGCACGCGCTGGGCGCCGAACTCTCGGTCTCGAATCTGCTGGCCGGCTCGAGCGAGGGGCTGAAGGCCCTGGCCTCGGCTTCGCCCGATCAATCGCCGCATCGCGTCGACGAACCGTATCGCCGCGCGTTGATCGGCGTCTATGCACGGCTTGCCGCCACGGCGCGTGCGCTGCTCGGCGAGGGGACCGCGCACACGCGCAGCGGTGTCTCCCGCGACGCCCAGCCGTATGCCGATGCGCAAGCGTTCGCGCAGGATCTGAATGTGCTCGTCGATTCCCTGGCAGCCCATCACGGCGCCTCGCTTGCCACGCCGCGCCTCGCGCCGCTCGCCCGGGCCGCGCAGGTATTCGGCTTTCACCTCGCCTCGATCGATTTGCGCCAGAGCTCGGACGTGCATGAAGCCGTCATTGCGGAGCTGCTGGCCCGAGCCGGCGTGGAAAGCAACTATGCGTCGCTGCCGGAGGCGGACAAGCTGCGCGTGCTGCTCGCCGAACTCGAACAGCCGCGGCTCCTGCGCTCGCCCTACCTCGAATATTCGCCGCTCGTGCAAAGCGAGCTCGCCGTACTGGAAACGGCGCGCGTCACCCGCGAGCGCTTCGGCGCGCGGGCGGTCCGCAACTACATCATTTCGCATACGGAAACGGTCAGCGATCTGGTTGAAGTCCTGCTGCTGCAAAAGGAAACGGGGCTGCTCGAAGGCACGTTGCGCGGCGGCCGCCGTGCCAGCGCGAAAAACGCGCTGATGGTGATCCCGCTGTTCGAGACGATCGCCGACTTGCGCAACGCGCCGGGCATCATGCGCGAATACTTTGCGCTGCCCGGGGTCGATGCGTTGCTCGCGCATCACGGCGGCGAGCAGGAAGTCATGCTCGGCTACTCCGACAGCAACAAGGACGGCGGCTTCCTCACGTCGAATTGGGAGTTGTATCGTGCGGAACTCGCGCTCGTCGCGCTGTTCCGCGAGCGCGGCATCACGCTGCGCCTGTTCCACGGCCGCGGCGGCACGGTCGGCCGCGGAGGCGGCCCGACCTATCAGGCGATTTTGTCGCAGCCGCCCGGCACCGTGAACGGCCAGATCCGCCTGACCGAACAGGGCGAAGTCATCGCCAGCAAGTTCAGTAACGCGGAGATCGGCCGGCGCAACCTCGAGACGGTCGTCGCCGCCACGCTGGAAGCGTCGATCGTCCCGCAGGGCAGCGCGCCCGCGAACCTCGCCGCATTCGAGGAAACGATGCAATCGCTCTCGAATTCGGCCATGGCCGCCTATCGTGCGCTCGTCTATGAAACGCCCGGATTCAAGGATTACTTCTTCTCGTCGACGCCAATCTCGGAAATCGCCGAACTGAACATCGGCAGCCGCCCGGCCTCGCGCAAGCTGCAAGATCCGAAGCACCGCCGAATCGAAGATCTGCGGGCGATTCCATGGGGCTTCTCGTGGGGGCAATGCCGTCTGCTGCTGACCGGCTGGTACGGCTTCGGCAGCGCCGTTAGCGCGCACCTGGACGGCGCCGCGAGCGACGCCGAACGCACCCGGCGGCTCGCTACGCTGCGCAAGATGTACAAGAGTTGGCCGCTGTTTTCGACACTGCTTTCGAACATGGACATGGTGCTGTCGAAAACCGATCTCGCCGTGGCCTCGCGCTATGCGCAACTTGTCGAAGACAAGAAGCTGCGCAAACACGTGTTCGAACGCATCGTCGCGGAATGGGAGCGGACTTCGCGTGCGTTGTCTGAGATCACCGGGAAAGAGGAGCGCCTTGCCGACAACCCGCTGCTCGCACGGTCGATCAAGAACCGCTTCCCCTACCTCGATCCGCTCAATCACTTGCAGGTCGAACTGCTGAAGCGCCACCGTGCGGGCGATTCCAATGCGCGTGTGCGCCGCGGCATTCATTTGACGATCAACGGCATCGCCGCCGGGCTGCGTAACACCGGCTGACGCCGGCAAGGCCAGCGCCCGATTGGGCCGCTGATTTGGCCACCGTTTAAAAAGGCTGTTCGCGAAAGCGGCAGCCTTTTTTATTGCATTGCACATATTGGGGTCGATTACCCTTAAGTGTTTATCCCCCCGCCATTCGCTCAAGTTTTCTGTTAACCCGGTCGTTAAGAAAATCGGAATGCCCGATTTTGTCGCTCCTGTTTTCTCATTCGTTCGCCGTTCATTCGCCGAGTGAGAGACGACGACAGATATCGACGCAGTGGGCTTTGTGAAGCGCGTCGCAGCCGTTTCCCGCGCGAAGCCGGTAAAAGATGCTTGTCGAACATGATTAACGTTTCGTCTCTTCCTCGATCGCTAGCCGGAATCCCGCGCGCATTTCGCGTCAGTCACGCGACAGCGCTCGGTTTGATTCTGGCCCTGTGGCTCGCACTCGGTGCCTTTTCCACCTGGGATGCGAGAACGGAAATGTCGAACGAGCGTTTGCAAGCCGATGCGCTCGCCGATGCGCTTTCCGCGCACACGTCACGCGTGCTGCGCGAAGCCAATCAGGTCGCCTCCGTGGTCGCATGGCTCGTGCGGCAGAATGGGGTGGATGTGCCGCTCGATAATTACGTCCATTCGGGCCTGCTCGATCTGGACGTATTCATCCAGGTCGCTGTCATCGACAAACATGGGCGGTTGCGCGCCTCGACGATCCCGGATTTCACGTCGATCGACCTCTCGGATCGCGAGCACTTCCGCGTCCATATCGATGATCCAAGCACGCGTCTCTTCGTCGGTGTGCCGGTGATCGGACGCATCAGCGGACAAACGTCGATCCAGCTGTCGCAACGTGTAAACGATCCACAGGGCCGCTTTCTGGGCGTCATCGTCGTCTCGATGCCGCCTTCGTATCTGACCGAGCTCTATGACACGCTGCGTCTCGGTCACGAGGGCCTGGTCTCCGTCGTCGGTACGCGCGACTTCGATATCCGGGCCCGTCGCAGTGGCGATCGCAGCAATCTCGATTGGCTGCGGATACCGCAAAACTCGCCGCTGCGCGTCGCGCTCGAAACATCGCCCCGGGGCCACTTCGATGCGGTGAGTCCGATCGACCATGTGCGACGCAGCGTCAGCTACCGGACGCTGCCCGATTACCCGCTCGTGGTGATGGTCGGCTTTTCGAACGCGGAGTTTCTTTCCGCGTTCCGCCTGCGCACGCTCGCGCTCGTGATCGCGGGAGTCGTGCTGACTGCATTGATCCTCTTCGCCGAGACGAATCAGGGGCGGCTGTTCCGCCGCTTGCAAGCCGCGTCGAGCCGCGAGCGCGAAGCACACGAACGCAAGGTCGTCGAGGCGCGGCGGGCCGACGCGCTGTTCAAGGCCATTCCCGATTCCGCGCTCGGTTTGTCAGCCGACGGCCACATCGACGGCTACAACCCCCGCGTGCTGGGGCTGCTGGGCTGGGACGGCGAAGCCATCGCCACCGCCACGCCCGCGCAGATCGCGCAGGCGTTTTTCCGCGATGATCGCAGCCCCGAGCGCGACGGCAAAGTGGACCAGTTCGCGCAGATGCTCGACGGCACGCTCGCCGAGCATTCGGCGAGCGCGGTGTTTCATCTCGACACGCCTTTTCCGAGCGTCTACGAAATGCGCGTCGAGCGGCGCGGCGCGGATTCGCGCGGCCTCGTCGCCCTGATTCGCGACGTGACCCACGAGTACGCGAACGAGCAAGCGCTGATGCAAAGCGAATCGCGCTACCGGCAACTGATCGAACTTTCACCGTACGCGGTCTTCCTGATCCAGGAATTCAAGATCGCCTTCGCCAACCCGAAAGCGCTCGAAATGTTCGGCGCGTATTCGGCCGCTCAGGTTCGCGGGCTGTCGATCGTGGAGTTCGTCCAGGCGGAACATCGCGACGTGATCGAGGAACGCATCGGCCGCCTGCTGCGCCGCTTTACGGCCGTGCCGGCGCGCGAAGAGAAATGGCTGCGGCTCGACGGCAGCGCGTTCATCGGCGAGATGACCGCCGTGCCGTACGAACTCGACGGCGTGCGTGGCGCCCTGGTCATGCTGCAAGACATCACCAGCCGCAAAGAGGCCGAGACGCAGCGCGACCGGCTGTTCGACCTGTCGCTCGATTTGACCTGTCTTGCCGACCCGGCAGGCCGCTTCAAACGCGTCAACCCGGCGTTCACGAAGGTGCTTGGCTGGTCCGCCGACGAACTGCTCTCGCGCCCGTTCATCGAGTTCGTGCATCCCGAGGACCGCACGCGGACGATGCTCGAAATCGATAGCCGCCGGCCCGGCGAGCCGATCGATCAGTTCGAAAACCGCTACGTGTGCAAAGACGGCAGCACACGCTGGCTCTCCTGGAAGGCGATTCAGCTCGAAGG
This sequence comes from Trinickia sp., assembly GCF_051961175.1. Taxonomy (GTDB): domain Bacteria; phylum Pseudomonadota; class Gammaproteobacteria; order Burkholderiales; family Burkholderiaceae; genus Trinickia. Next base: position 5,016 of record NZ_JBQCDN010000461.1, on the reverse strand, counting down.
GCTCATCTACGCGACCGCACGCGATGTGACCGAAAGCCGCCGCGCCACGCAGCAGCTCGAGCAGGCGCGCGCCGATGCCGAAGCGGCCTCGCGCACGAAGAGCGCGTTCCTCGCGACGATGAGTCATGAAATCCGCACGCCGATGAACGGCGTGATCGGCATGATCGAAGTGCTCTCGCAATCGCCGTTGTCGACCGACCAGGGCGACATGGTCACGACGATCCGCGAATCGGCGAACGCGCTGCTCACGCTCATCGACGATATCCTGGACTTCTCGAAGATCGAGGCAGGCCGGCTCCATATCGAACGCGTGCCGCTCTCGATCAAGCACCTGGTGGATGGGCTGTGCCAATCGCTGATGCCCGTGGCCGAGCGTGCCGGCGTCAAACTGACCAAGTCGGTTTCGCCCGATCTACCGAAGGTCGTGCTGTCGGACGATACGCGCTTGCGCCAAGTGCTCTACAACCTCGTCGGCAACGCGATCAAATTCTCGGGCGGGCGCCCCGACAAACCCGGCGCCGTCAGCGTCACCGTCGAAGCCGCGCCGCACCCGCAAGAGGCCGGCCACGTGCAGATCCGCTTCCATGTCGGGGATAACGGCATAGGCATGTCGGCCGATACGCTGCCGAAGCTGTTCAAGCCTTTCACGCAGGCGGAGGCGTCGACGACGCGCCGCTTCGGCGGCACCGGTCTCGGCCTTGCGATCTGCCGGCGGTTGTGCGAGCTCATGGGCGGCGAAGTATCGGCGCAAAGCGAGGTGGGCGTGGGCTCGACGTTCACGGTCAGCTTGCCGTTCGAGATCGGCGAGGCGGCCGAAGACGACCATCGCGCACTGTCGAACGCCGCTGCGAGGGGACGCGGTGCGGCCGGCTCCGGTGCCGGCGGCCTGGGCGCGAACCGCCCCGCACCGTCGATCGCTCAGGCGCGCGAGCTCGGGCGCTTGATCCTCGTGGCCGAAGACGATGCGATCAATCAGAAGGTGATCCTGCGCCAACTCGCGCTGCTCGGCCATGTCGCCGAGATTGCGGGCGACGGCCGCGAGGCGCTGGCGCATTGGCGCGCCAACCACTACGCGTTATTGCTGACCGATTTGCACATGCCCGAGATGGACGGATACGAACTCGTCGAAACGATTCGCCGGGAAGAATCCGAGGGCACGCGCTTGCCGATCATCGCGCTCACCGCCAATGCCGTGCAAGGCGAAGCGGCCCGCGCCAAGGCGGTCGGCATGGACGGCTATCTGACCAAACCGCTGCAACTCGCTCGCCTGCAAGCCGTGCTCGATTCGCATTTTCCCGTGCACGAAGGCCCGGCCGCCGCGGTGCTGCCCCCCGCGGCCGAGCCCGCGCCGGCGCACGAGCAGGCCGTCGATATCGACGTGCTCAAGGGCATCGTCGGCGACGATCCCGACACCGTACGCGAACTGCTCTCGGACTATCAGCAGTCCGTCGGACGGCTGGCCGCGGAATTGCGGACGCATTGCGATGCAGGCCGCGGCCGGGAAGCCGGTGCGATCGCGCACAAGCTGAAATCGTCGTCGCGCTCGGTGGGCGCACTGACGCTCGGCGATCTATGCGCCGAACTCGAAAACGCCGGGAAAGCCGGCGACCTCGCCCTGCTGGCCAACTGGGCCAAGCAGTTCGATGCGGCATTGGCGGCAGTCGAGCAATCGCTCGATCAGTTGCTGGCCGTCGAATCGAAATAATCAGGACAACTAAAGCAACCAGGACCGGGGACCCATCATCATGGAACTCAACGATCTGACTCCCAAGCGCGCGGCGGTACTCGTCGCGAGCCAATCCGTGGCCGATGCGGAGCTCGTCGGCAAGTTGCTGCAAGACGAATTCCACAACGTGCGGCTATCGACGAAAGCCGACTTCGCCGTCGAAGACTTCGAAGCGCACCGGCCTGCCGTGCTCGTGCTCGCCTTCGACACGCTCGAAGCGGCGCAGAGCTATTACATCGGGCTGTACCGACTCAGCCCCGTCGTGCACGAAACGCGTCATCGTGTCGTCGTGCTCTGCAACAAACACGATGTGTGGACCGTCTACGACCTGTGCAGCATGGGCCACTTCGACGATTACGTGTTGTTCTGGCCCGCGACCAACGATGCGCCGCGCATTCGCATGTCCGTCCATCAGGCGCTGCGGATCATGACGGCCAAGGAGCAGGCGGGCGATATCGCACCGCGCGCGGCTCCGTTGGGCGTCAGCGCGCCGCAGCCTGCACGCGCCGCCCCCGTCGAAGCCGAAACGGACACCGTGGCGGTGCGTCAGCCCGCGGCCGCGGCGCAAGCGGCGCCGGCCCGCGCGAACGCGCAACCCGCCGCGCCCAAGGCGGCGGCCGCCGTGCCGAAACGGCTGGCCGTACTCATCGTCGAGGACGACGGCTTCCAGCAAAAGCTGATCGGCCGCCTGATGACGGGGCTCGACATCGACGTCCTGTTCGCCGACAGCGGCGCGCAGGCGCTCGAACAGATGTGGGAGCACAAACCCGACCTCGTCCTGATGGACGTCGGGCTACCGGACACGAACGGTGTGGAGGCGACGCGCAAGATCAAGTCGATCGGCCAGTTCGGCCATGTGCCCATCCTGATGGTGACGGGTCATAGCGAGCGCAACATCGTCGTCGACAGTCTGAAGGCCGGGGCCGCCGATTTTCTCGTCAAGCCGTTCGACAAGAACACGCTGCACGAAAAGCTGCGTCAGTTCCTGCCGGCCTTGGCGGGGGTGTGATCCGGCGGAAAGCCAAGCAATCAGCAACGAGTGGTGCAGAACATGGAGCAAGGCACGCGGCCGCGCAAGATCCTCGTCGTCGACGACGAGCCGTTCGTCCTCAAAGTGCTGGTGCGGCAACTGGCCGCACTCGGCTACGAGGACATCCTTCCTTATGAACACGCGCAAGACGCGCTCGCAGTGCTCGAAGGCGACGATCATCAGGTGGATGTCGTCTTCACCGATCTGCAGATGCCCGGCATGGACGGCGTCGAATTTCTGCGCCAACTCGTGCAGCGCGGCTACGACGGCCAGGTTGTCCTGGTCAGCGGCGAAGACACACGCATTTTGAAGAGCGCCGAAAAACTCGCGTACTCGCGGGGCCTGCACGTGCTCGGATCGCTCGCAAAACCGGCCACGCGCGAGCAATTGCAGCAGCGGCTGCATTGCGTCAAGCCGCCGCAACCTGCCGGCGAGGCGCACACCCCCTATCTGCCGGAGGAACTGCGCGCGGCGATCGCGGCCGGGCAGATCGTGACCTGCTATCAACCGCAAGTCGCGTTCGCCACGGGGGAAGTGACGGGCGTCGAAGCGATGCCCGGCTGGCAGCATCCGCGCGATGGGCTCGTACCCGCCGACCGGTTGGTGGCGAGCGAGCCGCAACACGGCATCCTGAACGACTTGACGCGCACGATCTTGCCGTCCGCACTCGAACAAGCGGCGCAATGGCAAAGCTTGGGCGACGACTTCCGCGTCGGCATCAATCTGTCGATGGATGACCTGGCGGCGCTCGATTTTCCGGATTTCATCGTCGATGCGGCCGCGCGCGCGCATTTCCCGCTGTCGCGGCTCGTGCTCGAAATCAACGAAACGCGGATGACGCGCGATCGGCTCGTCTCGCTCGACGTGCTGACGCGGCTACGGTTGAAGCGCATCAGCCTGCTGATCGACGATTTCGGCGCCGGGCAGTCGTCGCTGGCCCACTTGCGCGATGTGCCGTTCGACGAACTGAAGCTCGATGGCGGCTTCGTGCACGGCGCAAGCCGGGACATGTCGCTCAACGCGATTGTCAAGGCGAGCCTGCTGCTCGCGCGTCAATTGAACATGCGTACGGTCGCTCACGGCATCGACGATGTCGAAGACTGGAACGTCTTGCGCGATTTGTCGTGCGATGTCGCCCAAGGCAGTTTCGTGGGCGCGCCGATGCCCGGCGACGCCCTGCCGCAATGGGCGCAGGCGTGGACCGAGCGCTATGCGGCGCTGGTACGCTGACTCTGCACCCGGAAACACCCGAATCCGGGAGCGCGTGAACGCAGCCGCGCACCTGACTGCGTTCCCGTCGTGAGCCGGGTCCGCGTTCAGCGGGCCTCCACCATCGCAACATCGAGCATGAACGAGCCGTCGGGCTGCACGCCGTAGTGTTCGCGCACCTCGTCGGGAGCACTCGCCCACAGCGAGCGAATCGCCTGCGCCCGCTCCGGCGGTGTCCGCATCCGCGCGATCCACGACGCGAACTCGATCGACAGGCGCCAGCGCTCGCGCACGCTTGCCGTGAAGCCGGCGGCGGCAAAGAGTGCGAGCCATTCGTCGGCGCGGTAGTTGCGCACGTGCGAGCCGTCGCGCAGCACTTCACTTGCCTGACAATGCGTGTCGAGCAGCGGATGATCGGCGCCGATCACGTCGATGAACAGCACCCCTCCGCCCGGCTTGAGTACGCGGCGCACTTCGGCGAGCGCTTGCGGCACGTCGTGCCAATGATGCGCGCTCATGCGGCTCACGACCCAGTCGAAGGAAGCATCGGCGAACGGCAAGCGCTCGGCCGCGCCTTGCTGCGTTCGAATGTTGGCCAATCCGCGCTCGCGGGCGGCCGCAGCGACCGTCGCGAGCATCGGTTCGGCGAGATCGTAGGCAACGACCGAGCGTGCGTGCGCGGCGCAAGCGAAGCTCGCATGGCCCGCACCGCAACCGAGGTCGAGGACATCGGCATCGGGCGTCGAGGCGATCTCGTCGGCCAGCGTGGCCAGATCGGCGCCGCTCGCGTGGGTTGGGCTGGTCAAATACGCGGCGGCGGTCGTGCCGAATGCGTCTGCGACCTGATCGTCGTGTTTCATCGGTGCGCTCCTTGGGCGGCTGGGGACAGCAAAGGACTGCGAAGCCGGGGTTCCGGCGGATAAGGCGTCGCTCGGGCGGCGAAACCCGCCCGTCGACCACGCGGCCGTCTGGAGACGGCGCGTACCGTTACAATATGGCCGGCGCAGTACCGGTACAAGGCAAGCAAGTATTCTGGTATCCGGCCTACCCG
>NZ_JBQCDN010000460.1:0-23578 GCF_051961175.1 Trinickia sp. | reverse complement strand
TGCAACAGGCGCCCTGACCATGATCACCATCTACCACAACCCTCGCTGCTCGAAATCCCGCGGCGCATGTGAACTCGTGAACGATCGAGTCAACCAATCAGGCGAACCGGTCAAGATTGTCGAGTACCTCAAAGCGCCTCCGTCGCTGGACGAACTCAAAGCGCTCCACCACATGCTGGGCGGTTCCGTCCGGGACATGATGCGCGACGATGAGGAGCCCTATCAGGAACTGGGGCTCGCGGATCCCGCATTGAGCGACGAGCAATTGTACGAAGCGATCATCGCGCATCCGATTTTGTTGCAGCGTCCGATTGTGATCCGCAACGGCCGGGCCGCAATTGGACGTCCGCCGGAGAACATCGAGACACTGTTCGCCTAACTCGATATCGCGAGTGCCGAACTCATGGATTCACGCTGGGGCCGCGAGCTATACGCAGCCTACGCAGCCCTCAGCTGACGCCATCAAGCATGTCCGCGTTGTATTCCAGACGCCTCGGGCCGATGAAAGATGCCTTGCAGCGACCATCGCCCGACACCGTGAAAGAACAGATACGCGATGAGTACCGCCCACAGAATATGATCCTTGATCATGACTGGTTCCAACCCTGGGTAGGACAGGACCGCGACAAGGTTCACGACGAACAGGCCCGCCGCTGCTAACCGGCTCTGCCAGCCCAACACCAGTAACACGGGGAAGATCAGTTCGCCGCCGGCACCCATGACTGCCGCCACGGCCGGCGGTAGTAGGGGGACGTGATATTCGTTGGAAAACAAATAAAGCGTACTGTCCCAACTGCGCAATTTAGTCAGCCCGGAAAGAAAGAATACGCGGAATAGATAGAGCCTGACCGCGAGGGCAAAGAGCGGCTGCAGCGCCACTGCAACGTCGTCGAGGCGACCCAACAATCTAGATGCGAGCTTCATGACGCTCCTCAATGGCGAGAATGAGGCGAAGGCCGAATAGTTGCGTAAGCAACGAGCTTGCGTCGGCCTCTGTTTGGGAAAACGCCTCTTGAATGGACCTACCGGTCATCAAGGCAGACACGGCATCCGCGTCGGCTTGAGCGAGTGTTTGCCAACGAACCCTGAAACCTTCGCGCCAAATCAGCACGGTTTGCCCACCGGTTCCCAGCTGTGCCGGTGTCCCATCGATATGCATTTGAAGGATGTCCGCGATAGGCCATCGATGTGAGCGCGCGAGTCCGACCGATGGTGTGAACCGTATCGAAGCTGCCGCAAAGCGGTCGGGACCGAGTTCAACAAGCGTCGACGCGTCGATGGCATTGACGTCCTCAGCGAAATACGCGCGATGCAGGAGCCAGTCGACTTCCGCGACGTCGCCCAAAAACGGCAGATCCGCCGCGGGTTCGAAGGCTCGGAGGAAGGCCGGTAGCCCATCGCCGTCATCGTGAAGGTTCGCCGAGTGCGCAGGCGTGCAATCGACGTAGGCCCGCGCGAGCGCGCCGAAATAGTCCGCGCCGACGAGCTGCACAACGTTGGCGAAGGCGTCGGCCAGTGCCGCGATGCGGTTGATCCGCGCGTTGTTCCGATAGATGTCCATTCGTTCGCGCGACTCGGCGGCGATACCGTGCGGAGCGAACGTGTCATCGACGAGCGACGCTGCAAAGCGGTCAAGCAGCATGCCGTAGTTCATCGTCGCTAACATGTCATCGCCTCGGCTGTCGCCCGCGCCGGCGTGCGCGTATCGCATCGGCTGGCAAGCACGTGTGCTGCAAGTTGCGCGTACTCTTGCAGCAGTACGTCGAGCGGTGGCAGATTCGTATCGCGCTCGAGCAGCACTGCCGTCGGCCCAAAGCGTTCGAGCGCCGCGTCGAGCAGCGTCCAGACGGCGCCGGAAACCGGCGCCCCGTGCGTATCGATCGCCACTGAGTCAAGCCATTCGAACCCGGCCACGTGCATTTCGCTCACACAGTGCTTGGGCAACCGCGCGAGCTCGGCGAATGAGTCGATGCCGAGGTTCAACGCATTGACGTGCAGGTTGTTCAGATCGAGCAATACGCCGCAGCCGGTCCGCGCGACGAGGTCGGCCAGCATCTCGGCCTCCGTGCAAACTTCGCCTTCGAAGGCGACGTACGCCGAAACGTTCTCGATCAAGATCGGCCGGCCGAGTGCGTTCTGAACGATGTCGATATGCTCAGCGACGACCTGGAGCGCACCCTCGACGCGCGGCACCGGGAGCAAGTCGTTGAAGCAGCGTTCACCCGCACGGTTCCAGCAAAGATGCTCGGAAACCAGCACGGGCTCGATGCGCTCGACGAGCGCTTTCAATTGGCGCAAGTGCGCCACGTGCGGGGCCTCGAGGCTCCCGAGCCCGAGGCCCACGCCGTGCAGACTGACGGGATAGCGGGCCCTCACTTGCTCCAGCGCGGCAATCGGTTCTCCGCCGCCAAAATAGTTTTCGCTGTGGACTTCCCACCAGCCGACGGCGGGCTGGCGCGCGAGCACTGCGCCGGCGTGCGGCCCACGCAGCCCGAGCCCTGCGCCCGTCAATGCCTTTGGATTCATGTGCGTTGCCCCTTGTGTCCCGCCCATCAGTCGATCAGCGCATCGGCCAAGCCACTGATCGACTGGCGGCCGCACCGGTTCTGCGGTCCGCCGGTCGAAATGCGATGCGCTTACATCCCCGGCGTGAGCGAGCCGCCGAGCTGCGAGCAGGTGCCCTTGGCAACCGCCTTGAACTCACCCTTGTCCATGCTCTTCGTCGACTGTCCCGCGCATGAGTGGCTGTTGCCCTTGCAATCGTTCTGCCCAGCCTTTGCGACGCCGTAGCACTTCTCCATGTCGGCCGCGAACACGGGCGTGGCAAGCGTCGCACCCAGAGCGGCGGTGAAGGCGGCAGCGGCGATCCATTGCTTGTTCATTTGATTCTCCTGAGGTTGGGGTAACAAAGCCGTGAGTGAGGCTTGAGTCGCGCGAGCCGGCGTTTCATTTCAGTTCGACGCTCGACCGTTGCTGTCCTCAATACGCGGGGACGGAAGGAACGGATGCAGATCGGATGCACGAAAAATTGAAAAGACGGGCTGGTGCCGTACAACGTAGCGCTTAGCGTTGCGCCCCTCGGCATCCGTTCCCGGCGTGTCGACACGTCGTCCATTGGGGCGGCTGATCGAAATGTGCAGGGCGGTGGTCTGTCATCGAACGGACACAGATGTGTCGATTCGTAATCGCCTTGGGATATCGAGGAGTTATCCACAGTTTCTGTGGAAAAGGTTGTGGAAAGGCTGGTACGGAACCACGGCCCGCCGGGCGTTTAGTGGGTTGCCGGAAAAACGGGCCGGCGCGTTTTTGCAGCGGCGACTATCATGGTTGGCTCGGGCCGAGTCATGCGTGACGGCTTGGTCGTTCTCACCTGGAGGAGCAAGGACCATGGCATACAAGATTGCAGTCGTCGTCGGCAGCTTGCGGCGTGAATCGTTCAACAAACAACTCGCGCATGCCTTGACGAAACTCGCGAGCAGCGAGTTCGAGTTCTCGTTTCTCGATATCGGATCCCTGCCGCTCTACAGCCAGGACTACGACGCAAACTTTCCCGACGTCGCCAAACAATTGAAAGCGAACGTCGAAGCAGCGGATGGCTTGTTGTTCGTCACGCCCGAATACAACCGGTCGATGCCGGGTGTGCTGAAGAACGCGCTCGATTGGGGCTCGCGGCCGTGGGGGGCCAATTCCTGGAAAGATAAGCCCGCGGCCGTGTGCGGGATCTCTCCCGGCGCCACGGGCACGGCGCTCTCCCAGCAACATCTGCGTAATGTCCTCGCCTATCTGGACGTGCCCACGCTCGGCCAGCCCGAGATCTTCCTCAAGCACACCGATTCGTTTTTCGACGGCTCCGGCGCGATTGCGAACGAGGACACGCGCAAATTCCTGACGACCTTCGTCCAACGCTTCGAGGCGTGGGTGAAGCGGTATCACGCCCCGAAGTAACCGCTCACCGCGTCCCGGGCCCCGGCTCGTCGCCGCGATGGGTCTCTTCGTTTTCGAGGTATTCATCCGGTACGGCCGGCGGGCGAGGGGGCTCGCTTTCCGGTATCGGGGCGGCGGCCGCACTGCGTCCCGACGTGAAAACCGCCCCCATGCCCGGGGCTGAGCCGGCGGCGACCGCTGTCGCCGCCGCTTCCGTCTTCGTTCGTTCGGCGGCGGCCTCCGCATCCGGAGCGGCGGGCGCGGTCGTGCCCGCGTTGTCGCGAGGATAGCTGTACACCGCGCTGCGCGCCGGCGTCGCAACCGGCACGCTGGGCCGCAGGCCCCGTTCCTCGAGCGGCGAGTGCGAGCGGGACACTTCTGTCGGCGGGTTCCACGTGGCCGCGCGCTCCTCGACATCGAGCGGCCCCATGGCTTCGAGCGTGGTGCGTGTCAGCTGCGCAAGCGCATCGGTTGGGGCCTCGACGCAGACCATCACGGCCCCGCGGCGGACGGCCTCGGCATAGTTCGCTCGTTCCTGCTCGGGCGGTGCGCTTTGGAACAACGATTCGAAAAAGCGCTCGATGCTCGCGAGCAAGCCTTCGCTGGGGACCGGCGCCGCTTCGTAAGCCAACGTTGCGTCGCTCGCGTAAGTCGGCTCGCATTTGGCCTTCAGCGCCACGTTTTCTGGGGTGATGCCCGCTGCGAAGAGCGCGTCGCGCGCGGCTTCGGCTTGGGGATAGGTATCGAAAAACGCGATGACCGTGTGTTGCATGATGACCTCCGCGAGGCTTGGTTAGCGATAGCGGCACGCAAAACTCGCGCCGCGTCGCTCAAGTCGCCTTGCCGTGCGCGTGCGCGCGAACTTCGCGCTCGCGTCGAATGGTCTGAAGCATCGATTCGAGTAAGGCGATATCGAAAGGTTTGGACAGCACTCGGACGTTGACATTCCGCGCGCGCTCGAGCTCTTGCGCGTAGCCCGTAATGAGAATGACAGGCAACGGCGAGTCGAGCGCTTGCGCCGCTTCCGCCAAATCGATGCCGTTGGCGTGGCCCGGCATGTGAATGTCCGAAATCAGCACGTCGAAGGGATCGGTGGGCTGCGACAGCGTGTCGGCGATGAGGCGCAATGCGGCGTCCGCGTTGAATGCGCAGGTGACGCGATGGCCCATCATGCGCAGCAGCGCTTCCGTTCCGGCCGCTACCTCGTCGTTGTCTTCGACGAGCAGCACGTGCAGGCCGCCCGATGGCGCCGCGTCGACGGTCCGTTCGAGGTCGGCCGGCGCCGCGGCGGGTGCGCCATGGGCGTGCGGCAAATAGAGCCGCACCGTCGTGCCGATCCCTTGCGCGCTGTCGATCGTCGCCAGACCGCCGGAGCGGTCGCAGAAGGCAAAGACTTGCGGCAGGCCCAACCCCGTGCCCATTCCTTTCGGCTTCGTCGTGAAAAGCGGTTCGAACGCATGCGCCAGCACGTCGGGCGGCATGCCGGCGCCTGTATCTTCCAACGAAATCTGAACGAATTCGCCCGTGAGGGCAAAACCGCCTTCCGGCTCGAGCCGCACGTTCGTGGCGCGGATGGTGAAGCGTCCGCCATTCGGCATGGCATCCCGGGCGTTGACTGCCACATTGATGAGCGCGAGTTCGAGCTCTGCGCTGTCTACTTCGATCGGCCAGACGTCGCGGCCAATGTCGATGACGAGCGCGGCATTTGCACCGAGCGATGCGCGCAGGAGCTCGCGACTCGCAGCCATCCAGCGCGACAAATCGAGCGTTTCGCTGCGCAGCGGTTGCTTGCGGGCAACGCCAAGCAGTTGGCGCGTCAGCGATTGGCCATTCTTCAAGGCACGCTCGATCGCTCCGAGTTCGCGATCGAAGCTCGTCGCACCGCGCCGGCGCGCGATCTGAACGTTCGTCGCGATGATCGTCAGCAGGTTGTTGAAGTCGTGCGCGACCGTTCCGACGAGATTACCCAGCGCTTCCATCTTGCGCGATTGCCGATAGGCCGACTCGATGGAGCGACGCATCGACGCTTCCGCTTGCCATTGCTCCCACGCCTGCTTTTCCGCCGCGAGGCGCTTCAGGGAGAACGCGAGCACGAACCAGAGCACGATCGATGGCGTGAAGATCGAAGCGGCAAAGACGAGTGCGCGGTGGTACCAGGCCGTCCAGATCGCCGATTCGCTGTAAGCGCAGGAGACGTAGACGGGATAGGAGCCGACTTGGCGGTACGCCAGAATCCGCCCGTCGTGTCGCCCGTGATTGGCGCTGTCCGGCAGCTGCAGTACCCCCGAGCGGCTGCCGGCGGCCAGCGCCGCAGCGAATTGAGGCACGACGACAGCGGATTCTGGGCGCGGCGGGTACGACGCGAGCACGGCTCCGTCGGTGCGCGTCAGCATCATCGTCATGGCGCCGCGCTCGCTGCCGAGCAATTCGCGATAGAACGATTCGAAATACGACTGGCGCAGCGCAACCGACACCAGCCCGGCGAAGACGCCGTTCGGGCCGCGTCGCGCCATGCCGGTGTTGAAGACGGCCTCGCCGCTCCCCGCGTGCCACACCATGACTTTCGACACGTGTTCGAGAATATGGCCGCTGCGGATGCCGGCGAAATCGTCGCGCGCGGCGATCGAGGCATGCGGAGCCGGATAGTATCGGCTGTTCGCCAGCAGCAGGCCCTCCGGGCCGAAGATCGATACCGAAGCGACTTGCGGGTAGCCTCCGCCGATGCTCTGCAGCTTGTTATGGATATCGGCTTCGCGTGCGCGGATGGCGTCGTTGTCGAGCCCGCGGACGAGATCGTCGACCCGCGCGTCGAGCGTTTCATTGAGGTCAAACACCTTCAGCGCGTGTTCTTCGGCAATGCGTACCGTTCTGACGGTGGCGTCGGTGGCGGACGCAACGGCAGACCGGAAATTGGCGGAGACCACGACGATGGCGTACACGGCCGGCAGAACGATCGCGGCGCCAAGCAGCGCGATCAGGGTGAGGCGCCGGACCGCAAAGTCGGGCTCGGGCATCCCCTGCGCCGGCGAATTGTCTTGCCAATCGCCAGGCAAGCCGTTCGTCGTGGAGTCGTCGAGCCGTCGGTTCATGTTGGTGGTCGTCCAATCGGCGGTGTCCGCCGTGCGTTCATCATAAGCGAGTTGGTCCGCGCCGGCCTTTTCGTTTGGATATGTATCCCAGCGATGCTTCCGAACGTTCGCCCTAAAACAGCGACGAAATCGGAAGCGCAAACGTACACAAAAGAAAAATCTGCGCGCAACCGCGTATTATCGCCAATTTTTTTTCTTCATACTGAAGAGGCGCACGGGCTTGGCCGATCCATTCCGAAATTGGAGAGTTGATTTTCCGTTGGTTTGCTCCGAGAATTTCGCTTCATTTTTATGAGACATGGTGCGCTCGCTGTAGCGGGCGCACGCAAAAAGCGCGAGCCTCTCGCGCTCGCCACCGCCCGTCGCGCCCGCTCCCGTTAAAGAAAACGCTCCGAGCCGCCGTTAACGCGATATAGACCCTTTCGTTTTTCGTCACGCTTGCCATGCCCTTGCCGATTGTGATCGCCGATGACTCCCTGCTTGCCCGTAAGGTTCTGACGAAAGCCTTGCCGGCTGACTGGGACGTCGACATCGCATACGCATCGAACGGACGTGAGGCGCTCGCACTTTATCGCGAGGGCAAAGCCTCGGTGATGTTTCTGGATCTGACGATGCCGGACATGAACGGCTATCAGGTTCTCGAGGCGTTGCAGCACGAGGATTTGAATACGTTCGTGATCGTCGTGTCCGCCGACGTGCAGCCGCTGGCTCAGGAGCGCGTGCGCGCGCTCGGCGCAGCCGCGTTTGTCGCCAAGCCCGTGACCCCAGAGGCGATATTGCCCATCCTCAAGGAGTACGGGTTGTATGCGTGACAACGTGTTCAGCGAAGAGCAGCGCGACGCCTTGCAGGAAATCGCCAATCTGGCGATGGGGCAGGCGGCGACGCGCCTGGCGAGCCTGCTAGATACCTTCATCGAATTGTCGGTGCCGCGCGTACGCGTCGTGGGCGCCGAGGACGCCGCTCAGACGCTGCGCGAAATGACGGGGATCAACGAAAGCGTCACCGCGGTGCGGCAGGGCTTTCGTTCCGACATCAAGGGCGAGGCGCTTGTCATTTGCCGCAGCAGCGGCGTGGGCCATCTGTGCGCCCTCGTGAATGATCCTTACGTGCACTCGGCTTACGACACGGTGAGCCAGACCGAACTCATGTTCGACGTGGCCAATGTGCTGACGGGCGCGTGCGTGTCGTGCATTCTCAATCAGCTCGACCGGACGCCGATTTTTTCGCCGCCCGGCATGCTCGGCGAACAGATTTCACTCGACGACGTTTTCCAAGCCGACGTGCTCGCATGGAAGGTCGCGTTGCTGCTCGAGGTTAACTTTGCACTCGAAGATCAAACGTTTCGCGCCCATCTCGTGATGCTGATGGCCGAGGAGTCTATTCATCGGATGAATGAGGCGCTTAGCGCGCTCCTGTCCAGCCTATGAACGACGCGACGATAGACCCATCCCTTAGCGACTTGGTGATCGAGCGCGTCGGGTTCGGTATTTTCGTGCTCGACCGCGACATGACCGTGTTGATGTGGAACCGGTTTATGCAGGACCACAGCAGACAACCTGCTGAAACCGTCGTCGGCAAGTCGATCTTCGACAGCTTTCCTGAATTGCCGCGTGTATGGCTTTCGCGCAAAGTCGAAAGCGTTTTCCAATTGGGCAGCTTTGCCTTCAGCTCGTGGGAGCAGCGCCCTTATCTCTTCAAGTTCGACCACGACCGGCCGATTACGGGCGGTGTCGACTTCATGCAGCAGGACTGCACCTTCATGCCGCTGACGCGCGGCCGCGAAGTCGTGGCCGTGTGCGTGACGATCTCGGATGTGACGCACGTGAGCGTCATGCAGCGCGAGCGTGAAGAAGCCGTCGAAAAGCTGCAGGAATACGCAAACCGCGATGGGCTCACGGGCATTGCGAACCGGCGGTTCTTCGAAGATCGCCTGCGCGACGAATTCCTGCGCTGGCAGCGTTATGGCGGCGAGCTCTCTGTGCTGCTGTTCGATCTCGATCACTTCAAGGACATCAACGACCGCTTCGGGCATGCGGTGGGCGATACCGTGCTGCGCGTGATGGCGCAGCGCGTGGCCGACGCCGTGCGCGTGCAGGATACGTTCGGGCGCTTCGGCGGCGAGGAGTTCGCGCTGCTGCTGCCGTGTACGCCGCTGGCCGAGGCGATGATCGTCGCGGAAAAGATCCGTATGACGATCGGCGATACGCCCGTCGAGGCCGAAGGGGTGCATGTGCCCGTGACGGCCAGCGTAGGCGGCGCCTCGGCGCGCCCGGGGCTGCGGAGCTATGAAGTGCTCATCAACGAAGCGGACGCTGCCCTCTATAGCGCGAAACGGCAAGGCCGCAATCGCTCCGTCGCGCTCACCTGAGCTACCGCTCGTGCGCATCGGACGGTTGGCCGTTCCAGCGCCAGAGGCCTTGGCTGTGGCACCGAATGAAACGTTGGTATACTTTTGCCCGTTTCCGGCTCGCTTGCCGGTGCGTCGCGCCGCCGATTGTGCGCACTCCATGCATTGAAGCGCCGCACAGAAGCGCCGTGCGTCATATCAGTGCTATCAGTGGTCCAGCGGCACGCCGCAAACACAGCATCGATTCTCATTCGCCCTGCGAGGGCGCCACAGCGGAGTTCGCCTTGGCCGTTTCCAATCTCGTCGCGGACGAAGCAGCACCCGACGCCGCCAGCGCGTCGTCGGGCAGCTCCTTCTATCTCGCCATGCGCATCTTGCCGGCTGCGCAGCGCGAGGCGATGTTCCAGATCTACGCGTTCTGCCGCGCCGTCGACGATATTGCCGACAGCGACGCGCCGCGCGCGGAGCGCAGTGCCGGGCTCGAGCGGTGGCGTGCCGATATCGACGCGTGTTACGACGGCGAGCCACGGCCCGCGTTGGCTGCGCTCGTCCGCCAGATTCGGGCGTTCAATCTGCGCCGCGAGGATTTTCACGCGATGATCGACGGCATGGCGATGGACGCCGCAGCCGATATCTGCGCGCCCGACGAAGCCACGCTGGATCTGTACTGCGACCGTGTCGCCAGTGCGGCCGGCCGTCTATCGGTGAGGGTTTTCGGGATGAGTGAGGAAGCGGGGCATCTGCTGTCTCACCACCTTGGGCGCGCGCTGCAGCTCACGAACATCTTGCGCGACATCGATGAAGATGCCGCGATCAACCGGTGCTATCTGCCGCGCGAGTTGCTGGCGCGCGAGGGGATCGCCGCGACGAACCCGGCTGAGATTGCCGACGATCCTTCTTTGCCGCGCGTATGTGCGACGCTCGCCCAGCGTGCCGTTGAGCATTTTGCGAAGGCCGACGCGATCATGGACAGCGCGCCGCGCAACGCCGTGCGCGCGCCACGCATCATGTCCGGCGTATACCGGTGCTTGCTCGAGCGCACGGTCGAACGCGGCTTCGACCTGCCGCGCACGCCCGTGCGCAAGCCGCGTTTACGGCTGCTGTGGATCGTCGCCCGTTACGCGTTTTTTTGAGCTGCGACGCGCTACCCCGATCGCCGGCCATTCAAGCTGGCGACGACACATTGAAAAAAGATGACCGACGAAGCCGAGTGCTTCGTCTTCGACCCATTGCATTGAGATGCCGATGAACGACATTCCCGCCCCCGCCGCCGTGATGGCCGCTTCGAGCACGGCCGATGCCGCGTTCCCGCGCATCGCGCTCGATGCCGCCATCGAGCGCGCAACGGACGCCATCCTGGCCGATCAGCGGCCCGACGGGCATTGGGTGTACGAACTGGAAGCGGACGCAACGATTCCAGCCGAGTACATCCTGCTCGTCCACTATCTTGGCGAGACGCCCAACACCGAACTCGAAGGCAAGATCGTGCGCTATCTGCGCCGCATTCAATTGCCCGACGGCGGCTGGCCTCTCTTCACCGATGGGGCAATGGACGTCAGTGCGAGTGTGAAGGCGTATTTCGCGTTGAAGATGGCGGGTGAACGCGACGACGCTGAGCCTATGCAGCGCGCCCGCGCGGCCATTCTTGGCGCAGGTGGCGCGGAGGCCGTCAACGTCTTCACGCGAATCTTGCTCGCCCTGTTCGGTATCGTTCCTTGGGGCGCCGTGCCGATGATGCCGGTGGAGATCACGCTGCTGCCGCAGTGGTTTCCGTTCCATCTTTCGAAAGTGTCGTACTGGGCGCGGACGGTCATCGTGCCGTTGCTGGTGCTGAACGCGCGCCGGCCCGTGGCGAGGAATCCGCGCGGCGTCAAGATCGACGAACTCTTTCTTGGCAATCCGTCGCAAACGGGTTTGTTGCCGCGTGCCGGGCACCAGAGCCGCGGGTGGTTTGCGTTCTTCCGTGTCGTCGATACCGTGCTGCGTACCGTCGACGGCTTGTTCCCGAAGAAGACACGCGAACGCGCGATTCAGGCCGCGGTCGCGTTCGTGGACGAACGACTGAACGGCGAAGACGGCCTCGGGGCGATTTTTCCCGCGATGGCCAATGCCGTCATGATGTACGACACGCTTGGCTACGGGCCCGACTATCCGAACCGCGCCATTGCGCGCGCCTCGATCGACAAGCTGCTGGCTATTGCAGAAGACGAAGCGTACTGCCAGCCATGCTTATCACCGGTATGGGACACCTCGCTCGCGGCGCATGCGCTGCTCGAAACCGGAGCACCGAAGGCGCAGGAAGCGGCTTTGCGCGGCTTGCAATGGCTGCGGCCGTTGCAAGTGCTCGACGTGCGCGGCGACTGGATCTCGCGCCGTCCGGACGTGCGGCCCGGCGGCTGGGCCTTTCAATACGCGAACCCGTACTACCCCGATGTCGACGATACGGCCGTCGTCGTCATGGCGATGGATCGCGCCGCCACATTGACGCGCTCGAACGTCGATCGCGAAGCGATTGCCCGCGCGCGCGAGTGGATCATCGGCATGCAAAGCAGCGATGGCGGATGGGGCGCCTTCGAACCGGAAAACACGCAGTACTACTTGAACAACATCCCGTTCTCGGATCACGGTGCGCTGCTCGATCCGCCCACAGCCGACGTCTCGGGCCGATGCTTGTCGATGCTCGCGCAAATGGGTGAACGTCCGGGCAATAGCGAACCTGCCCGTCGTGCATACGACTACATCCTCGCCGAACAGGAAGACGACGGCAGCTGGTATGGCCGTTGGGGCATGAACTACATCTACGGGACGTGGACGGCGCTGTGCGCGTTGAACGCAGCCGGCATCGCCCATGACGATGCGCGGATCAAGCGCGCGGCGCAATGGCTGATCTCGATTCAAAACGAAGACGGCGGTTGGGGTGAAGACGGCGCGAGCTACAAGCTCGACTACCGCGGCTACGAAAAAGCGCCGAGCACGGCGTCGCAAACGGCTTGGGCGCTGCTCGGCTTGATGGCGGCGGGTGTGATCGACCATCAGGCTGTGACAAAGGGCGTGGCATACCTCGTCCATGCACAGCGCGAACACGGCCTGTGGGACGAGACGCGCTTCACGGCCACCGGCTTCCCGCGCGTGTTCTATCTGCGCTATCACGGCTACCGCAAGTTCTTCCCGCTGTGGGCGCTCGCGCGCTACCGCAACCTGAAGCGCGACGGGCTCGCGCGCGTCGCGGTCGGGATGTAGTGGTGGCCGGTTCAAGGATGTCGTTGCCGCTCGTCATCGTGACGGGAATGGCGTTCGAGGCGCGCATTGCTCGCGCCCCTGGCGTCGAAGTCGTTTATGCGGCCCGCGCCGATCGGCTCGAACGCGCCCTGCAGGATGTCTTGGCTCGAGGCGCATCGGGTGTCATGAGCTTCGGCACGGCGGGCGGGCTGGCCCCCGATTTAATGCCCGGGGCACTCGTGGTAGCCGATGCAATCGATGGGCCGCTTGGCCACGTGCCGACCGATGCCGCATGGCGCGAACGCATCCTCTCCACACTGCGCGCGTCGCTGCCGGCAACACGTGTCGTATGCGGCCCCACCGCCGCGGTGGCGGCGCCCGTTGTGACACGACAGCAGAAGGATGCGCTGCATGACGCGACAGGCGCACTGGCCGTCGATATGGAATCGCATATCGCTGCTGCGCACGCAGGCGCCCGCGGGCTGCCCTTTGCCGTTTGCCGCGCGGTAGTCGATCCTGCGTGGCGTACGCTGCCTCCCGCGGCAACGGCGGGCTTGCGCGAGGACGGGACGACCGCGCTCGCGCCGATCCTTCGCGAACTCGCGCGCGGTCCGGGGCAACTGCCGTCTATGATTCGCCTGGCGCTCGATGCACGCGCAGCGCGCGTGTCGCTCGTGGCGGCCCGTGCCGAATTGCTTCGCGCCGGCACGCTCTATCCACTCGTCGAGGTTGCCGAGCCCCTTCGCGATGCTGACTAGCGTTTCGCGTCGGCGGCGGCGAGTTCGCATGTGCGATCGCGCAGGAACCTAAGGACTGCTACCTTGTTACCGGCCCGAATGTTGAGCGAGCGGCAACACCGGGGACGTGTTGGAGGGGCGAGGGCAACCTGGGACGGATGTGATGCAAGCTACGTTTCGCTGGATCGGGACACTGAAGGCCGCGATCGTAGCAAAGGCGGCCGAGTACCGCAGCAATATTGCGGCCGAGTACCGCAGCAATAGTGCGTTAACCGAGCAGCAGCTTGCGAACGCTCGACTCGATAAATTCAGAGCGCTCGCCGCCTACGCGTGTGCGTGACAGATCGCACAAGCGCGACTTATCGATATCGCGGCCTGCACGCTAAACGACTTCCCTGTACTCGACAAAGCGACGCTGATCGATCAGTTCGACGCAATCAGCACAGACCGCGGCCTGACCCGCGCCGCTGTCGAGCGTTTCTTGCGCGAAGCGACCAGCAGCACCGACTTGCTGCATGACAAGTATTTCGTGCGGCAAACATCGGGTTCATCGGGCAAGCGCCTTTATAACGTCGTGACTAATGCGCATCGGGTACGGCGGCGAGATGGTGCTGCTTGAAGACGACACGGGACGACGGCGGGTGCTACGTAGTTTTACGTAGTGTGACTAAGTAGTTGTGCGCTTGCGGCCAACATGTCGTGCGGAAATACTACGGCCGTCAGACGCAATTCGATTTGCATGAGGCTCGTTCTATACCTCCTAAGCAAGCATCGCGTTCGGCTTGATTCATCTCACGATAGTTTAGAAAAAAGACAGAGCGCGAGCGGTTGCCTCATCAGGCGCCTGTCGCCCCATCGTCAGTCCCTAAGGAGCATCATGGAGACCTCCAACCGGCCACGCCGAACGTGGCTACCGTTGATTTTGCTATTGCCTTATTTCGCCCTGCTGTGGCTACCGTTTTACAACGGCGCTCGGCCATCGCTGCTCGGCTTTCCCTTCTTCTATTGGTACCAATTTCTCTGGGTGCCGATTACCTCGTTGCTGATGTACGCCGTCTACCGGAGCGCCAAATGACCGAACCGACATCGATCAATACGACCGCTCTGACCATCTTCATCGTGTTCTTCGCGCTGATTACGGTGCTCGGTTTCGTTGCGGCACGCTGGAAGCGCGGCGATCTCTCGCAACTGCATGAATGGGGGCTCGGCGGACGCCAATTCGGCACTGTCATCTCGTGGTTCCTGGTGGGTGGCGATTTCTATACCGCTTACACCGTTATTGCTGTGCCCGCGCTTGTCTACTCCGTGGGCGCGTATGGATTTTTCGCGTTGCCCTATACGATCATCGTCTATCCGTTCGTGTTCGCCGTGATGCCCAAGCTTTGGCAAGCGTGCCATCGCGGCGATCACATTACGGCGGCGGATTACGTGCAAGGTGTGTACGGTGGCAAGTGGTTTCCCGCGGCAATCGCGGTGACCGGGATCGTGGCGACGATGCCTTATATCGCGCTGCAACTGGTTGGGATGCAGGTGGTGATCAAGAGCCTCGGTATTACCGGGGAGCTGCCGTTGATCATCGCGTTCGTCATCCTTGCGCTCTATACGTATGCGAGTGGGTTGCGCGCGCCGGCGATGATCGCGTTCGTCAAGGACATCATGATCTACATCGTGGTGATCGTTGCCGTTTGCTGGATTCCGACGAAGCTCGGGGGATATGGCGCACTGTTTGACACGGCGGATAAATTCTTCGTAGCGAAGGGCGGGGCGACGGGCATTTTGCTGAAGCCTTCGCAGTTCACGGCGTATGCGACGCTCGCGCTGGGTTCCGCGTTGGCCGCGTTCATGTACCCGCATACGATGACGGGCGTGCTTTCGTCGAGCTCGGCTGCGACGGTCAAGAAAAATGCGATCTTCCTGCCGGCCTATACCGTGTTGCTCGGGTTGATTGCGTTGCTGGGTTACATGGCGATTGCGGCAGGCGTACATGTGAAGTCGCCTTCGGATGTCGTGCCGACGCTGTTTCTCACGCTGTTCCCGTCGTGGTTCGTCGGTTTCGCGGCGGCGGCGATCGCGATCAGCGCGCTGGTACCGGCGGCGATCATGTCGATCGGTGCGGCGAATCTGTTCACGCGCAATCTGTATAAGCCATTGATCGCACCGAATGCGACGCCGCAGAAAGAAGCGTCGAATGCGAAGCTTGTGTCGCTTGTGGTGAAGTTCGGCGCGCTGCTGTTCATCGTCGCGCTGCCGACTCAATACGCGATCGACATGCAGTTGCTGGGTGGCGTTTGGATCCTGCAGATCTTCCCGGCTGTGGTGTTCTCGCTGTATACGCGCCGATTGAGTTCGACTGGGCTGTTCCTGGGCTGGCTGGCCGGTATTGGGATCGGGACGGTGCTGGCTGCCGAGCAGGGATTGAAGCCTGTCTATGCACTGCATTTTGCTGGGGCGACGTATCCGACTTATATCGGCTTGATCGCGTTGGTGGCGAATATCGTCGTAACGGTGGTTGTGTCTGCTGTGACGGCGAAGGCGCGGGCCGGACAGGTGGATGTGGCTGTCAGGTAAGCGGTTTTGTCTTGACCGAATCGGCGGCCGTTGATGTGACGGCCGCCGATTCTGCTTGTCTGTTTCACACGAACTGAAGCCCGGCGGCTTTGCTGACGCCAACGCCAACGCAGTGGACAGCGGGGTGATACAGCGCGACCCTGGGCGACGCTAGAACGTCATGTGATAGACGCTCGCGTACGCCGCATCCGTTCGTTGGAAACCGAGCCAGCGACGCGCCTGCAGCGCTTGGCTGAACGAGTCTCCGATGGCTTTCGGAACGACGACCAAGGCGAGACCGCGTGTGCCGTGCGGCCGTCCATCGAGTTTGCCGACGTCGGCACCGATACCGTCAAGGAATGCGTCTCCATCACCTTCGCGGAAAGCGCCGTAGCACTTGATTTCTACCCACAGCGGTACGCCGTTGTCGTTTGCGACGAGGTCGCAGCGCGTGCGCGTGCCGGGGTACGCCACTTCGCGTTCCACAGTCTCGCGCTGATTGATGCTGAGGTGACGCCACAGCTCGCACTGCAACCATCCCTCCCAACCCCCTTTGCTCAAACACAATGACGCCGCTGCCTCGGTGTTCACGACTGCTAGTACGTCGTTGAGGTTCATGTCGAAGACTCCTTGCGATAGTGCTTCCTGGCCGATGGATGCCGGCGGCGAAGCGTATGTGCAGGCCTTCGTCGTCGGTGAACCGAGGTTAGGTGGGCATGGAGCGCGCGCCTATGGGGCGATTGGCGTGGTTGAGGATCGGGGAAGAAAGTGCAGGGGAGTGGGTTGGGGCTGTCGTGGTATCGATGAGTAGGGCAAACGTCGAGTCATATCCGCCGTATGTATCAACCTCGAATGAGCTAGCGGCCGCTTAATCGCATTGATACGTCACCCGTGCTCGGTCGAAGCGGCGGGCGGCAAGGTCTTTGTCGCGGATGATGATGTAAAAGGCGCCCGGCCCTTCCATTCCGGCGTTCGCGTCGACTCCAATTTGGAGCAGAAGTCGCCAGGATTCGGCACCGGGAAGTAAAGCCTTCGCCTCAGGTGTGGCCCAAGCCGCACTGTTACCGCAATCGATGCCGTTGGCCGCAAGCTGGCTTCTTGCCTGTAACCCGTGCTGTAGCGTGCGCGGATAGCCACCGAGCTGGTGGTTTTCTCCACCTTGTTCGTCGGGCGTGCCGAATTTCGATAACCAGTTCTGGTAAGCGTCGTATAAGTCTTCATCATCGACGTCGAAGGCGGTCCAGCCCTTGTCGTCCGGCGGAATCGGCGTGATGACGGATATGGCAGATAGAGAAGCCGGCTTGAAGAGGGTGGTCCAATCGCCGTTCGAGATCGCGGCGAGCGCATCGGGAATGGCAGCCCGCGCCAGCGATTCGGCCGGCGTCCTGTCCCAGATCAGCTTCCAGCCGACAGCCGCTTCAGGCGCATAGTCTTCCGGCATTTCCAAGAAATCGTAAAAGACAAGGAGCCGGCCTTCCTTTGGCAGCATCGGGTCGAAGCCATCGAACTGCGATAGCGCGGCGAGATCGAATTGGCCGAGGAAGGCGAGCGGGAACGGTCGGCCTGCGGCATCTGCCTGCACCATATGGGTCTGGCTGAATTTCTCTCCCTCTTCGGGAGTCATCCAAGAATTCGGCTTCCTCGACTCCTTCAGCAGCCTCTCGGCATTGCGTCGGTGATCAGCGATGCGCTTTGCCGCGTCCGGATAGGGAGGACGCTCTGGCCATGCAGACGCCACCCGGAGGTCGGGCGCACCGCCGAGCCTGCTGGCGCCGAGGGGGCCCCCGTCTGCGCCAACGGGTTGAGTGGTCAAGAGCAAGGCCGGCCGCGCCTGGGCTGCGACATGCAGCACGATTTCGTCCGGTAGCTCGGTTTCTTGAAGGGAGCGGATGAGTTCGTCGCGGGTGCGCGGTAGGGGTTTGCTCATGGGTCCATCCGTTTTTGATTCCGAACTACCGGTCATGACACGGCCGCGTTCACAGCCCCGTCAACTCGATTGACTACTCACTGACTCTTTCGGCCATCGCGGCCGTAGCGTTGTTTGCCATCTTCAAAACCGGAATGGGTGAATCGTAGAGACGGGCCCATGTCGGGACGTGCCTTTATCTCGTCGAAGTCGATCTGGAATACCCTGCTGTCGTTGACAACGAAGTAGGTGAGTGCACTTTCGTCGCCGACGAGTTTAAGAGCAAGATTGGGATTCATCCCGGGCACAGGTCTTCCGTAGAAATACACGTGGGTGCGATCGGCAGACCAGGCGTCCGTGTTCTGCGAACCCTCCGGAACCACACGGTGGAACGTTTCCACATCGGCCTCTCGGATACGGAGAACCGTGTCATTGTTCCCGCCATCGGAAGGATGTGTGATGAGGAAGACCGACGTTCCATCCGTCGCATAAGCCGGAATATCCCAGAAGCCGCCTTTGTCGATTCGGAGCATGCGATCGAGATCTGCCCTCCCAAGGGCAAGCAATTTCAGATCGGCACCGTTAGCGACCTGGTAGTAGTGGTTGTGATATTGGTTTTCGACGTGTCGCAGCGGTTTCGGCAGCAGGCACTGTGGGTCAATGATCCCGTCGCCGGTCATGCCACAATAAGGCGCCAGGCCAGATCGGTATTGGTTGATGAAGTACCCTTTGCCGTCGACGATGGCAAAGCCTTCGGTCTGTTGGTGGTCCCGCCAGCCAAGGACCTTGACGTCGTGTCGATCGCAGCTATCCTGCTCTCGCTTTAGCGTGAAGGCACCGACGCTGCCGTCGTACACCCCCGACGTCCCGTTGAATTCCTTGCCCGGGGTCGGGACGAACCATTGTTCGTCGCACGTATTCGTCGTGTATGCGATGGCCGATGATGCACACCATAGGCTCGACAGTGCGACCACTATATGCGAGCACGTTAGTCTTGAGATGCGTATGAAATTCGTCAAAGCGCGGATTTCCTGCGAGTCGGGATAAATCGATGTGCTCTCTCGAAGAGCGCTACCTGTGTTGCTAACAGCCTCGAACTTCCCACCGGATCGATCGAGCTTTCGCTCAACCGACATCACTCCCGTCGACTACACCAAGCGGCAAATCTTCATCCGGCGAGCTTTCGACTAAAGACGCCTGAACGAACGAGGGCCGCGGAAGCGGCCCATATTGTAAGCACCCGGCAAAGTCGCCTTGAAGCCCAGGAGTTCTGACGCGAGCATCGTGCCCATTAACAAGAGCGAGTTGTACAGCTATACAGCGATAGGTTGGTTTTTGGCGGAGCTCGGCATGAACGATGCGTCGCCATTTCTTGGGGTGCATCCGCCGTGCGGTCCATACCGAAGCGATTGTCCAAAATACCTGAACTTGTGGCCGATTTCGCCGATGGGTACTCGCGCAGGCGCCCTTGACGCCTGGAAGTGGCGCAACCATAGTGGTCATTCGTTCCATACGATTGGCTGACGTCATGGTGGAATGCCTTTATCGAATCAAGCGGCTGCTTGCGCCCACAATGGTCTATTCGAAGCGAGGCGCAACGTCTGCCTCGTCCGTCCGCTAGGAGCACGGGCATGAGCGATCAAACCGCTCGCAAACTGGAGTTTCCGGCAGCGTGCGTGAGGTGCGGTGGCCGGATTTCGGAGCCGGTTTCTTTTTGCCCGCATTGCGGCGCGCGTGCTCGGCTCGCATCCGTTGCCGGGGCCGCGGGGGCCAGTTGCGCTTCACAAGGCGGCGCCGCCCACTGGGCTGCGGCCACCCGCTTCGATCCGCCTGCGCGTTCGTTTGCGCCTACCGATTTCGACGGCGACCTCGATGCGCCATGGGCGGATCCCTCGGCCTCACCGTCGTCGTTGCCCGATGGCGATACGGGCCCTCAGTCACGCTTCCCCGCATTTCGGCGCTTGGGTCAATGGGGCCTCAAGGGCGCCATAGGATTGCTTCTGGGTGCCTTCGTCGTCCTTTACGGCGGCGTCGCGGCGCTGCATCGATACGATGAGCCTTCGACTCCTCCGGGACCGGAGGACGCGGTATCGAAGTCGGCAGACAATTCGATCGCATCGAACGAACCGCGCGATTCGAACCTCACCGGATCGCCGAGGAACGAGCAAGCGGCACTCGCGCCGGCCGCACCGGTGCCGGGGGCGTCAGAATCGGCGCCCAGTACGGCAGCGTCACCCCATGCGCATGCGGGCGTCTCTCAAAGGCATCCAACGAGCAGGGCAGGCGCTGCTACGCGCGGGCGTACCGGGCGGGGCAGGATTCACGGCCATGCGCGTACTTATGCTCACGCGCACGTGAAGCGCCGGTATGTGCGATCGCCTGATCCGACGTACTTGCATGTGGATGCGCACCCGTAGCCCGGATCAGACAACCCGACATGCGCCTCGCGCCTGCGTTACATCCCCAACGCTTTCCGAATCATTTGAAGGGCAGCGCCGAGCACGAACAGTAGGACGATCACACGAAAAGCCTGTGGCGGCAGCTTGTCGCGCAACGGTCGTGCGACCGCCATGCCCGCGATCACCGGGACACTGGCGGCGGCGGAAATGAGCAGATCCGTACCGGACGCGTGAGCGCCGCTCTTGAACGCGAGCAGCAACGTGACGATCGAGACGACGAGAATGATCGCCATCTGCTTCGTGAAAGCCTTGCCGCGCGCGCCTGTGGCGATGAGATAGATCGCCAGCAACGGCCCGGGAATCGACGCGATGCTTTCCATCATGGCTGCGCCGAAGCCGAGCACGAATCCGACGGGCTTGACCCAGGCGGGCGCAAGCGTGAACCGCGGCGACGCGAGCAACAGCAGCGCGGCAAAGACGAGCAGCCCACCGGCCGCGGCCTGCGCATGGTGCGGCTCGAGCGAGATCAGTATCGACACGCCCACGATGTTGCCGAGCACCGTGCCGATCAGCGGAGCAGCCATGCGGCGCGCCGTGGCAACTGTCTCCCCGCCTTCCAACGCCTGCGGTATGTTGCCGAGAATGACCGGCATCGAGAGCAGCAGCACCGCCTGCTTCACGGGCATCATCTGGCTCAGGATCGGCATGGCGACGAGCGGGACCCCGATGCTGACGATGCCTTTGACCATTCCGCCGACGATAAGCGCCGCCACAATGCCGGCGACCGCGTAAGGGTTGAGCGCATGCAGCGTCGATCCGAGCATGCCCTGAGTGGCGGCGTGAAGCATGGGTGAGTCTGCCTGTTTATTGGGGAGCGTGCGGGGCCGGTGGTGCGTCGCTGGTGCCGTTGGTGCCCTTGGGAACGGGCGTCGCCGTAGCCGGTGTCGATGCCGCCGCAGGCACCGCTGCGCCCGAAGCAGGTTGCGAGGCGGCAGGCGTCGATGCCGATGCAGGTGCCGACGGGGCCGACGCCCCGCTTGCGGGCGCGGCTCCGCTTGCACCGGCCGGCGCCGCAGGCGCGGTTGCTGCGGCGTTATCGTCCTCGTCGCCGTAGTTGGGCAGCGCGGGCGGTGTGGCCGAATCGGCGCCCAGCGCGGCGCGGCGTTGTTGCGTATAGGCGTCGCGCACGAACGAGTACTTATCGAGCGCCGCTTGCTCCAGAATGTTCGTTGCGCCGAGCATGTCGGACCGTGCGCTCACGAATTGCAAGGCGTAAAGCGGCCTTTTGGCATCGGTGGGCGCATAGATCATCGGGCTGAAGCGCGTGTCGACAGCCAGCCCCACCCCATCACGGAACGAACTCGGCCCGAAAATCGGCAGCACCAGGTAAGGACCGGACGGGATGCCCCATCGTCCGAGCGTGAGCCCGAAATCCTGATGGTGCTTCGGCAAGCGGGCCGGCGTCGCGAAATCGATGAGCCCGCCGATGCCGAACGTCGTATTCATCGCGAAGCGAATCAAGGTTTCGGTCGCATCGGTAATCTTCAGCTGCAGCAACTCGTTCGCGAAGTTGTTCAGATCGCCCAAGTTCGAGAAGAAGTTGCTGATCGCGGTGCGCAGCGGGTGTGGCGTGATCTTCTGGTAACCCTTCGCGATCGGTACGGCGATGTGCTGATCGATCGTATCGTTGACCTTGAAGACGACACGGTTCATCGGCTCCAGCGGATCGCCGGGCGTACGCGTGCTCGGGCTTGCGCAACCGGCCAATAGCCCCGCGATGGGGAGCAGCGCAGTCAAGGTTCGCAGGTTATCCATCGATTCCTTTTAATTGTTTCTCTTTGGCACGCGCGGCGCGCGGTTTGCCCATCAGCACGGGTTGAAACACGACGGCGCCGACGAGTGTACAAGAGAGCGCGAGGGCGAGCAGGCGCCCCATGCTCGCGGTGCCGGGATGATGCGAGAGCCAGAGGCTGCCGAAAGCCGTCGCTGTCGTGGCCGCACTGAACAATACCGCATGCGTGAGGCTGGACGACAGCAAGCTCGTTTGGCCGGCACGCCACGCCATCACGAAGTAAACCTTGAATGCGACACCGACGCCGAGCATCAACGGTAACGCGATGATATTCGCGAAGTTCAGCGGCATGTCGAAAACGACGCACAGCTCGAGCGTCACCAGTGCCGACACCAGGAGCGGGATCATCGTGCGCAGGACATCGCCGAAGCGGCCAAGCGTGATCCACAGCAGCAGCGTGATGGAGAGCACGGCCCACGCAGCCGCCTGCAAGAACGCCGTAATGATCGTATTGGCCGAGTGCAGAATCGAGATCGGGCCGCCGATCGCGTTCGGTTCGGCGCGTTTCACGGCATGGGCGAACTTGCGCAGCATCGTATCGTCGTCCGAATCGACACCGGGCGGCACCCGGGGCGAGATCTGAACCAACGCGCGGCCATCGGCGGCCACCCAGTCTTGCACCAGTTCAGGCGGAAGCGTGGCGCGCGTGAGCGCGAACGGTTGCAGGAGCGTCGTCAACTGATGCAACGCCAGCCGGAGCGGCGTCGCGAAGGCCGCTTCGGCGCGGTCGCGCGTGGCGCTATCGGCCGTGGCAAGCTTGGCCAGCGCGGCCGACAGCCGCCGCGCGGGCCCGGCGCCGGGGCCCGGGTAGTCGTCGGCGGCGTAACCGAGTTGATTCGAGGCACGCTTCAACGCGGCCACCCGCTGGATGTCGGACGCCGCCGGTGCGGGCGGCTGGGTCAGCGCGGGCAACAGGGTTTGCGCGGCGGGCGCGATCAACGCGAGCTTTTGCGGTTGATCGGGCGGGATGAAGGTGGTGAGTGTCGTGACCCGTCCGACTTCCGGCAGTGCGCGGAGGCGGCGCGCTGTCAGATCGGCTGCCGCAAGCGACGGCGCCAGCACCGCGACGTCGTTGATCGAGGCTTCTGGCGAATCTTTCAGCGACATCAGCGTCGCCATCGATTCCGTCGTCGGATCCTTCAGATGCAACGGGTTGAAATCGAAGCGCAGATGCAGCAGCAGCGGCGTCGCGCCGAGCACGACGAGCAGCGTGCCGAGCAGAATGGGCTTGCGGTGATCCTGCAGAAAATCGTCGATCGGCACAAGGCCCGGAAAGCCGGGACGCGATGCTTCACCCGGCGGAGCCATGAGTTTGAGCAGGGCCGGCAGCAGCGTCATCGTGCTGAAGTAAGCGACGATCATGCCGACGCCGGCAATGAGGCCCAGCTCCGATACGCCGCGATAGGCCGTCGGCAGGAACGAGAAAAAGCTCGTGGCGACGGCTGCCGCGGCGAGCGTCAACGGCAGCCCCATTGAATGGGCCGCGCCGACGAGCGCGTGATCGAGCCGTTCGTCGCGATGACGTTCCTCCCGGTACTTCACGCCGTACTGGATCGC
>NZ_JBQCDN010000459.1:0-2286 GCF_051961175.1 Trinickia sp. | reverse complement strand
AGGGCTTTCTCTCCGTCGCCAGCGAGGATCCGGACCGTTTGGCACAATGCCCTCTCCCTTTTCCTTGCTGTCGCTGAACGGTTTTGACGCGCATGCATCCAGGCGTCGATCACCCCCGCAGCGCTTGCCCACGATGATTCCGTTTTCGGTTCTCGACCTTTCCCCGATCCCGCTGGGCCAAACGGCCGCCGATGCCTTCCGCCACTCGCTCGATCTTGCCCAGCATGCCGAGCGCTGGGGCTATCGCCGCTTTTGGCTCGCCGAACACCACAACATGCCCGGCATCGCCAGCGCGGCGACGTCCGTCGTGATTGGCCACATCGCCGGCGGCACGAAGACCATCCGCGTCGGCTCGGGCGGCGTCATGCTGCCGAATCACTCGCCGCTCGTGATCGCCGAACAGTTCGGCACGCTCGCCTCGCTGTACCCGGATCGGATCGACCTAGGCCTGGGCCGCGCCCCCGGTACCGATCAAACGACAGCCCGCGCGCTGCGCCGCGATATGCACGAAAGCGCCGAGCGGTTTCCCGAGGATGTGGTCGAGCTGCAGCGTTATTTCGCCGAACCCATCAGCGGCCAACGCGTGCGCGCGGTGCCGGGCGCCGGCTTGAACGTCCCGATCTGGCTGCTCGGCTCCTCGCTGTTTTCGGCGCAGTTGGCCGCCGGGCTCGGTTTGCCCTTCGCATTTGCGTCGCACTTCGCGCCCGACCATCTGCTCACGGCGCTGCACGTGTATCGCTCGCAATTTCGTCCGTCGGCCGCACTCGCGAAGCCCTATGCGATGGTCGGTGTGAATCTGTTTGCCGCCGAAACGGATGCCGAAGGCGAGCGGCTTTTCACGTCGCTGCAGCAGCAATTCATCGCCCTGCGACGCGGCACACCCGGGCAATTGCCGCCGCCCGTCGAGCAACTGGACGCGTCCGAGATGGAATTGGCCGGTGTACGACACTCCCTGGCTTGCGCCGCTGTCGGCAGTCCCGACACGGTGCGCGCGGCGCTCGAATCGATCATCGCCCAGACCCAAGCCGATGAACTGATCCTCACCGGGCAAATCTACGATCACGCTGCCCGGCTTCGATCGTACGAAATCGGCGCGCAAGTCCGCGATCTCATGGGGGCGCCGGCCGCGCAATGAGCCATGCGCGGCATGCGGCGTGCAAGCTGCCGCGGATCGGTGGATCGGTGGATCGGCGGATCGGCGGATCGGCGGATCGGCGGAACCGGCGGGCCTTCGAATTGCTGCTCGATGGGTTGGTTTGGCGGGAAGCGCGGCATGAGCTAGGCGCGCCCACTGCCTGGGAGCGAATGATGAATTCGATCGATCGAAAACAGAAGCGGGCGGCGCGGCGGGCAGCGCTGGCCTGTGTCGCCGCATGCATCGCCGGTGCGGCCGGTTCCGCTTGGGCGAAGCGGGCAACAACGGATGTCGGCGCATCCATGGTTCAACCGCCGCAACCGCCCGCCAGCGGCGCTAACGCGAATAACCCCGACAACATGCCGATCAAGCGGCCGGACAAACCCACGCACGATCCGATCGCACGGCGCCCACCTGCCAGCAGTACGCAACCGAAATAGCGCGCCAACCAAGCGCCAATCAGGCGCTCTGCTCCGCAACAGGCGTGGGTTGCGTGAGGTCGCCAAACGCGAGCCATCCCAGGTGACGGCGAATATCGGCGGGCCACTTGAGCACCAGCGCATCGAAACGCTGCGCATCGTCGGCAAACAGCGCGCGCGAAGCTTCTTCGAAGTCCGGCAAATCGCCGGCCATCGCAGACATGAAGTGATAGGCGCGCTCCTGCGCGGCCCGCCGTTCGTCGCGCTGTGCGTGCTTGCGGCGTGCCTCGTCCACGAGCTTGCGCAGCGCCACCGACGCCCCGCCCGGCTGCGTCCCCAGCCACTCCCAATGGCGCGGCAGCAGCGTCACTTCGCGCGCAACCACCCCCAGCTTCGGCCGGCCGCGGCCTCGCGGCGCGCCGCTCTCTGACGGCTCCGCCGGCGCATCGATCGGCGCATCTTCCTCGATCGGGACGCAGGCGCCCGGTTCGCGGCTCAACCGGTCACGTACTTGCTCGTCCGAGCCGCGCGTATCGACATCGATCGAGCGCCCCGTCCTGTTATCAAAGATCAGAATCGGGCCCGCGGCGCCATCGGCAAGCGCATGTTTGCCGGCGAGCGCGACGGTCGGGAGCGTGCCGGACACCAGATGGCGGTGGCCGTCGAACAGCGTGAACAACGAAGGCTCGGGGTGATGCGACATAGCGGGCTCCAGGAAAAATCAGCAGATGA
>NZ_JBQCDN010000458.1:0-5108 GCF_051961175.1 Trinickia sp. | reverse complement strand
GACGAGTCCCGTGGGCACGTGCGTCCCGCGCACGGCCGACTCGGGCTTGTTGATGGGTGGTCCACCCGCGCCGGCCGCGCGGAACGTGTCGATCCGCAACTCGGCCGGGTTGATCTCCACTTCGCCGATCTCATCGGCTTCGGGCATGACGGCCACGGTACACGCCGAGGTATGGATCCGGCCTTGCGTTTCAGTGGCTGGCACGCGCTGAACGCGATGTCCGCCCGATTCGAACTTGAGGCGCGAATAGGCGCCCTGGCCCGCGATGCGAACGATCACTTCCTTATAGCCGCCCAGATCGGACCCGCTCTCGGACATCGTTTCAACCTGCCAGCGCTGCCGTTCGGCATAGCGCAGGTACATGCGCAGCAAATCGCCCGCGAACAGCGCGGATTCGTCGCCGCCGGTGCCGGCGCGAATTTCGAGGAAGATGTTGCGCTCGTCGTTCGGATCCTTCGGCAGCAGCATTTTGCGCAGATCTTCTTCGAACTGCGTCATTCGGTCGCGCGATGCCCGCACTTCCTCCTCGGCGAACCCGCGCATCGACGCATCCGACATCAGTTCCTGAGCCGTCGCGGCATCGAGCCGCGCCTGGCGCCAGTGCGCGTAATGTTCGACGACAGGGCCGATTTCGGCGTGCTCGCGCGTGAGCTTACGGTACTGATCGAGATTGGCCGTCACGTCGCCGCGGCTCAGGAGGTCGTTCAGTTCGGCCAGCCGTGTCGTGAGCTGGTCGAGCTTGTGTTGCATGCTCGTTTTCATGTGCGGAGCGAGGCTCCCCGAAAAGAAAGTGAAAGGGTGAGACAGCAGGACGCGTGAACCGGCGCTCGAGCGCGGTGAGCGCCGCTAATGTTCGGACGAATCCGAATCCGAGGGCTTGGCGTGCCCATAGAAGCCGCTGAGCAATTCGACAAGCGTGGCCCGCTCGTCACTGCCTGCACGGTTGAGCGCGTGCGTCGGGCCATGAATCAGCTTGTTCGTCAGCGATTGCGACAGCGCTTCAAGGACGGCGGCGGGATCGTCGCCGCGCGACAGCATCTTCATCGCGCGATCGAGTTCGGTACGGCGGAGCGCATCGGCCTGCGTGTGCATATGACGGATCACGGGCACGACGCTGCGCGTATCGAGCCATTGCATGAAGCCTTGCACGCGCGTTTCGATAATCGCCTCGGCCTGAGCGACGGCCGCCTGGCGCGAGGCATTGCCTTCGCGCACGATCGCGCCGAGATCGTCCACCGTGTAAAGAAACACGTCTTGCAGCTCGGCGACTTCCGGTTCGATGTCGCGCGGTACCGCCAGATCGACCATGAAGATCGGGCGGCGGCGCCGCGCCTTGACCGCGCGCTCGACGGCCCCGAGGCCGATGATCGGCAATGTCGAAGCCGTGCACGAGACGATGATGTCGAATTCGTGCATCCGCGCCGGTAGCTCGGCGAGCGGCATCGCATGGCCGCCCAGACGCTCCGCGAGCTTCGCGCCGCGCTCGATCGTGCGATTGGCGATGACGAGCTCGCGCGGCTCTTGTGCCGCGAAGTGCGTCGCGCACAGCTCGATCATCTCGCCGGCGCCGATGAACAGCACGCGCTGGTTCGAGATTTTGTCGAAGATCCGCTGAGCGAGCCGCACGGCCGCTGCGGCCATCGAGACCGACTGCGCGCCGACGGCGGTATTGCCGCGCACTTCCTTGGCAACCGCGAACGTGCGCTGAAAGAGCTGATTCAGGTAGGTGCCGAGCGCCCCCGCCTCAGACGCCGAGCGGACGGCGTTCTTCATCTGACCGAGGATCTGCGTTTCGCCGAGCACCATCGAATCGAGGCCCGAGGCGACGCGGAACGCGTGCCGGACGGCTTCCGACTGCGGCAGGGCATAAACGTGGGGGGCAAGCTCCTCCACCGATAGCCCGTGATAGCTCGATAGCCATTGCAGCGCAGCTTCGCGCGCGGCGCGATCGTCCGTGGCGCAGTAGAGCTCGGTTCGGTTGCAGGTGGAGAGTATGGCGGCTTCGGGGGCGGCGAGCGACGGGCGCCCCCGCCACTGGCCCTGAAAGGCATCCAGCGCCGGCTTCAATTGCTCGAGCGGAAACGCCACGCGCTCGCGCAACGCGACGGGCGCCGTGTGGTGATTGATTCCGATCGTGAGCAGTTGCATACGTGGGGGAAGCCGTGTCCGCCGATAGCCGAGAGCGGCGCTGATATTTCAGCCGGTTATTATAGCGGTTCCACCCCGAAGCCCGCCGGGCATGTGCACGCGGGCGCGCAGTCGCAAAAATTGGATCGCGGCGGCCGGGGGCGCACAGTGCGTCGCGTGGCGAGCGCCGCCGCACTCGCCCGCTTCGCCCGTTCCCGCGGCGTTTCGCGGGCGGGGCGGCCAGCGGGTGGTGCGCGGTGCTTCGGCCGCTCCGCCGTGCCGGTACGGTATCCCGTCGGATCTTCCTAAAATAGAGACAATAAGAGACTCACTATGCGATTTGGCGGTTTTCTTCCTGGCTTTCATGGCGTTGCGTTCCCGAGCCAGCAGGCGATGAACGGCTCGGGCAGGTTTTGATGGGCTGGCCGGGCGTGATCGTACTGGGCCTTGCCATCGGATTGGCGGGCTGGTGGTTGCATCCGCTGCGCCGCTCGAGACGGGCGCGCCTTTCCCTTGCCTTGGTCTGCGGCGTCGTCGCCGCGGCCGCCGCCAAAATGGCCGGTGACGTTTCCGGTCTATTCCACGACGGCGAAACGCTCGAGTGGCCTGTCTGCACGGGCTTGGCGCTGATTGCCGTCGCCGCGGCGGTCGGTTTGTCCGCCCGCCGATGAACTTAGGTCTTCTCATGAACGATCGTCTTTCCCATGCCGCATCGGTCGGCGGATCGCCGTCACCGAGCGCCGGCCGTTTGGCCCGGCTGCGCGCGGCGATGGCCCGCGCAGGGCTCTCCGCCTATGTCGTGCCGTCGTCGGATCCGCATTTGTCGGAATATTTGCCGCAGCGGTGGCAGGCACGCCAATGGCTCTCGGGCTTTACCGGCTCGGCCGGCACGCTCGTCATCACGCACGATTTCGCGGGCGTGTGGGCCGATAGCCGCTACTGGGTGCAGGCCGAGGCGCAGCTCGCCGGGACCGGCATCCAGTTGATGAAAATGACGGGCGGCGCGCAGGCGCAGGCCCATGTCGATTGGCTCGCCACGCGGCTGAATGCGGGCGAGCGCGCCGGAGTAGACGGCGCGGTACTCGGTCTTGCCGCCGCGCGCACGCTGCAAGCGGCACTGGGTGCGCGAGGGATCGAGCTTGTCACCGGTCAGGACCTGCTCGAATCGGTTTGGACCGACCGGCCGGCGCTGCCGGCGGCCCCGGTTTTCGAACACGTGCTGCCGGACGCCTGTATCGCGCGAGGTGAAAAGCTCGCCCTTGTGCGCGCGGCGATGCTTGAGGCCGGCGCCCAATGGCATTTCATCTCGACGCTCGACGATATTGCGTGGCTGACGAATCTGCGCGGTGCCGACGTCAACTTCAATCCGGTCTTCGTCGCACACGCGCTGGTCGGCCTCGACGCGATGACGCTGTTCGTCGGCGCGGGCAAGCTGCCGGCTGGCCTCGCCGAAGCGCTCGAGCGCGATGGCATCCGCCTGGCGCCCTACGAGCAAGCGCGTGCGGCACTGGCGGCACTGCCGGCGGGTTCGACGCTGCTCATCGATCCGCGGCGGGTGACCTTCGGATTGCGAGAAGCCGTGCCCTCGGGGGTGAACATCGTCGAAGCCGTGAATCCGTCGACGCTCGCGAAGTCGCGCAAGACGCCAGGCGAGGCGGAGTATGTGCGCCGGACCATGGAGCAGGACGGTGCGGCGCTCGCAGAATTCTTCTCATGGTTCGAGGGGGCGCTTGGGAACGAGACGATAACGGAGTTGACGATCGACGAACGGCTGACCGCCGCGCGTGCACGCCGGCCCGGCTTCATTTCGCCGAGCTTTGCGACGATTGCCGGCTTCAATGCGAACGGCGCGATGCCGCACTATCGCGCGACGGCGGACGCGCACGCGACGATCGAAGGCGACGGGCTGCTCCTGATCGATTCGGGCGGCCAATATGTGACGGGGACGACCGATATCACGCGCGTCGTGCCCGTCGGCTCGGTTTCCGAGGCGCAAAAGCGCGACTTCACGTTGGTCCTCAAGGGGATGATTGCGCTGTCGCGCGCGCGTTTTCCGCAGGGTATCCGCAGCCCGATGCTCGATGCGATTGCGCGCGCGCCGATGTGGGAGGCCGGCATCGATTATGGTCATGGCACGGGCCATGGCGTCGGCTATTTCCTGAACGTGCATGAGGGGCCGCAGGTCATTTCGCACTACGCGCCGGCCGAGCCGCAGACGGCGATGGAAGCGGGCATGATCACGTCGATCGAGCCCGGTGTGTATCGGGCGGGCCAATGGGGCGTGCGGATCGAAAACCTGGTGCTGAACCGTGCCGACGGGGACACCGAGTTCGGCTCCTTTCTGGCCTTCGAGACATTGACGCTATGCCCGATCGATACGCGCTGCATCCTGCCTGCGCTACTGCGAGAGGATGAACGCGCGTGGCTGAACGATTATCACGAGACGGTGCGCTCGCGCGTGTCGCCTTGGGTGGACGGTGCCGCCAAGGCGTGGCTCGAAGCACGGACACAACCTATTTGAAGTTCACGCGATAAAAGGACAAAACGTATGAAACCGAAGGTCGTCGTCTTCGATTTCGGCGGGGTGCTGATCGATTGGAGCCCCGACTATCTGTACCGCAAGCTGATTCCCGATGCGGACGAGCGGCGCCGCTTCCTGACGGAAGTGTGCACGATGGATTGGGTGGTGCGGCAAGACGGCGGTGAATCGATCGCGTCGGGCACCGAGGCGCTGATCGCCCGCTTTCCGCACGAAGCCGAGCGCATTCGCGCGTTCTACGGCCGTTGGCACGAAATGATCGGCGGCGTGTTTGCCGAAGCGGTCGCGCTGGTCGATAAACTGGAAGCCGCCGGCGTGCCGCTGTTCGGGCTGACGAATTGGTCGGATGAGACGTTCCCGTATGCCTGGGAGAACTTCCCCGTATTGCGCCGTTTTCGCGACATTGTCGTATCGGGCCGCGTGAAGCTCGTGAAGCCCGATC
>NZ_JBQCDN010000457.1:0-11439 GCF_051961175.1 Trinickia sp. | reverse complement strand
CAAGCCCGGATGCCCGTCGACGATGTCTTCTCTCAATTCACAACCGCCGCGCATGGGCCAAAACCTTCTCCATTGCGCGCTGAACGTCGAGCATGTCCGACGTCTCGGCAAGCAAGAATCGATGGGGCAACGCAATTGAGCGACGCGCGAATTCCGTGGCAGCCGGCAATTCAAAGCGCTGCGGCCTGACCGCCTCGATGAATTCCGCATCAAGTGCAAAACGGCGGCGAGTTTCGGGCCGGTATAGCCGGCTGTCATTCAGTGACGCGTACATCGGCTTGCACGACAAGGACAGCTCCACCGACAGCGCCTGCGCAAACCGCTGTACCGATGTGTGAAGAAGCACTTCATCGGGCAGCGCGACGACATAGCAGTAATAAGCGCGGGACGTGGTAGCGTCGGCGGTGGCCTGCGGCTCGCAGCCCAACTGACGCAACAAATCGTCCAGATATTGCGCACTGCGACGCCTTGCTGCATTTTCGGCGTCGAGCTTTTCCAGTTGCGCGAGCAACACCGCTGCGTGGAACTCCGATAGGCAATAGTTGGAGCCCATTACTTCGGCCGTTTCGGACAGCTCCATCTGATCGATCGGTGGCGGCTCGCCGCTCAGGGTGCGGCCATCCGCTCGCAAATGCTCCAGTCGGCGCGCCAATTCGTCGTCATCCGTGATGACTGCACCGCCCTCGCCACTCGTCAGCAATTTGCTGTGCTGCATGCTGAATGTCCCGGCTCGGCCGAACGTGCCGACGTGCTGGCCGTCATAGTGAGCACCATGAGCTTGCGCGCAGTCTTCGATCAATGGCACCCCATGCCGCTGCGCAACGCGCAGCAGCCCATGCAGATCAGCCACAGCGGAACCTAGATGCACAACGGTGATCGCTCGACAGCGCGGCGTGATGGCATCTTCGAGCGCAGCCGGATCCAGGCAGCCGGTGCGTGGGTCGACGTCCGTCAGAACCGGCACCGCATTGATGCCGAGCACGGCCGATGCCGATGCCACCCATGATACGGCCGGCACGATCACTTCGTCTCGGGCCCCAACCTCGCAGCCCTCCAGGGCCATGGTCAGGCTCGACGTGCCCGACGATGCCGGCACGCAATGCCGCGCACCGGTATAGCTGGCGTAGCCTCGCGCGAATTGCTGTTCGAACGACGGCGTCCCACGGTAAGGCCCGCTGATCGACCAACGTCCGCTGTCGAGGACGCTTTGCAGGTTGTCGACGGTACGAGCCGAGCTTATCGGCCAACCCGGCCATTTTCCCGAGCGGACAGGGCGTCCACCGTGAATGGCGAGATCTGAATAATGAGACATTGCATCACCTGAAAATGAGGCGTTTAGCGCCAATGACACCGCATGCTAAACTTGGCGATACTAGTTTTTTTTGTCGGTCATTCCTTTTAGGACCGATTTACCCGGGGCAGTAAATGAAGCCGATAATCGAGGGTATCCGTCGGGGAATCCCGGCCCAGTCGAAGCAGCTTAGTCCCCAGTTTCAGGTTCAACACCTTGTATGAGGTAGGGTGTTGCGATGAAAAGGAACTACAGTCACCTCAGCGCGGGCGATCGCGCGGTAACCATGATCGAAGAGATGCTGTTGCGGCCGCGTTCCATCGCAAGTACGGATTCATACTGTTTTCGGACGATGCCCGACGACTTTTTCTGCCGATGAGTACGTTGCGGCAACTGCAACCATCTTGATTGCGGCAGCCTATCTCCCCACGCCTATCCACGGCTCATGACGAGCGCCGTCACGTGACGGTATTTCTGACGGTATACGCAAGCACCACTGAATCAGCCACCTTGCGGGACAAGCTTCTCCAGCCAGACTCAACACAATTGCGCGGTATGTCGAAAGGATGCTGTCGGCGGCGTCGCCGACGATCCGCTTGTAACTTGTTGAACGAAACCGGGCCGCGAAGTTAGCCATTTGCCTCGCGGTCCGAGCAAGCAGCAGCAAATGGATGAACACCTCGCTCCCTCCGCAGCCAAGCAAAGTCGATAACCGGCGTTTGCCTTCACGCGCAGCAAGGATCCGCACTCCGTCCAACTGCCTCGGGGTGGATAGCGGAAGCGCGATGCATTCGAACTCCCCAAGTCCAACTCACTCTCGTCAAGCTCGACTTCTTCGACTCAGAATTGCCTCCTAACCCGCTGTGACGCGCGCGCTTGATGCTCCTCGGCCCTCAGTATCCGAACGACGCCATTTTCGGGATGGATATGATCGGGTTTGCGAGCAAACGACTGCAACCGACGTCATACTGAGGAGCCCGTCACCGTGAGCGATAACATTTGCTGGGTAGTTGATCTCGAAGCAACGCTTGAAGATGCATCGGCCTTGGCACAAACAGGCCTCCAATGGCTGGTCCAACAGGGTATTGTGGAATCGATCCCCGATAGCGGAGGCGCACTCAGCGGCGCAGATCTCTATCGCCCGGGGCCCCAAGCGGCGGCCTGGTCGGAGTACATGGCAGACGATTTGCAGCTTTGCGGCGTAGAAGTCACGGTAGAGCACACCGTATTTCACGCAGGCTCGAACAGCGATCAGATACGCTGCCCGAATTGCGGAGCTAATCATGAGTTGGATGCGGTGCCCTGGAGCGAGGCGGTCGAGCGATGGCACTCAGGAGACGCCGACTACACGCTAGCGTGTCCCGCATGCACCAACTCGGCACCGATCGTCGACTGGACGTTCCTCGAATTCGATTGGGCATTCGGGAATCTTGGCTTCGGCTTCAACAATTGGATGATCGACGCACGTCTCGCGGCTGAACTCGGCAACGTTCTCGGACATCGCATCAAGGTTGTGTATGAACACTTCTAAAAACCTTCGGATTGTCGGTGCATCGCCGTCACGTCTCCGACTGGCCTGGCAACCACTGCGGCCTTCCCTCCTCTCCTGTCCACGAACATGGGGTATTCACACCTGGCGCAACATCCTGATACGGGGTCTCCTCGATATGCATACGAACTCGACATACCTGGACTGCGCAGCTGGCCGCTCAAGCCGTACCCGCATCTGATTTTTTATGTGAACCGCGCGGATCACGTCGACGTCCGGCGGGAATCGATGGCTCGCGCGGTATCCCGGTCTGGCTGAGTGACGAGGGATAGGCACCGCCCGCTTCCAGGTGGGTATTACCGTCAGAGACACCGTCGCGTAGCCAGAGCCGTAGCGAGACCGCGAAAGGACGCTGTCACTGGCAGCCCCCAATGTCGTCGGCGCTCCGGTTCTATGTGTCCTATCATGCGTACCTCTACCGCTCACTCAAATCGATGCCAAACGCTGCGGATCCTTACGTTCTCGTCGACACGCGACACGGAACGATGCTTGCCAACCGTTTTGACGAATATGTCGGACAAGCGTTGATCCAATACGGCGAGTACGCCGAGCTTGAAACGCAGTTGCTTTTGCAATGCATCGATCGTCCAGGCACCGTTGTTGAAGTCGGCGCCAATATCGGCAGCCAGACGGTCCCCCTTGCAAAAGCGGCCAAAGCCGCCGGGGCAGACGTCGTCGCCTTCGAGCCGCAGCCGTTCGTGTTCCAGAACCTTTGTGCGAATCTCGCGCTGAATGCCACGGACAATGTGGCCGCGTGGCCTTTCGCCTGCGCAGCGCATGCGGGAACAGTCTGGCTCCCTTCCCCGAATTACCGCAGCAAGGGCAACTTCGGCGCGGTATCGGCGGGCACGCAGCCGTTGGACAACGGCATCGAGGTGCCGTGCGTACGGCTCGACGATATGACCCGCGGGCGCACCGTGCACCTTCTGAAGGTGGACGTCGAAGGGTACGAGTTACACGTCCTGCAAGGTGCCGAGGGGATTCTCGCGAATCACCGCCCGCTGCTATACGTCGAAAACGACCGGGTCGCCCACTCGCGCGCGCTCATCGAATACTTGTGGGACCGCGGTTACCGGCTATGGTGGCACATTAGCCCGTTATTCAACCCACAGAATTTCCGGGGCGATGCGCAAGACCGCTATCCGCAGATTTTCTCCTTCAATATGCTGGGCGTCCCGCGCGAATCGAGCCTAGCCGTTCGAGGCTTCGAGGAGATCGTCGATGCGACGGCTCATCCGTTGGCGCGGCCCGAGCCGTAAATCACGGTAGGCCGATGGCGCATTGCACGATGCCGCGCTTCATCCCTCGTTTGAAGCACGCGGCATAAAACCCGATGTTGTCAATCGGTGTTTTATTGGCTTAAGCGGTACGGTGCGGCTGCTCAGCCAAATACCGTTTAGCATTTTTCCCTTCCCCCCGATCGGCATCGACTTCGCCGGCCTAGCGCGTGCCCGCCTCCCGCACGCCAGTGTGCCGCCCGCGTCCGCGAGGCCCGCCGGACAAGCCTTGGCGGGCTTTTCGAGTCTCAGTTCAATATTTTTGCCCGTCGCTCGTCGAAGCGTTTTCGTTTCTCGCGAAAAAAGCGCCGGATCCTAACAAACGAACCGGGAAAAAATCGGCAGTTGAATTTCGCGATTCGTCTGAATAGTATTCGAGGGTCGTGACGGTTCTCACATAAATGCTTCTCGAACGATCGAGGTGTCTATGAACCGCATCAACGTACCGCCGAGACAACGCGCAATCGCGGCAGCCGTTGCCGGCGCGCTCACCGGCGTGGCGCCGCTGATTGCGAACGCCGACTGCGGGATCAACGGAACCATTAGCGCGAATACCACCGAAATCGGCTGGTCCTCAGGCAACTGCACGATCGCCCCCAATGTCGTCCTCTCCAATTTCAACACCGCGACCGCCTTGCTGTCGACCGGCTCTTCGCTGGGCACGCTCACCAACAGCGGCACCATCGCGGGCATCACGTATGGGATGGTCAATGCCGGGACCATCAGCGTATTGACCAACAACAGTGCCGGTAACTTCGTCGGCGGCAATGCGGGTATCAGGAGCACCGGATCAATCAACACATTCACCAACAGCGGGCTCATCAGCACGGCCGGTATCTCGGGTACCATCGCGGCCGGCATCACCAACAGCGGCACGATCGGGACGCTGACCAACACGACGACAGGTACGATCACCGGCGCCGGGAGGGGCATCTTCAATAGCGGCACGATCGGCACCGTGAACAACATGGGCCTGCTCGCCGGTAGCGGCACGGTCAGCGGCAGCATATTCGGCATCGATAACAGCGGCGGCAGCATCGGTACCATCCTGAACAGCGGCACCATCAAAGGTTCCACGTACACCGGAACGATCGTCGGCTACGGGGTGCTCGGCGAAAATTCAGGTGTGATCGGCACCCTGAACAATAGCGGCACCATTACCAACGAACTCGGTGTCCTTATCCGCAGTGGCGCCACCCTGGGCACGCTGACCAATACCGGGGCGATCACCAGCACGTTTTCCGGCGTCGTTGCACAGTCCGGCACCATCGGCACGATCAACAACTCCGGCCTCATCAGCGGCGCAACCACGCAGACGGTGACCGGCTTCCCAAGCGGGCCCTATACCGGCCTGTTCGCGCTGGCCGGCGCCACGATCAGCTCGCTGATCAACAGCGGCACCATTACGGGCCTGCTCAACGCCATCAATATCGACAGCACCAGCACCATTAGCCAGATCAGCAACAGCGGCTTGATCGCGGGTGCCATCCGCAACACCGGCTCGACCAATCTCAGCATCAGCGGCGGCAGCGGCACGGTATTCGGCACGCTGACGGGCCTGAGCGGCGGGATCGCCGCCGCGAATGCGGGCACCATCACGAATACCTCGTCCAATGTGGCATTCGGGTCCGGCAACGTGCTGCTGAATGATCAAATCAACGTGGGCAGCCACGCTGTCAATAACACCGGCGCCGCCCTGCAGGTCAACAATTCCATTGCGATTACCGGCAACTACACGCAAGGCGCATCGGCGACGCTGCTGGTCGGCGTCGCCGACGCCGCGGTCACAGGCGGATCGATCGCGGGCGATAGCGGCTATGGCCGGCTCGTCGTCTCAGGCACCGCCAACCTCGCGAGCGGCTCCGCCGTGACACTGCAAAAGCTCAATGCCTATGGATTCGCGGCTGGCCAGCGCTTCGTCGTGATCGACGCGGCCGGGACCGGTACGAACTACAACGCAGGCACGCTGCGTTATTCGATCGCCGGGGTCACGGGGCTCGTGGTCACCGGGGCCGCCGTGGCCAATGGCTCAAACAGCGATCTTGTCCTGACGGTTGCCAACTCCACGGGCACGGGCACGGGCACGGGAAGCGGGACAGGAACCGGAACAGGGACAGGGACAGGAACCGGCACATCGACGCCCACCCCGATAGTCGCTACCGCACCCAATGCCGTGTCGGCGTTGACCGGGCTCGGGCACTACACGGGCATCAGTCCGGCTCTGCTCAACCTGTTCAACGCCTCGCTCGCATTCGAAGCGGGCGGCTCGACGCCAGCGCTCAATGCCGCTGGCAAGCAACTCAGCCCGACGTCGCAGACCTCCTCGAGCCGCGCGGCCGCCGCTCCGACCCTGGACGTGCTCAATATCATCTCGAGCCACGCCAACGGGCTGCGCCTGGCGCAACGATACGGCAGCGGCATCTCGACCGGCGAGGGCTCGCCGAGCTTGGGCGTGTGGGGACAGGCGTTCGGCGGACATGCAAGCCAGAACGAGCGCGATCAAGTGGACGGATACAGCGCGAACTACGGAGGCCTGCTGTTCGGTGTCGACCGCGCTGTATCGCCGACGTGGCGTGTCGGCGGCGCATTCAGCTACAGCAACACCGCTGTCAACAATACGGGCGACACCGCCGGGGACAACACCCGCATCAACGCTTACGGCCTGATCGGCTACGGCAGCTACGTGGGGAACAGGTGGTACGCCAATGTGTCCGCCGGCGCGATCGTTCAGCGCTACGACACGAATCGCCTGGTCAACTTCCCCGGGTTCTCGGGCCAAGCGAGCGGGAGCTTCAGCGGTCAACAGTATGTCGCGCGGGGCGAGATCGGCTATCCGCTTGCGCTCGGCATCGCAACTGTCACGCCACTCGCAAGCCTCACGTACAGCTACCTGCATCAAAATGCGTACACCGAATCAGGCGGCAACGGTGCCGCGCTCTCGGTCGATGCCACACACCTGACCTCGGTCACCACCGACCTCGGCGCGAAAATCGAACGCGAGGTGCCGACCTCATACGGTGTGCTGGTGCCGGAGCTGACCGTTGCATGGCGACACGAGTACGACAACACGCGTGCGCTCACCACCGCGACCTTCGCTGCCGATCCGAGCGGCCAGACGAGCTTCACGGTGCTCGGCACGAGTCCCATGACGAACTCGGCCGTACTGACCGCAGGCGTCACGCTGCTGAAGGCAAACAATCTGAGCTTGACGGCACGCTATAACGTGCAGCTCGGGCCTGGCTTCGTCTCCCAAGCCGGCAGCCTACGTCTGCGGCAGTTGTTTTAGGCCGTTGCTTTATGATGTCGAGCATGGTTAACACAGCCGCCCCTCCAGAAAACATCAGCATCCAGGAAGCGCTTGCCCGCGCCTACGCGCACTGGAACGCGGGTCAAGCGCAGCAGGCAGAAATGCTGGCTCAGCGCGTGCTGGCCGCGTGGCCGGGCCAGCCGGACGCCCTCCATTTGCTCGGGCTGATGGCCCACGCCTACGGCAACCTGGATCTGGCGATCTCGCACCTGAAGCAGGCGTGTCTCGCCCCTCGCGCACCAGCCGTCTATTCGAGCAATCTCGCGGAAATGTATCGCCTGAAGGGCATGCTGCCTGAAGGTGAGGAAGCCGCGCAGCGTGCCGTCGCGATGGACCCGGCGCTCGTATCCGGCTGGAACAACTTGGGCATCGTGCTGCAAGAAGCCGGCAAGCTCGAGCATAGCCGCGTGTGCCTGGAGAAGGTCGTCGCGCTCAATCCCGAATCGCCGGAAGCGCACAACAACCTCGGCAACACGTGGCGGCGACTCGGGCAGATGGATCGCGCCGACGCCTGCTATCGTCAGGCGCTCGCGCTCAATCCGTCCTATGCGGAAGCGCACAGTAATCTCGCCTACCTACTGTCGACGCAAGGCCGCTACGACGAAGCCGCCCGGCATGCAAGGCAGGCCATCGATCTGAACCCTCGCCTCGTCGACGCGTACCTGAACCTCGCGGATGTCGAGATGTCCCGGCAGCGCCACGATGCGGCGCTGCGCGCGCTCGATATGCTGGGCGCTTTCGCTCCCGAGCATCCGGCTGCGCTCACGGCACGCGCGAAGGCGCTCCGACTGATCGCCCACACCGAAGACGCGCTCGCCATCGCGCGGCACGCAGTCGCGCTCGCGCCGCGCAACGCCGAAGCGCACTACGCGCTTGCGCTCGCGCTGCAGGATCTCAGTCTGACCGATGAAGCGCTTGGTGCGTACGAGCAGGCGGCCACATTGCCCGGCACGGTAGCCGAGGCGGCGCTCGTGGGCCGCGCCACCTTATTGCTTGAAGCAGGACGCAACCACGAAGCGCTGGCGGCCTTCGAGCAGGCGCTCGCGCGGTTCCCGGATTCCGCACAGGCGCTCGCGGCACGCGCCGAGCTGCACACTTTCACGGCCAACGATCCCGAGATCGGAAAGCTGGAGGCTTATCTCGCTCAAGGCGAACGACGCCCGCTCGCCGATCGTGTCGCGGCGCACTTCGCCCTCGGCAAAGCCTACCTCGACACAACGCATCCAGAACAGGCGTTCCGCCATCTAGAGGCCGGCAACCGCAGCAAGCGTGC
Source organism: Trinickia sp. (assembly GCF_051961175.1). Classification (GTDB taxonomy): domain Bacteria; phylum Pseudomonadota; class Gammaproteobacteria; order Burkholderiales; family Burkholderiaceae; genus Trinickia. The sequence goes on along the minus strand of NZ_JBQCDN010000457.1, from coordinate 2,742 downwards.
TTCGTTCGATTATGACGGCGAGCAGATCGGCCGCTGGATGGAAGACTTACGGACGATTTTCACGCCTGAACGGTACAGCCGGCTCGCGGGCCTCGGCCAAGCATCGGCGCTGCCTGTTTTCGTCATCGGCATGCCGCGCTCGGGCACCACACTGATCGAGCAAATCCTCTCGTCGCATCCGCAGGTAGCGGGCGCGGGGGAACTGTCCGCGCTGCGCCTGTCGATCGACGAGATCGGTCGCTTCCCCGACTGCGTCGTTGCGCTCGACGGTGAGCCGGACGCGCAGGCCAAATTGCGCCAGTGCGCGCAAGCCTATTTAGCCCGCCTCGCTCCGCTTGCCGGAGGACGGCCGCATGTCGTCGACAAAATGCCCGGCAATTTCTTGTATGCCGGCCTGATCCCGTCGATCCTGCCGGGCGCCCGGATCATCCATGTTCGACGCGATCCCGTCGATACCTGCTTGTCCTGCTACACGAAGCTGTTTGCCGGACACCAGCCGTTTGCCTATGACCTCGCCGAGCTTGGCACTTTCTACCGTCATTACGAGCGCTTGATGGCGCATTGGCGCGAGCTGTTGCCACGCGACGTTTTCATCGAAACCGAATACGAGGCAGTGGTCGACGATCTCGAAGGCGAAGCACGGCGTTTGATCGGCTGGCTCGGGCTGCCGTGGGATGAAGCCTGCCTGAGCTTTCACCGCAATCGCCGGGTGGTCCGCACGGCAAGCGTCAACCAAGTACGCCAGCCGATCTACGCGACTTCGAAAGGTCGCTGGCGAGCCTATGCGCCTTATCTCGGCCCATTGCTCGAGGTGCTTGGCATCGAGGCGCCGTGATGTTCGACACCGACTGCGATATCCGCGCCGTCGAACTGCGGATTCGCCCGCTGCTGGCGTCGGGGCGCTATGAGGAGGCCGAGGCGATTGTGCGTCCGTACCTGGCCTCGGGCCGAGGACCGCTCGCACTCTGGAAGCTGCTCGCCGCGGCGCTTCGTCAGCAGGGGCGCATCGTCGAAACGCGCGCGATCCAGGAGATGCTCGTGGAGCACGCACCCGGCGATCTCGCGACGCGTTTCGATCTCTCTGAGACTTTATTGCTCTCGGGCGAATTCGAACGCGGCTGGCGTGAATACCGTTACCGCTACAGCCTCGCACATACGGCACATATCGAGCGCAAGGTGCAATGTCCGCGCTGGGATGGCCGGGCCATGCCAGGCAAAACGCTTCTGATTCACGACGAGCAAGGTTACGGCGACACGTTCCAGTTTGCCCGCCTGGTGCCGTGGGCCAAGGAAAAGAGCGGTGCTCGGGTCGTTCTCGAAATCAACGCCGAATCGTTGTCGATCATGCGTCGCACGACGGGGTTCGACGAAATCATCGAGCGCGGGAGCCTGCCGCCCGCGTTCGACATGCACTGCGAGATGATGAGCTTACCGATGGCCTTGGGGCTGCGGCTCGACGATCTGCCCGGGCCGATGCCGTACCTGAGCCCGGACCCGCGGCGCGTGGAGCAATGGCGACAGCGGCTTGCCGCCCTGCCCCGCCCGTTGGTCGCGCTCGTCTGGGCGGGGCGGCCCACGCACCCCAACGACGCCAACCGCTCGCTGAGCCTGGCCCAGCTTGCGCCGCTCGCGCAGGCAGACGTCAGCTTCGTGTCGATTCAGAAAGGCCCAGCCGCGGCGCAGGCCGATACGCCGCCCCACGGTATGGCGCTCTTGTCGGTATCCGACGAGATCGACGATTTCGAGGACACGGCGGCGATCCTTTGCGTTGCCGATCTGCTGATTTCGGTGGACTCTTCTCCTGTCCACCTCGCGGGCGCGGTGGGGCGGCCCGTATGGGTCATGCTGCCGAAGGTCCCCGACTGGCGCTGGCTGCTGGAGCGGACGGATACGCCGTGGTATCCGCGGATGCACTTGTTTCGTCAGGACCTGCGCACGGACTGGACCGGCGTCGTCTCGCGCATGGCCGCCGAACTCAAGCAATGGGCGGTTCATTGAGATTGCCGCACGGCATGGGTCGCCACGGCGGTTTGTCGCGTTTGTCGCGTCCTATCGCGGATGGCGGAACGGCAGTCGTGCCCGAGCGTCGGGGGCTTGGCTCGCGGGCGGTCTTGGCGGCGTTCGTGCTGCTTTCGCTGCTGGGCACGCTGTCAGGATGCGCCGCGCTCGATCCCGACGCGCATGCCGATGCGCTGGCCGAACCCGCTCACCTGCACCGCCAGCTCGTGGATGCCGGCCCGTTCGTGCTGACAGCGTTTTCACGCGTCTCGCAGCCTCGCAAACCACTACGCGTGTACATCGAAGGCGATGGTGTCGCCTGGCTCTCGCGCACCGAGCCGGCGCTTGACCCCACGCCGCGCGAAGCCATGGGGCTCGCACTCGCCGCGAAGGACCTCTCGCCCAACGTCGTTTATTTAGCCCGGCCCTGCCAGTTCACGCCGATGACGATGAACCCGCACTGCGCCATTCCTTACTGGACGGGCAAGCGTTTCGCGGCAGACGTGATCGAGTCGATGAATACGGCTGTCAGCCACTTTGCCGCGCTCACCCCCGGACAGCCCGTCGAGCTGGTAGGTTACTCGGGCGGCGGAGCCGTTGCCGTGCTGATCGCGGCGCGCCGTACCGATGTCGTTTCGATTCGCACGGTGGCGGGCAATCTCGACGACGAATTCGTCAATCGGCTGCACGATGTATCGCCGATGCCCGAGTCGGAAGACGCGATCGATTTCGCAAGCCGTGTCG
>NZ_JBQCDN010000456.1:0-2655 GCF_051961175.1 Trinickia sp. | reverse complement strand
AAGCCGTTAAGCCGGCTCAGACGAAGCTTTGCGCGAGCGAGCCGATCAGCAGCTGCCAGCCGTCAACGAGGACGAACAGCATGAGCTTGAACGGCAGAGAAATCGTCACGGGCGACACCATCATCATCCCCATCGACATCAAGACGCTGGCCACGACCATGTCGATGATGAGAAACGGAATGAAGATCGTGAAGCCGATTTGAAAGGCCGTCTTCAGCTCGCTGGTGACGAACGCGGGCACGAGCAGCGGCAGCGGGACGTCTTCCGGCCCTTGCAGCGGCGGCGAGTGCGAGATCTTCGCGAACAGCGCAAGATCCGATTCGCGCGTTTGCTTCAGCATGAACTGCTTGAACGGGGCCACGCCGCGTGTGACGGCCGTCTCCATCGGAATGGTGCCGTCGGCGAACGGCTTGTAGCCGTCCGTGTAAGCCTTGTCGATGACGGGCGACATGACGAACAGCGTCAGGAACAAGGCCAGGCCGACGAGCACCTGATTGGGCGGCGTCGTCGACGTGCCCAGCGCCTGGCGCAGCAGCGAAAGCACGATGATGATGCGCGTGAAGCTCGTCATCATCAGCACCATCGCCGGCAGAAACGTCAGCATCGTGAGCAGCAGCATCGTCTGCACGCTCAGCGAGTACGTGGTGCCGCCGTTCGGGCCAGGGCTCGTGTTAAAGGCCGGCAGCCCCGCGGGCGCCGTCTGCGCATGCGAAAGCGTCGGCAACAGCGAGAAAATCAGAAAGGGCAATGCGGGGGCCGCGGCGCGCGCGAACCGCACGATAACGCTGGACGACATCTACTTGCCTCCGCCCGCAGGCCGAGAAAACCGTTTTTTTGCCTCGCCCGCGAGCGCGTCGCGAAAGCGCGAGCCGAATGTGCCGGGCAGGGTGCCGTCGGCGGCTTCGGCGCTGCCGGGGCCGCCGGGCGTGCCGGCGGCGTCGCCTGTCGGCGCGGGCATGGTATGGAGCAGCCGCACGCTGCCGGTAGACGCGCCGAGCACGAGCCAGGTATCGCCGATTTCAACGACAGCCACGCGCTCCTTGCCGCCGAGCGATACCCCGCCGACCGTGCGTACGAGCTGGCCGCGCGCCGAAGGCTGAAGGCCGAGGCGACGGGCGAGCCAGGCGCAGGCAAACACGAGCCCGATGACGACAGCCAGGCCGACGAGCGTTTGCAGCACGGCGCCGACGCCGAGGGACGGCACAGCCGTGCCGGCGCCGACGCTCGATGCGATTTTCGCGGCGTTGTTGACTGCGTTCATATCGGCCGCCGCTGCCGCGGGCGAGAGTGCCGCCGATGCGGTGGCGGTCGCTACCGCCAGGGCCGCGTGGATTGCCGCCATGCGCCGCCTGTGCGGCGCACGCTGCAAGCGTGATTTCATCAACGGTTCAGTTTTCGAATGCGTTCGGCCGGCGTAATGATGTCGGTCAGCCGGATGCCGAACTTGTCGTTGACCACGACGACTTCGCCTTGAGCAATCAAACAGCCGTTTACGAGCACATCCATCGGCTCGCCGGCCATTCCGTCGAGTTCGACGACGGAACCTTGCGCAAGTTGCAGCAAATTGCGGATCGCAATTTTCGTGCGCCCCAGCTCGACCGTCATCTGGACCGGGATGTCCAGGATCATGTCGATGTCGTTGCGTGTCGTGGTCGGCTCGACTTTCGACAGCGGCTGGAACACGCCGGCCGCGGCAGGCGCCGGTGCCGGGTTCGTGTTCTGCTCGGCCAGCGCGGCAGCCCAATCGTCGAGACTGGCTTCGTCGTCGGCCGCCATCGTCGGGGCGGGCTTCGCGGTTTCGCCGGCCATGGCGGCCATCTGCGCGTCGAGTTGGGCCGAGCCTTCACCCGGCGTGGCGTTCAGGTCACTCATAGTCCGTTTCCTTAATCGTGTTTTCCGCTGCGCTGATCATTTTTTGCACGCGCAACGCATATTGACCGTTGAAAATTCCGTAGCCGCATTCCATGACGGGCACGCCGTCGACTTTCGCGACGATGTTTTCGGGGATGTTGATCGGCAGCACATCGCCCGCGCGCATGTTCAGGATGTCCTCGAACGTGACCGGAATTTGGGCCAGGTCGGCTGTCAGCTCGACCTCGGCCGCCTGCACTTGTTTCGAGAGGACGCGAACCCAGCGGCGATCGACTTCGAGCGCTTCGCCCTGGATCGGCGAAGTCAGCACGTCGCGGATCGGCTCGATCATCGAGTACGGCATGCAGATGTGCAGCGTGCCGCCGGTCGGGCCGAATTCGATCGAAAACTGCGTGACGATCACGATTTCGTTCGGTGTCGCGACGTTGGCGAACTGCGTGTGCATCTCCGAACGCATGTATTCGAACTGCAACGGCCGCACGCTCTTCCAGGCCGTCGTGTAGTGATCGAACACGAGGTTCAGCAGCTTGGAAATGATCCGTTGCTCGGTGGCCGTGAAGTCGCGCCCTTCGACGCGCGTATGGAACCGGCCGTCGCCGCCGAACAGATTGTCGACGACGAAGAACACGAGATTCGGATCGAACACGAACAGCGACGTGCCGCGCAGCGGCTTCACGTGAACGAGGTTCAGGTTCGTCGGAATCGGCAGATTGCGCGTGAATTCGCTGTACTTCAGCACTTTGACCGGACCGACCGAAATTTCGGCGGTGCGGCGCATGAAAT
>NZ_JBQCDN010000455.1:0-8476 GCF_051961175.1 Trinickia sp. | reverse complement strand
ATGGCGTTTTGGGCCGGGCCGGGCGCCCGCCCCCGACGGCGCGTGGGGTGCCCCCCCCGCGGACGTGCGTGTAACGCAAGGGGTATGCCAATCGAAGCTGCGGGAGGCCGAATGCGGCTGGTGCGGCGGTTGGCGCGATCGAACCGGTCAGCGCCGGAGACGAACAGGGATCAACATGGTGCGCCGCGCGCTGAACGCGAGCGCGACGCGCGATATTGGTGATTGCGTTGCCCCAAAAAAAACGCCGGCCCGTGAATCGGGGCCGGCGGCCTTTCGAGCGGATCGCAGCGATCGAAGATCGGCGATCAAAGACTAAAGATCAACGCTCAATAAAGCGGTACCTTTGCATCGACCTGACGCGACCACGCGTCGATCCCGCCTTGGAGATTGAAGATGTGCTTGAAGCCGCGTCCTTCGAGAAACATCGCCACGTTGGCGCTGCGTGCGCCGTGATGGCAGATGCAGACGATCTGCGCTTCGTCGTCGAGTTCCTCGCTGCGGGCCGGGATATCGCGCATCGGAATGTCCACGGATCCGGCGATATGCGCGGTGGCGACTTCCCAGGGCTCACGGACATCGAGCAGGACGGGGGCGGGGCGCGACGTATCGGCCAGCCATTCGGCGAGTGCGGGTGCGGTCAGGTTTTGCATGATGGGCAATCGATCGGAAGGGCGGTTCGATGTCAGGCCGGCGCGGCCTGAATGGCTGCGCCGGCTGCGGGAGGAATGCTTAGAACTTGAAGCGCGGCGGCTGGACGGCGTTCGCGAGCGGTTCGACGTAGGTTTCGAAGACGTCGGCCACGCGGAATTGCTTTTCGTCGATACGCGTAATGACTTGCGCCTTCATGACGGGTGCCGTACCGACGAACGCAGCAAGGCGGCCGCCGATCTTCAATTGCTCGAGCATTTCCTGCGGCAGCACGGGCAGGCCGCCCGATACGCAGATGACGTCATAGGGCGCCGCTGCGGGCCAGCCGCGGGCGCCGTCACCGAGTGCCGCTTCAGCGTTCGTCACGCCGTTCTCGGCGAGGTTGCGCTTGGCGAGTTCGACGAGTTCCGGCTTGATGTCGATCGTCAGTACGTGACGGGCGCGGTGCGCCAGAAGGGCGGCCATGTAGCCGGAGCCCGCACCGATTTCGAGCACGCTTTCGTGCTTCTTCACGGCCAGCTCTTGCATGATGCGCGCTTCGACGCGCGGGAAGAGCATATGCTCGCCCGTGGGCAACGGTACTTCGAGATCGGCGAAAGCCATCTCGCGGTAGACGGCGGGGACGAAGTTTTCGCGCTTGACGATCGACAGCAGATTCAGCACGTCCTGGTCCAGCACGTCCCAGGGGCGAATTTGTTGTTCGATCATGTTGAAACGGGCTTGCTCGATGTTCATGGCGACTTGGCGGACTTGGACGTAGCGGTTCGGTACGACGGAAAGAAACCTCGGGATTGTACCAAACCGAGTGCGGGATCCGAGCCCTCAGCGTTTGCTGCGCTTGATCTGCGCCTCGAACGCTGCATCGAGCTTGCTGACCCGCTTGGGCTTGGCGGGCGAGATGGCATCGACGAACGTGACGAAGGCGTCCAGCGGCAGGGGCTCCGAGAGCGGCAACTCGATGCCGGTGGCACGATCCACCAGACGAAACAGCCCGCCGGGCATGCCGATGGCCGCGTAATGGGGATTGCCGGTGCGCTCCTTGAGCTTTTGCACCGCGGAAATGGCGCGCGTACCGCGCATGCTGGGATCCTCTAAAATCTCGGGCGAAGCATCTACTTTACCAAGGTACGTGCCGCTTATCCGATCCCGGGTGCGCCGTCCAGCGCGGGCCAGGCGTTTTTGCGCCAGCCGCCGGGCCGGTGCCGTCCCTCTTCATCCCTGTTGATTGGCTCTACCATGCAATGCCGTGACCGCTGCGGGGCGTGTTGTATCGCGCCGTCGATTTCCAGCCCCATTCCGCGTATGCCTTTGGGGAAACCCGCGGGCGTGCGCTGCGTGCAGCTCGACGAAAACGAGCGCTGCAAGATCTTCGGGCATCCGGATCGGCCTGCAGTGTGTTCGTCGTTGCAGCCCGACGAAGTCATGTGCGGCGACAATCGCGAGCAGGCCCTGCGCTGGCTCGGGTATGTCGAAGTACAGACGTCGCCCGGCAACGATCCCGGCTTTCAAAACACAGAACATCAAAACACAGAACATCAAAACACAGAACATCAAAACACAGAACATCAGAACACTTGACCATGACGAACACCCAACAGCCCGTTATCCTCACGGGCGATCGCACGACGGGGCCGCTTCACCTCGGACACTACATTGGTTCGCTGCGCGCACGCGTGCAATTGCAGCACGAAGCGACGCAGTTCCTGCTGCTCGCCGATACGCAGGCGATGACCGATAACGTCGGCCGCCATCAGCGCGTGACGGAGAACGTACTCGAAGTGGCGCTCGACTACCTCGCCGTCGGGATCGACCCCGCGAAGTCGACTATCTTCATTCAGTCGCAGGTGCCTGAACTCGCGGAGTTGTCGCAGTACCTGCTGAATCTGGTATCGGTGTCCCGCCTCGAACGCAATCCCACGATCAAAGCGGAAATCGCATTGCGCGGTTTCGAGCGCGACATTCCCGCTGGCTTCCTGACTTACCCTGTCAGCCAGGCGGCTGACATCACGGCTTTCAAGGCGACGCACGTGCCGGTAGGCGACGACCAGCTGCCGATGATCGAGCAGGCGAACGAACTCGTGCGCCGCTTCAATCACATCGTCGAACGCGAAGTGCTCGTGGAGTGTGCGGCCGTGCTGTCCCAGACGCCGCGGCTGCCGGGCATCGACGGCAAGGCGAAGATGAGTAAATCGTTGGGCAACGCGATTACGCTCGGCGCCAATCCCGATGAGATCTCGAAGGCGGTGAAAGAGATGTACACCGACCCGAATCACCTGCGCGTGAGCGACCCGGGCCAAGTCGAGGGCAATGTGGTGTTCGCATTCCTCGATGCGTTCGAGCCCGATACGGCGAAGGTTGACGAACTGAAGGCGCACTATCGTCGCGGCGGGCTGGGCGACAGCGTCGTCAAGCGCGTGCTGAATGAACGGCTGCAGGCGATCATCGAACCGATCCGTACGCGTCGACACGAATTCGAGGCCGACCGGGCGCAAGTGCTGGAAATCCTGCGCCGCGGCACGACGCGCGCTCGGGAGGTGGCCGGACAAACGTTATCAGAAGTAAAAGGCGCGCTGGGACTGTCCTACTTCGAGTAAGAATAGCGGGCAGGTGCAATAGGTAGAGGTAGAACCAGGAGGTTATGCATGACTTACGCCGTCGCGCCCCGCCGGCGCCGGTTGTTGGGCTTGGCTTGCGCGGCGATCGCTTGCGCGAGTGTTGCCGCGGGTCTGGGCACCTCGCTCACGGCCTGCGCCAGCCCGACGTTTCCGTTCATCCCCGATCACTACACGTTTTCGCGCGATCAGGTGCAGATGGCGGTCGCCCGGAAGTTTCCGTACCGGCACACCGTTTCGCAGCTGTTCCAGGTGGCGTTGACGAATCCTGTCGTCGGATTCGAGCCCGGTGCGGACCGCGTGACGGTTCATGTCGACGCGCATATCGAAAGTCCGTTTCTGCAGCAGCCCGTCGACGGCGCGTTTCTGCTGTCGAGCCAGCTCCAATACGACGCGCCCAGCCATTCCGTCGTCCTGCGCGCGCCCACGGTCGAGCGCGGCGGGGGGGATGGCCAGGCGCGCGCCTACCGGCAGCAGATCGAGGCGGCCGGCGCGCTCGCCGCGGCACAGTGGCTCGATGGCTATCCGATCTATACGTTCAAGCCCGAGCAGCTGCAATTCGCCGGTGTGAACTTCGAACCCGGTACAATTACGATCCTTACAAACGGCATACGCGTTCAGATCGTCGAGAAATGACGGCTGCGCGGCCGCGAGTGGCTGCGCGCGCTCCATCGCCTGGCCCTTCGCGCCATTGGAATCGAAGAGAGGGCATCGATGGACTGGTTACTGATCGGTAAGGCATTGGTTCTCGGCATCGTCGAAGGACTCACCGAATTTCTTCCCGTCTCCAGCACGGGACACCTGATCGTCTTCGGCAGCTTGCTGAACTTCGGCGGCGATTCTGCCAAGACATTCCACGTCGTCATTCAGTTCGGCGCCATCCTCGCCGTGTGCTGGGAATATCGGCGGCGCATCGGCCGCGTGGCATCCGGCGTCTGGGGCGATCACACCCAGCGCCGGTTTGCGCTGAACGTCGTCATCGCCACAATCCCGGCCGTGGTGCTCGGGCTGTGCTTCGAAGCGGTGATCAAGGAGGCGCTGTTCGCGCCGGTGCCGGTCGCGCTTGCGCTCGTGGCGGGGGGCGTCGTCATCCTTTGGGCTCAGGCGCGGGAGCGCGGGTCAGGCGGGGCAACGGGGCGTATTCGGACGATCGACGAATTGCGTCCGCTCGATGCGCTCAAAGTGGGGTGCGCCCAATGCTGCGCGTTGATTCCCGGCGTGTCGCGCTCCGGCTCGACGATCATCGGCGCAATGCTGCTGGGTGTGGAGCGGCGCGTGGCGACGGAGTTTTCGTTTTTTCTGGCGATACCCGTTATCGGCGGGGCGACGCTGTACGAACTGATCAAACACCGGGGCTCGGCGTTCGTCGATATGGCGGATATCCTGACGGCCGGCACAGCGGCGGCATTCGTGAGCGCCTTCATCTGCGTGCGCTGGCTGCTGCGCTATTTGGCCACCCACGATTTCACGGCCTTCGCCTGGTATCGCATCGCGTTCGGGATGATCGTGCTCGTCATCGGCTACGGCGATGTGAACTGGGGCGCCTGACCGTAACGTGCCACGGCGCCCCGGCCGGATTGCCACAACCCGCTCACTCGCCGGCCTGTGCGGCGCCCGCGGCGGGGTGTGTTTCCGATGACGCTTAACGACGCTTGAAGACGAGATCCCACACGCCGTGGCCGAGCCGCAAGCCGCGCCGTTCGAATTTCGTAACGGGGCGGTAGTCGGGCCGCGGCGCGTAGTCGGGCGCCGTGTTTTCGAGCGAAGGATCGGCACCGAGCACTTCGAGCATTTGCTCGGCGTAGTTTTGCCAATCGGTCGCGCAATGCAGATAGGCGCCGGGCTTGAGGCGCGAGGCCAGTAGCGCGACGAACGGCGGCTGGATCAACCGGCGTTTGTGATGCCGCGCCTTGTGCCACGGATCGGGGAAGAAAATGTGCACGCCGTCGAGCGTGCCCGGCTCGATCATGTGTTCGAGCACTTCTACCGCATCGTGCTGAATGATCCGGATGTTCGTGAGCGCAGCTTCGCCGATGAGCTTGAGCAGCGCGCCCACCCCCGGTTCGTGCACTTCCACGCCGATGAAATCGTCACCGGGCCGCGCGGCGGCGATCTCCGCCGTGGTCGCACCCATGCCGAAGCCGATTTCGAGCACCCGCGGGGCTTGCCGGCCAAATAGCGCATCCCAGTTGACGGGATCGGGCGAGTAGGGGACGACGAAGCGCGGGCCCAGTTCGTCCATGGCGCGGCGTTGGCCCGTCGATACACGGCCGGCGCGCGTGACGAAGCTGCGGATGCGGCGCCGGAAGAGCGGCGATTCATCGGCGGACGACGCGGTGAGGTCGTGCTCGTTCTCGTTGGATTCGTTGGCGTCGCCGGTGTTGCCGGGGGCATCGGGCGGCAGGCCCGGTTCGTTTGGATCGTGAATCATGGTATCTGGCAGTCGAAGGCGTCGGCACCCGGCGATATGAAAAAGCCGCCAAGGCGGGGCGGCTTGCGTGTCGGATGCGTGCCGGCGCGTGGCCGGCGTCGAGTCGTGGGCGAGATTGTAGACGATGTCGGCGAGCACGCGGCCGCGCGTGAAATTCGAACCGGGTACCCGCGCGTGCGGACGGTGGCGCTTTGTCGGCGCTAGTGCGGGTTGATCGGCGTGTCCGCGTTAATCCGAGACGATGACGTGGATGCGGCTCGGAAATTCGAGTTGAAACTCGCGGGTTCGCCCGACGCGCACATCGAGCAAAAGGCGTTCGACGTCACGGAGCATTTGCTCGCTACTGAGCCCGCCGTGCGACGGCTTTTCATGCAGGTCGGCGGCGAGCGCTTGACGCGTATCGACGAGCAGCCCAATGGCGCTCGTACGTGACATGAAATACCGTTCCATCGTTTTCGATTGCGTTAGAAGTGTGCGGGCGGCCGGGGCGAGGGTTGTTCGTCGTTTGGCCGAGCCTCGTATCGACAGCCGTGCGCGCCGAAAATTCCTCGATGATTCGAATTGCTCCGGTTGTTTGTCTTGAAAGCTGGCGCGCGGGCTCAGCGCAAGCGCCGATTCGGGCAAAAAGCGGCGAAGCGAACGTGTACAGAGTGGAGGGTGGCGCGCGACTTTTCAAGCGCTCGATAGGCGAGATGGGTGGCGAGGCTATTGGCAGGTGTTCGACGCGAGCGACTGCATCAGTTGTTTCGTGCGATCCGTTGCGCATAGGGCGACCGCGGCGGATTGCATCGACCCGTCAGTCCATTGGCGCTCGGCCGATTGTTGGCATGTTTCGTCGCGTCGCTTTTGCCAGGTGGCGACTTTTTGCGCGAGGGCGGCGCCGCACTTGGGTGAGGCGGCGCGTTTTTCGTCGATGAGCCGGCGCAGGGTACGTTCGGCGGCGAGTTCGTCGCGCCACGCGCAGAATTTCATGCTCGTTCGGTTCGCATCGCAGTTCGCGAGCAGCGTCAGGACCTCCGCCGGGCTCATGCCGCTGCGCTGAGCCAACTCGTCGGTCAGCGTTTGTGCCGAGGCAGCGGCCGACATCGACAGCAAGCCGATCAGGATCAGTAAGAAAACGCGGTTCGATGGTTTTTCCGCTGACATGGCTGGTTCACGTCGTCAGAGGCAACTTGCCGGCTCCGGATGACGCGCCGAGCGAAGGGCGTGTGATCGGAATCCTGGCGGGGACCCGCAGGTTCGTGGGGCTCGAATGGAGCGAACGATGCGGGTGTGCGGCTCGGGCGTTTGCACGCTCTCCGAGGGGAGCGCAGGGGAGTATAGCAACTCTAGCGGAGGGCGGAGAGGCTTGAATGCGCGGGAAATTTGGGGTGGGAGGCGAAATTGCCGCCTCACGTGTTTACCCGTTGCGACGTTTTTGCCACTCATGAATCGCGGTGATTGAGCGCGCCGCCCAATTAGAGGGGAGCGGCGGCGCGGACCATTGGCGCGTCAATGCCTTGTGGCGCATTGCGCTCGACAGGTCAGACAGGTAGCGGATGCCATCTTGGGCGTAGCGCGCAGCCTCTTCCGAGATGAGCTCAGATGTCACGGTGAATGAGACGGCGCCGTTTTCAACCAGCACGTCCAGATATAGCTTTCCGTCTTCCTCCAACAGGAACCAACTCCAGGGTTCCTCCGCTATTACTCGCATCCGCATCTCCTTACCGATGGCTGCGCGAGTATGACGCACACCTCAGTCGTTCGTCGAATCGGATCGATGTTGTTTCGGGATTTCCTTACGCCAAAACAAGAATGTTCTCGTTTGTTTTCATTTTTCGGGAAAGCAATGCGAAGGATTGCGTGTGTTAGTGGAGCCCAGGAAATTACGCAATTCAATTTGATTTCATGAATTTGCTAAAGATTCGTCGAGATCGAAAGCGGAATGAAGAGCGCGGCTTGCAATCTGCTGCGGCGGCTTCGACGACCTATACGTCGGCGCGCAACTGGATTGTTCTTCTGCTCGTCGGCAACCTTGCGATCGGCATTGCGCTTGCCATGCGGCTCTCACGCATCGTATCGCGCCCCATGAATCAAGCCGTACGGGTGGCGACACGCGTTGTGCAGGGCGATCTGACCGCGCGTATCGAAGCGACCCTCGCGCGATGAAATCGGGCCACCGATGGCGGCGTTGAAGGCGATGACCCACAGCCTGCAGAAAATCGTGGGCGGCGTTCGCAGCGCTCGTCGGCTGCGGCCAGAGAGATCAAGGACTTGATCGAGTCATCGGTGACGATGATTCAGGACGGCGCCAGGCAGGCGGCGGACGTCGGCGCGACGATGGGGCAGGTGAAGCAGGCGATCAAGCAGGTGTCGGATATCGTCGGAGAGATTGCGACGGCATCTGAGGAACAAAGCCGCGGAATCGAGCAGGTCAACCAGGCGGTCAGTCAAATGGATGAAGTGACGCAGCAAAATGCGGCGCTTGTTGAGCAGGCTGCGGCGTCGGCGCAGTCGCTGGAGGAGCAGGCGAAGAACTTGAAGGATGCCGTTTCGGTGTTCAGGCTTGCCTGAGCGGTGGGGTAAGGGACTGACCTGCGGCCAACAAACCGGTCGCGGTGTCTTCTCCGAGCCGAGGCACGCACATAAGCCCGTGGAATCAAAGGGCTGGATGGTGTGTGGAGCGGGCGATGGGAATCGAACCCACGTCTCTAGCTTGGGAAGCTAGGGTAATGGCCATTATACGACGCCCGCAGAGCCGCAGATTGTACAGGGTTTTGGGTGCTTTGGGGAGTGGGGTTTTGCG
>NZ_JBQCDN010000454.1:0-2395 GCF_051961175.1 Trinickia sp. | reverse complement strand
GGATCTCGAAGTCCATGCCCTTTTCGAACAACACCAGCCGGCAACGCTGGGAAAACGGGCAAGTTGTGCCGGAATACAAAACCATCATGTCTAAAGTTTCCTCAAAAAGCTGAAGGGCCAGCGCGCCGGAGAAACCTCCCTTGCGCCGGCCCCACACCGTGTTACGGCGTGTTTATTTGACGTCTTTCCAATACGCCGCATTGAGCCGCCAGGCGAAAAACGTCAGGACGCCCAGGAAGATCAGCACGAACACGCCAAGCTGCCGGCGCGTCTGCTGGGTCGGCTCGGACATCCAAGTCAGGTACGCAACCAAGTCCGCCACGGCAGAATCATAATCTACCCGCGACATCGTCCCCGGTTTTACGCTTTCGAAGCGCTCGAACTGATGCGTCTTCTCCCCCGTTTCTGGATCCGTCATGTCCGTGAATTTGGCTGTCTGTACACCCTGCAATTGCCACAACACGTTCGGCATGCCGACGTTGGGGAACACCATATTGTTCCACCCCGTCGGCCGCGTATCGTCGCGGTAGAAGCTGCGCAAATACGTGTACAGCCAGTCGCTGCCGCGCGCCCTCGCCTCCACCGACAAATCGGGCGGCGTCACGCCGAACCACGCCTTCGCGTCGGCCGGGCGCATCGCCACCGTCATCGGGTTGCCCACTTTGTCGGTCGTGAACAGCAGGTTCTGCTCGATCTCCTTCTGGGAAATGCCGATCTGCTCGAGCGCGCTGTAACGCATGAGGTTCGCGCTGTGGCAATTCAAGCAGTAGTTTACAAACAATTGGGCGCCATGCTGCAACGATGCGATGTCATGCGTGTTATTCGGCGCACGATCCAGCGGAAAACCCTCGTCCGCATGAACCGGCCCCATCGCCACCGCCATCGTCAGCACCACGCTCGCGCCGCCGATGCGAGCGAGCTTATTCAGCCAAGTACTCAGCCATGTCTTCATCACGTGTTGTCCTCGCTCGCGGTTAATGGGGCTTGTACCGAACCCGCTCGGGCGGCTGCTTGAACGTCCCCAGCCGGGTCCAGAACGGCATGCCCAGGAAGAACGCGAAGTAGATCAGCGCGCAGATCTGAGCGATCAGCGTCGCCGCCGGCGAAGGCGGCTTCGTCCCCAAAAACGCCAGCGTCAGGAACGCCAGCACGAAGATTGCGTAGAACACCTTGTGGAAGAACGGCCGATAGCGAATCGACTTCACCGGGCTGCGATCGAGCCAAGGCAGGAAGAACAGCGACACCACCGCCGAGCCCATCACCACGACACCCCAGAACTTCGCTTCCGTGAAGGCCATGAACAGAACCAGCAGCACGGCCAGCACCGGCAAGCCGACGCGCCACTTGCCCCGCGCGCGCAAGAGCGCCAAGAGCCCCAGCAGCCCGACCACGATCATCAACACGATCTTGAACGGATCGGTGGTCGCGCGCAGCATCGCGTAGAACGCCGTGAAGTACCAAACCGGGGCGATCTCGGGCGGCGTTTGCAGCGGGTTCGCCGGAATGAAGTTGTTCGATTCGAGGAAGTAGCCGCCCATCTCGGGCGCGAAGAACAGAATCGCCGCGAACACCATCAAGAACACGCACACGCCGAAGAAATCGTGCACCGAGTAGTATGGGTGGAACGGAATGCCGTCGAGCGGCTTGCCGTTCGCATCCTTCTTGGCCTTGATTTCGATGCCGTCGGGATTGTTCGAACCCACCTCGTGCAGCGCCACGATATGCACAAACACGAGCCCGAGCAGCACGAGCGGGATCGCGATCACGTGAAACGCGAAGAAGCGGTTCAACGTGATGTCCGACACCACGTAATCGCCCCGGATCCACAGCGACAGATCGGGACCGACGAACGGGATCGCCGAGAACAAATTCACGATCACCTGCGCGCCCCAGTACGACATCTGGCCCCAGGGCAGCAGGTAGCCGAAGAACGCTTCGGCCATCAAACACAAAAAGATTGCGCAGCCGAAGATCCACACGAGTTCGCGCGGCTTGCGGTACGAGCCGTACATGAGCCCGCGAAACATATGCAGATAGACGACGACGAAGAACATCGACGCGCCCGTGGAGTGCATGTAGCGGATCAGCCAGCCCCACGGCACCTCGCGCATGATGTACTCGACCGAGGCGAACGCGAGCTGCGAATCGGGCTTGTAGTTCATCGTCAGGAAGATGCCCGTGACGATCTGGTTCACGAGTACGAGCAGCGCCAGCGAACCGAAGAAGTACCAGAAGTTGAAGTTTTTCGGGGCGTAGTACTCGGATAAGTGCGCTTTCCAAGTCGACGTCATCGGGAACCGCCGGTCGATCCAGCCGGCCAGGCCCGTCGTTTCCACCTGCTTTTCCGTTGTCGCCATTTACGCCTCTCCTTCTTCGTCTTTGCCGATCACGATCG
>NZ_JBQCDN010000453.1:0-4319 GCF_051961175.1 Trinickia sp. | reverse complement strand
TGCAATACGGCGCGCCGCCGCATGGTGGGATCGCGTTCGGGCTTGATCGGATCGTGACGATGATGGCGGGCGCGGATTCGATTCGCGACGTGATCGCGTTCCCGAAGACGCAACGTGCGCAGTGTTTGTTGACGCAGGCGCCGAGCGCGGTGGACGAGCGGCAATTGCGCGAGCTGCATATTCGGTTGCGTCAGCCGGAGCAGCCGAAGGCTTAATGGGCAAAGGGTCGCGTCGCGTAGAGCGGCGCGTAACGCCATGCCTGCGTAGGCTAGCGGGAGCCATGAGGGTCGGCCGTTTCATCCGTGCCCTCAACCGAAAATTGAAACGGTATCTCTGGATGCGTAAATCTAAGCCGGCGTTGGTTTGGGGCCGGGGCCGAGACAAAGCGCTGCTTTTCAAACGTGTAGTACGACACTAGCAAGCCAACACGGGATTCTTCTGCATCATCGAACAGGTAGCTATTCTTTGGAAATGCAAGCTTGCCGTCCTTCGTTGCTACTACGGCGCGGCATGATGAAAGCAAGCTTGGTAGATGAAGAAACGTTGGCTTGCGAGCTAGAGGGTTCACCAATAGAAATATCTGCTGGTGTCGGCCAGCTTCTCCGGAGCCACTGCCGTACCCTTCCATACACAGGAGGGAAGGGCGATTGCTCGTCCTCGCCGCGAGAAACACGTTAACGTTGTCTGGATGAATGTCTATTCCATACTCGCCCGGAAACGTCGTTGCACGCGCAAAGCGGTAGGTTTTGTCGTTGACCGTTATGCGGTTCCGTGCAACCTCGATGCGCACGGCCTTGCCGTCTAGGGTGGATCGCAACTCCATGTGAACACCCTGCTCGCCGACATATGAGTAGAGCCTGAGAGGCTCGACAGGTTGCTTGATTGGGGCGCCGAACACCGCACCCGGCTGGGCGGCGTAGAACACATCGTAGTCGTCGTAAGACTGGGCAGCATGGGCACAGCCCGACAGCGTGGTCAAAGCCGCTATCAGCAACACGACAGATTTCACCGGTATGCCTTTGCGCCGGTAGCCTTCAGGTAATCTGGGTTGTACAGCCAAAATACCGTGCTACCGTGAGCGGCTGTCGAAACCCATACCGAATCGTAGCGGCCGCGTTCGCTGCCATCGACAACTTTCCCGGTTTTTTTGTTACGGACCTGCCATCGTGCGATGCGCTCGCGCCGTTTTTCCGGCACGCCGAAAATGTTGTCAGATGGGGAGCCCCACTTGAACCCATCGCGCACCTTTGGGCGGCTCTCATACTGGGTCTTGAAGTCGAGCCCGTCCCACCAAAATGCACCGTTCGACGGGTCCGGCCCATCGTTGGCCAACGCCTTTTGGGCCCAATCGACAGCCTGCCTCATCCCCAGATTAAGTTCAATTTCACTGTCAGCGGTGCGCATCAATTTGTTGAATCGAGCGTTGGAGCCATCCCATGCATAAGCGTAGTCCGGGTCGGCGGCACGCAACTCGGATACTGTCTTCCCACCCCATGCGCGACAGCGATTTGCGACGGCAAAGGCAATTCCCCCGATTTCCTGCGGGTCGTTGGCCGTGGATGCTTCCCCGTAAGCGATCGCGGCAAGCAATCGCACTTCTTGGCTGATTTCGCCGCTCATCGCGCATCCCCCTCACGCCATGCCACGAAGGCCAGATTTGGATGCTCCTTCAACGAGTATGCGCGCGTTCTCCCCCCTGCCAGCGTCGCGTTGTCGACCAGACATTGACCGTCGCTCGATAGCTTATAGGTCATCCCTTCGACGAGAGCCCCGGTCTTCGCGTCAACAAGCTCGAAATAATGTTCGAGATCCTCGTCGTCGTCCTGTGTCACCTGTCCGCGCGAGCTGGCGTAAGGAGCGACCAGAGCAGCCGCCTCTTCGGGGGCGAACGTCATCGACATGCCACGTTCGGCATGGAAAACCTGCGGCGGATTGCATGCGCAGACGTTGATATCGCCGCTCAGTGCCCATCGCATACCATTTGGTCCGGTGCCGGGCCAGCGCGGACCCTTCGGTGCAATGAAACCCTTCTGGTTGCAGGCGGAACAGTACGTTGCCATGCCAAGCGTTGCGATTTGTACGCGCGGAGGCGGATTGGAGCAGCTAACGGAATCCAGTCCTTCGATGATCACAGCGCTCCCGGCGCGGTCGCCTTGCGCGAGAAAATATCGAATCATGCGCCCCTCCGCATCAGCCGTTCTCGGTCGAACGCTTCACGGCAATGAACACGGTGGATGAGGCCATGCTGTCGCGCTCAGGGCTATCCGTGATGATGTCGCCGTTGCTGAGCCTGCTGCCGACCAGAGCGATGGGCTTATCGTTATCGACGGCGTATTCGCCTGCATCGTCAGTAATGGCAGCTTCGCTACCATCCTCATAGGTCACCACGTCGCTAACCCGTGCGGCGGTCAGACCCGCAACGGCCAAGCCTCCCGTCGCCTTTGTGATGCGTCCGCCAAGCTCACTCAACGCGCCGATGGTTGCAAACAAATGCTTCGGCTCGGAGGCGGAATCGGGCTGAACGTCTTTTTCTTCGGCAATGCGTGGCATAGCTAAAGCTCTCCTTACGATGATTGTTGACTCCACCAAACGATGGTTTGATGTGAGGCGATCCGGCTCGCGCCTTCGGCGTGCGCTGCGCGTTTCCCTCCTACGTCGCCTCGTGCAAAATGTTGTGCAACCCCGAACCGGCCAGCAGCGGCATGTTGATTGAGCGGACGCAGGCAAGAGCAGGACCATACAGATCATCGTGTGCGACGTGACGGCATTGCGCACATTTAGGACTGGATGAGGGTAGTTTGAGGTTTCATCTATTCCGGAAGCGTGCCATCGCACGCTGCAGCGCTTCATTGGGCTCCGGAGGCTCATCGAGCAGAGCGAAGAAGCGCTTCGATTCTTCCATCGTCAAACGGATGGGTCGGATGGCCTCTTCCTGCTCGATTACCTGCTCGGCTGCCCGAAGTGCCGCCTGCACAATGAACTGGTTAAGGGAACCGCCCGACAGTTCTGCAGCGAACTGCGGGATCTCTCGCTTTTCTGCGCTCAATCCGGCTGTGATTCGCTCCCGAACGGAGCTTTCCGTTTCGCTGCCGTGCTTAATAGCCATTGCGTTTCCTCACGTCGGAACAACCTGTGGCGCCTCCCGGCGAATACAGGCACGGTCCGTTTTAAAATGGGTGGGTCGTGAAACCACCGCTTTCCCTCGTTTGCCACTCGGCTCATCGATCGCGCCAGCAGTGATCGGCTGCGCTATGCTGACGGACAAACCGCAATCGAATCGAATCGAAACACCATGCCAAAACCGCCGAAGATTCCCGAGTCGGTCCTCGTCGTCATCTACACGCCCGCGCTCGACGTCCTCATCATCGAGCGCGCCGATCGCCCCGAGTTCTGGCAATCGGTGACGGGGTCGAAAGACCGCATCGACGAACCGCTTGTCGAAACCGCCGTTCGCGAAGTGGCCGAGGAGACGGGGATCATCGTCGGCGGGCCGCTCGTGCCGTTCGATGCGCTCATCGATTGGGGCGAGCTCATCGAGTACGAAATCTATCCCGTGTGGCGGCACCGTTACGCGGATGGCGTGACCCGCAACGTCGAGCATTGGTTCGGGCTCGAGGTGCCTTATCGGTTGGAAGTCCAACTCGCGCCGCGCGAACACACTGCTTACCAATGGTTGCCCTATGAGCAAGCGGCCGCGCGCTGCTTTTCCTCGTCCAATCGCGACGCAATCCTGCAATTGCCACGTCGGCTGCGTGTGAGAACCTCGGCCGAACCTGTTTCGCCGCAGCCGCCAAGCGAAGCATGAGCGGCCGCGGCGCGCGTCGGCTCGCGCGTATCGGGGCCGCGCTGGTGTCGCGCCGCCGCGCCTGGCGGTTGGCCTTCACGGCCGACAATCAGGTCCGGCTCTTCAATAGCGGCGCCGCGTACTTCGACGCTTTGATCGCCCATATCGATGCGGCACGCGAGCGCGTCATGCTCGAGACGTATATCTTTTGCGATGACGAGGTCGGCCGCGCAGTGTCCGATGCGCTCCTACGCGCGGCCGGCCGCGGTGTGCGCGTGCGCGTGATTACCGACGGCTTGGGAACAGGACGCCTCGCCCTGTTCGACGAATGGATCGCGGCGGGCATCGAGCATCGCATCTATAACGCGGGATGGTTCGGTGTGTTCGGCCGATTCGGCTTGTCTCGCACGCATCGCAAGCTCGCGCTCGTCGATGAGCGCGTAGCGTTCTGCGGCGGCATCAATGTCATCGACGACTACACGGCGACAACCGGCCGTCTCGAGCATCCGCGCTGGGATTTTGCCGTCGAATTGAT
>NZ_JBQCDN010000452.1:0-2516 GCF_051961175.1 Trinickia sp. | reverse complement strand
GCGAGAACGCGACGAAGTTCGTGTTCACCGCGAGCAAGATCAGTTCGATCGCCATCAGGATGATGATGACGTTGCGACGATTCAGGAAAATGCCGACGACGCCGATCGCAAACAGGATCGCGCCGAGGACGAGGTAATGAGCCAGGGTCAACATGTTTTTCTCCTCGACGCTCAATGGTTGGCGCCGACGCTGCCTGCGCCGACATTGGCGTTCGGCTCGCCCGGCCCACCTTCGGCGGTGGCCGGCAACGTCGACACCTCGGCCGGCATCTTCACGACGCGCACGCGATCCTTCGCGCGCACCTTCACTTGTTCCGAGACGCGCTGGCGCTTGCTGTCCTTGCCCTTGCGCGCCGTCAGCGCGATTGCCGCGATGATCGCCACGAGCAGCACGAGACCGGCCACTTCGAACGCGAACACGTAATCCGTGTAGATCACCTTGCCGATCAGGTACGTGTTCGGCATCGCGGCAGCCGCGCCGCTCGCTGCGGCACCGGCAGCCGCCGTCGTCACTTCATGCACCGGAGTGGTCGTGCCGCCGTAGCCGTGCACAAGGATCAGCGCCGTCTCGACGACGATGATCGCGCCGACGATCGAGGCCATCGGCACGAAGCGCTTGAAATCGCGGCGCAGCACGTCGAGGTTGATGTCGAGCATCATCACGACGAACAAGAAGAGCACCATCACCGCGCCGACGTAGAGCAGCACGAGCAGAATCGCGAGGAATTCGGCTTCGAGCAGCATCCAGATCGCCGCCGCGTTGAAGAACGCGAGCACGAGAAACAGCGCCGACCCAACCGGGTTGCGCGACGTGATCACCTTCAGGCCCGACACTGTCAGAAGCAGCGCGAAGATGTAAAACAGTACGGTCGTGAATTCCATGATTACCGGTTCATCGTTAGCTCATCAATCGGGCGTCGAGGTGGCTGGCGCACGGCAAACCGCTCGCCAGGCGGCGGCGCGAAGCCGCCACATCACCTCGACTACGCGTCGAGCAGGTACGTCCCAATGCTTATCAACGGTACGGCGCGTCGGCCGCCTTCGCCGCGGCAATTTCCGTTTCGTAGCGATCGCCCACCGCGAGCAACATGTCCTTCGTGAAGTACAAGTCGCCGCGTTTTTCGCCGTGATACTCGAGGATGCTGGTTTCGACGATCGAATCGACGGGACAGCTTTCCTCGCAGAAGCCACAGAAGATGCACTTGGTCAGATCGATGTCGTAGCGCGTCGTGCGGCGCGTGTTGTCCGCGCGCACTTCCGACTCGATCGTGATGGCCAATGCCGGACACACCGCTTCGCACAGCTTGCAGGCGATACAGCGCTCTTCGCCGTTTTCATAGCGGCGCAGCGCGTGCAGACCGCGAAAACGCGGCGACAGCGGCGTCTTTTCCTCGGGGAACTGCACCGTGAACTTGCGCTTGAACGTGTACTTACCCGTCAGCGCCAGCCCTTTGAGCAGTTCGGTCAGGAAAAACGTCTTGAAGAAATTTTGAATAGCGTTCATTTCGCTCCGCCTTATTTCCAGATGTTCAGCGGCGACATGATCCAGAAGCCGACCACGACCACCCAGAGAATGCACACGGGCAGGAAGATCTTCCAACCCAGACGCATGATCTGGTCATAGCGGTAGCGCGGGAACGTCGCGCGGGCCCAGATGAACACCGACAACAGAAGGAATACCTTCAGCATGAGCCAGACGATGCCCGGGATGAACGACAGGAACCCGAACGGCGCGCTCCAGCCGCCGAGGAACAGCGTTGCAGCCAGCGCCGAGATCACGATCATGTTGATGTACTCGGCGAGGAAGAACAGCGCAAACGCCATCCCCGAGTAATCGATCATGTGGCCGGCCACGATTTCCGACTCCCCTTCCACCACGTCGAACGGGTGGCGGTTCGTTTCCGCGATGCCCGAGATGAAGTAGACGACGAACACCGGCAGCAGCGGCAGCCAGTTCCACGAGAGGAACGTGATGCCGTGATCGGCGAAGAAGCCGCGCATTTGCGAGCCGACGATGGCCGACAGGTTCAGGCTGCCCGAGGTCATCAGCACGACGACGAGCGCGAAGCCCATCGACACTTCGTACGACACCATCTGCGCCGCGGCACGCATCGCGCCGAGGAACGCGTACTTCGAGTTCGACGCCCAGCCCGCGAGAATCACGCCATACACGCCGATCGACGAAATCGCGATCACGTAGAGCAAGCCGGCGTTGATATCGCCGAGCACAGCCTTGGCCTGGAACGGGATAACGGCCCAGACCGCGAACGCGGGTACCACCGTCATGACCGGCGCGATCAGATACAGCCAGCGATTGGCCGCCGTCGGCTGAATCACTTCCTTGAGCAGCAGCTTCAGCACGTCGGCGATCG
The DNA here is from genome assembly GCF_051961175.1 of Trinickia sp. Lineage (GTDB taxonomy): Bacteria > Pseudomonadota > Gammaproteobacteria > Burkholderiales > Burkholderiaceae > Trinickia. The sequence continues at coordinate 144 of NZ_JBQCDN010000452.1, read as the reverse complement.
GCTGCAGCAAGCCGGCGGGACCGACGCGGTTCGGCCCGAGACGCACGTGCATCCAGCCGATGAGCTTGCGTTCCCACAGGATCAGGTACGCCACGCACAGCAAAATCGCGACGGAGACGACGACGATGCGCACGAGCGCCCACA
>NZ_JBQCDN010000451.1:0-8885 GCF_051961175.1 Trinickia sp. | reverse complement strand
GTTCGGCCTCGTCCCGAAGCGCTCCTGCGTGAAGTCGAGGATCGCCTGCGACAGCATCCTTTCCCATTGAGACCTGGCGTTGAATTTCAATCCGCCCGCGCTCAGCAGATCGAGTTCCCGTGCTCGGCGGCCGAGCTGGTCGATCGCGCCATCGGCGCAGACGATCAACTCCGGCGCAAGGTTCCTGAGCACAACCTCGCGTGCCTCCTCCTTGATTTCGGGGTTCTCGATACCGAAGGCAAGTTGTTCAAGGGACTCCTTGCCCTTCCCATGCGCGAGTGCGACGCGTGTGGAAAAGAAGCCGCCCGAGCCCGACTCTACGCGCTTACCGAACTCGTCGATCTGAGCCGATGCGACCTGGTTTTCGGTGCTCTGCTTCCTGCCGAGGAATTGCCGCAGCGTATCGAGACTCTTTCTGATCTGCGACTTTGACACGTCGTAGTCCGGCGAGTGCTCAAAATTCGAAAAACTGCCGTGCTTAAGCGCACTGAAGTACACAGGCTGCTCGCCGTAACGGCTAGCGGCCTTCGCGGTTATTGCCTCATGACTGTGGGCTTGATCGTCGCGACGATTTTCGACTTGAAAATCGCCACCTTCCTTGAAGGTGATTTTCATCTTCGGATGTCCTGGGAGGGCTCGACGTCATGCCCAGCGCGGATGCTTCGCGCCGACTCAGCACGAGTGGCGGCAGCAGTCCGGAACGCTTGGTGTGCGGAACGAGCGGTCAAAGCTGCCAGCACGGAACGCGCAGGCAGCTTCATTCCCAAGATAGCGGGCTAAGGCTAGCCGGCTAGCGTGTCACGGCGAAATCGCGGGGACGTCGCCGAAACATATCGCTGAATGGCGGCGTCATCAGCCCCACTGCGATACGTGGACTTCGGTTACTCGTTTGCTCAGCCCGGCCGCTTCGCGATGACGGTCGGGAACATCCTGGCTGAATCGTCAACGAAACGGATTTCTGCGAAACCCGCCTCCTCCAATTGACGGCGAGTCTGTTCGTGAGTGCGGAACGCGCTCCAGCGTACGTCGACGATCCGGACAAACAGCACGAATTGCAATGCGAGCGCGGCCGGATCGACCCGTTCCATGTTCCACGGCGATTCGGCCGAAAGCGTGGGCGGAGGCGTGAGAAAACTCGTCACCAGGGTGCCGCCCGGCTTGAGCGCGCGCAGGAACGACCGATAAAGATCCGTCACGCGCGCGTCATCCGGTTCGTAGATGTTCAGGCCGTTGCTCGTCAATACGTCGGCACGGCCGTCGAGCGACAACGCCCAGGCATCCTCACATGACAGTGTGACCCGCGGGTTCGGCTCGCGTTCGGAAGTCAGAGCCTTGACTTGAGCGAGTGCAGCCGCATCAAGATCGATCCCGATCAACGACACATCGTCGTATTGACGATAATCGAGCGACAGCAGATCGCCCATTAACCCGCAAGGCACCGATGCGAGCGTCGCCCCCGAACGCAGTAGTGCCTGCAATTCGCGGCGGAAGATACCATAGCGCTCGCGCGTTGCACACGTTGCCGGCAGCCGCTCGTAAAGATCCTTTTCGATCCCGGTCAACGCGACAGACGCCGCGCTGCCCGGCTTGTGCGAAACGAGACGTTGCGTCCAGGCCGCATCGAGACCGCGGTGACGCAACAGGAAACGGCCAAGTTCCGTTTGCGCGAGTGCGTCCAGCAGCGCGAGCTGACGATCGACGCTCGCGCCGGGCAGATCGCCCGCGGCACGAATGCGTGCTGCGGCGGCCTCGCGCAATGCATCATCGGTCACTGCGTCGGACATCGAATGAGAGATCAGGCGGCTGTCACTGATAGACGGCGAGCTGGCGGATTCGGTCATCGATAAATCCTTAAAAGGAAAGCGCGTAGGATAGCGCAAACCGAATATAAAGTTTAACCATCTCTAACGAGTGAGCTAAACCGCACAAACGGAATTAGCTCGGGCTATGTTTGCAGGCGGTAAAAGGACAGGACTGCTGTCCGCCCAAGCGTGAAGGCCATCGCAAGGTGCTGAGGGCGAGTTGAAAGGGCCGAGGCATCGGCTCAACGCCCCTTATGCTCGCCGATGTTCACATCGACCTTCGTCACCCGCCACTCCCCATGGCGGCATACGCCGCTCCGAGCGCCAGGAATATGATGACCAGCGCAGCCAGGAGCACAGCGCTTGCGAGAAAAAGAGAAAACGCCTGCGCGCGTTGTTTGCCCCTCGTCGCTAGTACAGCAGCCGCCAAAGCCACTACACCAGCGCCCAACAGCGCGAAAAAATTCCCGGTGCTATCGGGCCCCATCCAGCCGTCCTCGGTCCCTCGCCACGACGCGATAACACCAACCACGACAGCTATCCAGCCAATTGCGATTGCCCCCCGAAGGGCGGGCTTCATCGCCGCCGCTTGCCCTTGGCCCGCGCGATCCTGCTCAGACCACTCAATATGATCCACGCCGACATCCTCTGAATGATCCGCAAGCGGCAGATGGCTATTGCTATTCGATTTCTGGGGCGGAATGTGGCTCATATTTTTGTCGTTTGAAATGGAAAGGATAAGGTCGCAGTACTTCGCTACGCTGGCAATGACTATCAGCGGCGAACAAGCGCAACATAGTAGACTTAAGTGCGCCTAATGGGAAATGACTTCCAAGTGAGGAAACGATGTTGATCCGTGATGCTGTCGCCGCGGACATGGATGCCGTGACCGCCATCTACAACGACGCCGTTGCGAACACGACTGCAATTTGGAACGAGACCATCGTCGACGTCGCCAACCGCGTGAAGTGGTTGAATGACCGAAGCCAGGCAGGTTATCCGGTCCTCGTCGTGGTAGACGAGGACGGCAAGTCAGGGCATCATTAACAGTCAATTATTGAGGGATATGGGGATTAATCGCTCAAATATGATCGATTAACTACATCTCGCGTTGACAGTCATTCCCGGCAGGCAGAAAATACTCCGCTGCCCGTGCTGGCAGGCGGGGCCGAACACACTGCGCGTGAAGTTGACGTTAACCGGTGCAGAGAAAACTAAACTGCTGGTTGGACAGTTCATGCATTTTGATCTGCGGGCAATCTGTATAACGGCGTGCAGTCCGTCCGCGGCGGACAAGGTGCATTCAGCGGCTCGGTTTCCTATGCCGTGGAAGTCTATGACAGCGGCAACGGCCGCCTGCTGAAAGCATACGTGTCGAAGCAATATCCGAATCTGATGAACCTCGTAGCGGCGTTCGGATCGTTGGGTGCGGCCAAGACCGGCATCGACAAGGGCGCCGACGCGCTGGTCGAGCAGCTTCATTAAAACGGCTCGACCCGCCTAATCGCGCCCGTTGCAGCTTTTGCCCCGTGCGCGGTTGCGCATCATATATGAGTCATCGGAGCGATGCACATCGGGTCGACCACCGTATTCGATGCCGACCGTCCCCCGACGAGACTCCGGTGGAGTAGGATGGCTAACGGATGCTCAAAAAACCGGGGGACGCGATGGGCTCGACGTCTGGACATCAGCTCGCATCAAGCGTGGAAGCAATGGCAACGTTGTGCGAGTACATGGAGCTTGCTCTGGATAAAGGCGGCCACTTGGTCATGGTGAGAAGCCGAAGCAGCGGCACCTGCACGCTCTATGTCGGCAACGAAACCGTGTTGGATGAGCAACTGCCCAAGTGCGGCGTGATTCAGAACAACCTCGCCGACGCCATTCTCGAATCCACGGAGTCCGGCCTCAACGAACTGAGCATCAACGGGGAAACGTACCGATTCATGCGGTTCTTCACCGAGGTAAACCGGCAAGGGGCGGTGGTGTTTGCGGCCGTCTAGCGTCGTCCTGACGACTTACGGTTTGCCGGCGTGGCTCGCATCGCAGAGATACCTGAACGGGCAAAGGCCTGCTCACGAGTAAGATCCGGCTGCCCTCAGCCGTGGCTGTCCACCCAGGCGCGGCACCAATTGAGGCCGACGAACTGCGCCTCGTCTTCGCTTTCGAAGTTGCCCAACACGCCCGATGTTTCAACGAGCTTGCTATCGCGGGTAACGGTGCCGCTGGCCGCATATACGTGGCCTTGCCGGATAGCGTGCCCCCAAATCGCATAGCCTTTGTAGATCTCTGCGTCCATCATTGAACGATCTCCGGCCTGGCGCCGTTCGAGTCGACGCGCAGCACACTACCCTTATGTGCCCGCAGCGGCGGTAGGTTCTGCACGCGCGCGCCAGCGTGGATGCGTACTGCGCGGCCGGCATGCTCGCGCTTGGCCGGCTTTGCGACGGAGGTATTCACGCGGGCGGGCTTCGTTTTCGTCGAACGCTTTGCCGACAGGCGGCCCGCCGCCGGCTTATGGCTAGCTTTGTGCTGCGGGCGCTGTACGTGCCCAGCCTCTGGCGGGTTCCACACCTCGCGGTAGTGTTCCCCTGCGTGGGCGACGGAAGCTCCTGCCAGCAACATCAAACACAGAACACGCAACATCTCATCTCCTACATCCAAGGCGAACCGGATCATTTCGCTTCGGCGGCTTTCCTGAAACAACCGAGCATGCACGCTGCTCGCTCGTCGACAGCGCGACAACAGATGATACTGTATATGCATACAGGCTGCTATGGTTTGTTCGTCTCCCGCTTCCTCCGATCATTCAAAGCCAGAAAACGTTGGCTGGCCGCGGCGCGTTCTTGCCGCAGTCAAGCGTCGGAGGAAAGCGTGCCGCATTGAATGGCCTTATGCAGAAAATTATCTTGGATCTTTTTAAGACCCTGCCGATCAGGTATCGTCCATCGATGCGACGTTTGTCGTTGATGAACCAATGAGGCAAGGATATCGATGTGACGATCCGAAGCTTGTGCGTGTCAGGGAGCAAAGTTGAGCATTGATTCTGCGCTTCCGCCTGAAGGGGGTTGGCATCGACGCGTGCTGATGCTGGCGATTCCGATCGTTCTTGCGAACCTCACCCAACCGATCCTCGGCGCCGTCGATACAGCGGTTGCAGGCCATTTGGGCAGCGCCGCCGATCTGGGAGGCGTCGCCCTCGGTGGTCTTTTCTTCAGTTTCGTGTTCTGGAGTTTCGGCTTCTTGCGCATGGGAACGACAGGACTCGTCGCCCAAGCGTTTGGGGCTCGTAACATGGATGCGTTGCGGGCCGATATCGTGCGCGCGCTACTGCTGGCCATCGCGATCGGCGGCGGGATTCTTGTCGTACAAGCGCCATTGATTGGACATGTGGTCCAGCTCATCGGCGGCAGTGATGCCGTGCAACACAATGCACGCATCTACTGCCATGCACGCATTCTTTCGGCGCCGTTCGCCCTCGGCAACTACGTCGTGCTCGGCTACCTCCTGGGTGCGCAACGCCCGCGCATCGCGCTGCTTTCTCAGGTGTTGATCAATGCTGTGAACGTGGTGGCTGTAGTCACCTACGTCTATGCATTTGGCTGGGGCCTCGCGGGAATCGGCGCGGCGACAGCCACCGCCGATGTTATCGGCTTCGCCTTCGGTATAGGGGTGCTTTGGCATGTGCGGCCGCGCGGGCTGCCTCCGCTGGCGTGGCGCACCGTATCTGACGCAAAATCGCTGAATAAGATCGTGGGAATGAACCGCGACATTTTTTTGCGAACGGTCTTGCTGCTCAGTTCGTTTGCCTGGTTTGCTCACCTTGGCGCAACGCAGGGCGATACGGTTCTCGCTGCCAATGCAGTGCTGCTCAACTTCCAGACCTTCATGGCCTATGGGCTGGATGGCTTCGCTCACGCGACCGAGGCATTGGTTGGTGCGGCGATTGGGACTCGCGATCAATCCGCATTCCGGGAAGCCGTCAAAGTGAACCTGGTCTGGTCAGCGGTGGGTGCCTTCGGTTTCGCGTTGGTCTACGGGTGCGCAGGCACATGGGTGATCAACGAGCTGACCGATCAACCCGCAGTGCGGGCGGCCGCGCGAACGTTCTTGCCCTGGGTCGCGATGTTGCCGGTCGCTTCGGCGGGAGGATTTTTGTTGGACGGCGTATTCATCGGTGCCACGCGGACACGCGAACTCATGCAGACCATGGCAATCTCCGGGGCCTTATTTTTCTGCGCCTCCTGGGTACTCGTCGACATTTGGGGCAATCATGGCCTCTGGCTCGCGCTACTGATTTTCATGGGCGTACGTGGTTTGACACTGCTGCCTTTTTTGCCACGGATCACTGCCGCCATTCGGCCCGCTTCGGTACAGCAAGCGATGTGATTCGTCGAGGCACTCGATGACTGTAGGGCGATGCAGAGATTCATGCTCGGCTTGCTCGACGTATGGCCCGTCGCGTCCGGCATTCGAGTCGGGCCCCTGACGGACTATGAAGAGGAAGCCGTGCGCTTCGCCGGGAGGCAACGGCTGCCGAACGCGAGCGAGAACGGTGCCCGGCGTTTCAATCGCCGCGTCGTGGCCTGCGCAGCGCGTCAATCTGCATATCCAGCAGCCGACGTGCCGTTTGCAGGGCCGCCTGCGGTTCGATACCCCAGCTCGGCATCTGCCCGTCGATATACATCCGTGCGAGGCCGTAAGCCAGCGCGCGTGTTGCAAGCATCGCGTCCTCGGCCGAAACGCTCATGATTTCCCGCCTGGCAACGGCTTCCTTTAACAGCTGCAGCATGCGGTCCCGTATGCGATTGTTGGCCGCCAACAGCCCCGAGGCTTCGAAGTCGATCACCGCCCGCGTGGAAATGACTTCGAAATGGGTGGGATTGCCGAAAGCCCAAGCGAGAAATGCATAACCGAGCACGCGATATTGTTCCAGCGGCGTTGCATCGGCCGCGTCGGCGAGAGCCTGTTCAATATGGCGGGTAAGCCGTGCCATCGCCTCGGTCGCGACCGCTGTCAGCAACGCAGTCTTCGACTCGAAATGGCGGAACGGAGCGCCTGGCGATACGCCGACCCGCTTGGCTGCCTCCCGTACGGAAACCGCCTCGATGCCGCCTTCTTCGATCAGCGCGACCGCGGCTTCGACCAACGCCTCCTTTAGCGCGCCATGATGATACGGGCGGGATGCTTGGACCAACAATGACCTCCTGCGATAAATGGCATCAGCTTACTGTATCGGTCCACCGTTGACACCCGTCGAGCGCGAATGTAATCTGTGATTACATTAGATTAGGACAATAACATGACGATCGCCAAACTCGGACTCGTGTCGTGCGCAGTCGCGCTATTGATTGCATCGCCGGTCCATGCGGACCAATCGCCTCAACCTACCGATGTGGCTGGCGCACCGCGGCTTGTCGTCGACGCGCCGCCAAACGGGGCCGTCGTTCAACACGCGGCGATCATTCGGTTCCATACCCAGAACATCCGGTTGCTGCCGGTATATGGGGAGGCGGCGGTCGCGGTGCAGCCGAGTATCGGGCATCTACATGTGACCGTGGATAACGCGTCGTGGCACTGGGTTCATGTGTCCAATGAACCGGTCGTCGTTCAAGGTCTTGCTCCGGGGCCACATACGGTCCAGCTCGAACTGGCCGATCCGGTGCACCACGTGCTCGATCGGCAACTCGTTACGTTTACGGTCGCACCGCCTGCGGATAGCGGCGGACATGCGCCGGCACATTGACCACGTGTTAGCGTCATACGGGTGCTCGCACTCGGCATCTATCCGCTGCTGGGAAAGCGCGTTGTCGATCTTCGTCACGCCTCGCCAAAGCACTTGATCGCACCCGGCAGTGCCGCCGGTACGGTCGTGCAGGCTCTCCGCCATGTCGGCCCCGTGCGGGCAGCCGATGTCGTGCAGGTTGCCGCGCGTCGGCTTTCGGCCAGCGACAAAAAAACTTTGGCCTCATCGGCCGTTCGGGCCCCTGCCTGGATGAGGTCGACCCTCGTCTCGATCGCCAACGCTGCGGTAGCGGATATCGGTGGATAAGGTTGCCCGTCTTCCCGGAATGAGACAGCCCTCCTCGGAAACGCCGAGAAGCGAAGCAATACGCGCCTCCAGGGCACCAACAAAGATGCCCCAAACCGAGCGCTTTGGACTTCCCTGAAACTCTTTGAATGGTGGGCCGGGTGGGAGTCGAACCCACGGTGTCCTTTCGGAGGCGGATTATGAGTCCGCTGCCTGCAACCAGCACGGCGTCCGGCCCGTCACGCGCCACAGTTTTGAAGTTCTGATACTTGCGGCGCTATTGATATCCGCGATCGACGGGGCTTCGCGGAAAGATTGCGAGTCTATCGGCTAATGCCATCACATGCAAACGGCAAAAGCTCAATAATCGCGAATGGAGTACAGCCACTACAAAAAGGCCCGGCATCAAGCCGGGCCCTATCACCCTACTCAACCGATCCGACGGATCAATTCCCTTCCAGGAACGACTTCAGCTTATCCGACCGGCTCGGGTGACGCAGCTTGCGCAGCGCCTTCGCCTCGATCTGACGGATTCGCTCGCGCGTCACGTCGAACTGCTTGCCCACTTCCTCGAGCGTGTGATCCGTGCTCATTTCGATACCGAAACGCATGCGCAGCACCTTCGCTTCGCGCGGCGTCAACGAATCGAGCACGTCCTTCACGACATCGCGCATGCTCGCGTGCAACGCGGCATCCGACGGAGCCACCGTATTCGAATCCTCGATGAAATCGCCCAGGTGCGAATCGTCGTCATCGCCGATCGGCGTTTCCATGGAGATCGGCTCCTTCGCGATCTTCATGATCTTGCGGATCTTGTCTTCCGGCATCTCCATCTTCTCGGCGAGCGTTGCCGGATCCGGCTCGAGACCGGTTTCCTGCAGGATCTGCCGCGAGATGCGGTTCATCTTGTTGATCGTTTCGATCATGTGAACCGGAATACGGATCGTGCGCGCCTGGTCCGCGATCGAACGCGTAATGGCCTGGCGAATCCACCACGTCGCGTACGTCGAGAACTTGTAGCCACGGCGATATTCGAACTTGTCCACGGCCTTCAT